>JAZQZN010000037.1:0-129996 GCA_045634045.1 Candidatus Enterocola sp. | reverse complement strand
TAACACCACTAGGCAATCCTAAATCCACATAATTATGTCCATTAGCATTAGACTGCGAAGAATCAAGAGTTGTAAATCTCTTATAATTAAATTCATTTTCAAAAATATATAAGTCATTATTTATAATTAAATATGCACTATAATAATAATCCTCTCCAGCATCTAGTCCTCCTACTTCAACTGAAAAATTTCCATTTAGCAAGACGTCTGACTTATATAAATGTTCAGAGAGTTCACCCCACCCAATAAAATCTCTAATGCTATTAGACCATTTACTAATAAAAACTCCAAACTCATAATTATCACAATTACTTAGGTCTTTATTTATTACACCTTTAAATACAGCAGATTCAACTCTTATGTTTGTCACCTCTACTATTTCAACTTCTTTAACTTCAGATTCTGATGGTGACACCGGTTCTTTCCCCTCACAACTTGTGAGAATTGCTAACATACTTGCAAATAGCAACAGATTTTTAAATAATTTCTTTTTCATAAATTAAAGTTTAATTAATTATTAATAGGTTTAAATTTGTTTCTTGAATGGATAAGATTTGGTTAATATAGCTTAGATGAGTCATGGGAAGAAGATGTATATTCCAAAGTTTCACAAAAGGACATAAAAAAAGCGTGAAACTATTGCTATTACATTAAAATGAAGGTCCTGAGAAAACCATAGAGCAAATGCAAACACAATAGTCCACGCCAAGCAGCGCAGACATCAATGTTCATCATAGCTCTAAAATAGAAAATTTCTCAGGTTTTCATTTTTCCGATGACCATTACGTCTATCAAATATGTACTATATTTTAAATCTTATATCTTTTTCTTCAATTGCGAACATAGCACGCTATGTTCCTACACATTCTATTATATTTAAATTCGGCTACAAAAGTAATATTTTAATTTTGAATTGGTTACAACATCACCTCTTTTTATTCTACTCCTTTTTATCACCGTATGTTTGACCCACCGTATCAAAACAAATTATAATCAGGAATATCGGTAAGCGGAGTGGCCTTGAGGGTCTGGTAGTTGATATGAAAGCAGTAGGTATCCACCCCGTTGGTTACAACCAAATAAGGAACATGCAGTTGGGTATTGTAGCGAAGTGCTTGATTGATAACATCTTGGGTTATTTTTACCGATGGTGCTTTGTACTCGACCAATACCACAGGAATACCTTTGGAATAAATAACGGTATCGCAACGTTGTGATTGGCCGTTGATAGAAAGCGTACATTCGTTAGCAATAGCAATTTGTGGATAACTTTTTACATCCACCAAAAATTGACAAAACTGCTGACGTACACCTTCTTCGGGTGTCAGCGCTACCCATTTTTGACGAAAAGCGTCAAAAACTTGTCTTTTTCCGTTCTTATTTTCTATTCGTAATTCCAAAATAATAACTACCTTTACAAAGGTAATATTTTATTGCAACACACAAGCCATTTTGGAACAAAAAGGATTGACATACGCCTCCATTATGAAGCAAATTAGCCTACGCCAATTTGCTCCGATCTATGTACTTATGGGCGAAGAACCCTACTACATCAACAAAATTACCGAAGCATTGGAAAGTACCATTCTTACCGAAGATGAAAAGCTCATGAACCTAACGGTGAGATACGGCAATGACATCAAAACCAACAAGCAAGGCGATATTGTTGGGGCACTCATCAACGATGCGCAACGTTACCCCATGATGTCCGACTACCAAGTGGTTATTTTAAAAGAAGCACAGACCATCGACAAAAAAGAGGCCCTGGACAAGTTGCAATACTACCTACAAAAGCCACAAAGCAACACCATTTTAATCATTGCGTACAAATACGGCACCATCGACAAACGAAAAAAATGGTTGCAAACAGCCGCTCAGTTGGGCATCGTCTTTGAATCCAAAAAATTGTACGAGAACCAAGTAGAGGAATTTGTACACCAACAATTAAGGGAGCATCAATTGAGCATCCAACCCGATGCCACTCGTTTGCTTTTAGAGTTGGCTGGCACAGATTTAAGCCTCATTGAGAGCATTGTCGAAAAATTTTCCATTTTGCTCGACAAAAACAGCACCATCAGTTGCGAGCTGCTGGAGAAGACAACCGGCATGAGCAAAAAATACAGTACTTTTGAACTGCAAGATGCCCTTATTGCGGGCAATGTGCTAAAAGCCAACCAAATTATTTTGAATACCAACGAACCCATACAGCGTATCATCGCTACTTTGTTTTCGTATTTTTCCAACCTCATGGCATACCATTACCTACCCGACCCCAAACAGGCCGCAGCCGCTCTGCGCATACAGCCTTGGGCTGTTAGGAATTACGAAGCAGGAGCAAGGAGATTTTCCAAGATGAAAACCTTTAAAATCATTGGTTACTTGCGCGAATACGACGGCAAATCGAAAGGGATAGGAACCGTTGACAACGATGACATCAACCTACTTAAAGAGTTGGTTTATAAAATTTTGCACTAATCATTTATTATATAATGAATTTACAAACGTATCAATCGTTCTTTTTTGTGGGCATCGCAGGCACAGGAATGAGTGCCATTGCTCAATACTTACGTGGATTAGGAAAAACCGTTATTGGATCTGACCGTTTGTTTGGCGGTTCGAGCAAATCGGTATTGCAACAACAGTTTGAAGCTATGGGCATTCACTGTGTGCCACAAGACGGGAAAGGCATTACTTCCGACATCGATTTGGTGGTAGTTTCTACTGCCATTGAAGAAACCAATATCGAATACCAAAAAGCAGTTGAATTGGGTATTCCTATTGCCAAACGTTCTGCTGTACTGGCCGCCATATCGAACGAAGTTAAAACCATAGCGGTGGGTGGCACATCGGGAAAATCGACCACCACTGCCATGATTTTCCATATCTTGCAACAAGCAGGTTTGCAACCTTCGCTCATTACGGGAGCAGGACTTACTGAGCTGCAAGAGCAAGGTTTACCAGGCAACGCCTACAAAGGTGAGGGCGAATGGTTGGTGATTGAGGCAGATGAATCAGACGGAAGCATCGTAGGATACACCCCTGAAATTGGCATTGTGCTCAACATTGAACGCGACCACAAAGAAGCCGATGAATTGTTAGAACTGTTCAGCACATTCAAAAACAACACCAAAGGTGCCTTTATTGTCAATGCTGACAATGCCCTATCGGCCAGCCTTTCTGCCAACAGCGAATACGACTTTACTACCTGTGGCGCAAAAGCAGGCAACAAAGGTAGCAGTTTTAAGCAAAGTGGATTTTCCATCTCGTTTAAAATCAACGGCAGTTCGTGCAAAGTGCCTATTATGGGGGCACACAACATGGAAAATGCATTGGCCGCATTTTCTGCATGCCGCTGCGTTGGTGTTGATAAAAGCGCCATCATCAAAGCCTTGGCATCATTCCGAGGAATTTACCGCCGTACGCAACTCATTGGCGAGAAGAAGAACAACAAGCAATATGTCATTGACGACTTTGCTCACAATCCATCAGAGGTGGCAGCTGCCATTGCGGCCTGCCAATTGGTAAGCCCCCGTGTGGTAGCCTACTTCCAACCACATGGATTTGGTCCGCTTCGCTTCATGCACGCAGAACTATCGCAAGAAGTTGCCAAAGTATTGCGCGACAATGATATTTTCTTAATTGGTGATGTTTACTATGCTGGCGGCACTGTTAACAAGGATATTTCGCCCACTGTAGTAAGCACAGCCATTATCAAAGAAGGTAAACAAGCCATCTTTGTAGGTAATAAGCAAGGAGCTATGGCTGAAATGATTACCTTGGCGCAAGACAACACCACCTTCCTTATTATGGGTGCACGCGACCCTCAACTCGACCAATTGGGCAAAGATTTATTAAAACGCTTATAAAAAGAAACACACACATCAAAAAAGGGGCTGACCTCACGGTCAGTCCCTTTCTCTTAGGTTTAGATTAAGTTAGGTTTATTCTGTTCCCAATTGAAATTGGGTAATGTCATCAACTAATTTCCAGGTCTTACCATGTATATACAATCCCATTTTAAGTGATTGACCTTTTGAGTTCGAAAGAGCTACCAAATATTCATTTTTGAAAGAAAGATTAGCAAACTGACTAATCATGCTGTTTATTGTTTCTTTCCAGATATCTGATGCTGCCACTTTCACTGCATCTGCTGTTGGAGCTCCAACCAACAAATTTTCGTTATAGAAAGCTTTGTAATTAACATTGCTCTTCAAGACTGCTTCTACTTCATTCCACGATTCAGAAGCATCGTTTATCTGCATACTGTTGCAATAAGGACTGTATTTTTCATAATGGCGATAAACAGTAGGCAAAAGAACATACGCAGTACGGGTATATATCCAATAAGATCTTGCATAAGTAAATGGAGAAGCTACCTCATGATAAGTGCGGAATACAGATTCTATATTCAAACCGATTGGTGTTCTCTCATAATTTCCTGTATTTGCCAGCATAAAGGTAACAGCTTGTTCTGTTCTGCACGATTTTGTCGAAAACTCTAACGAACCCACAAAATCTTGATTAAAGCCCCAACCCAAGTTGTCATTATAGACACGTGGATAATTTGATATTGGGGTAATACCATAATCCCATGATACCCATGTATGGTTGTCATTATACTGCAAAGGCAAGTCACTATGTGGCAAAGATACGGTTGTTTTAGGTGGGGTATAAGAAAAACTAAAACTACCTGATGCTGATGGACCACTTGGCGAGATACCTCCTGTAATGCTACCACCAACTGTAATTGATGCAGGAGTATGGGTCGTACTATAAGAGCCAGCCGTTCCAACAGGGACTGCCTGTGCAAATGAAACATCGCCTTCCGACACATTTTTCAATTTCAAACCCAACTTCAAGCCAGCATAATTACCCCCTGTATATTTGTACTTGTAGGCTGCAGATTTATAGAACACTGTATTCTCAATGTACGTTTTCTTTGCATCAAAAGTTTCTGAGATAACAACATCATACACATCTCTGTGATTAATTTGATCGTAGCCTGCAGTTATGGTTAATTCGATACACGCCTCTGTAGTACTTACGCCGCATGAATTATCAATCTTGTAATCAAGGTCTCTAATCGTCTTATCATGGTCAACCTTAACCGTATGATATATTTTTTGCGTAAATGCTTTGTAGGTAGGCTCACCGATAGAACCCATCAATAAAGTACGTTTCCTATTGGCACTCGTCATTTCATTTAACCATTCTGCTGCTCTTTCACCTACTCGTCCTTTCGCATAGTCAGACACTTCAATATCATCATTTATGAAGTGCTCTGTTTGCAACTCATTACCCAAAGAGTCCACTTTTTGAATCGTAATATCATCAATCGTTGGTTTACAATACGAAACCGCATTACCATCGCGTTGAATCATATAAAACCAATATTGTTCTATCAACGAAGTTGCTGCATTGTCAACGGTTTGTCTTTCTGCTCCATTTAATAGAGACAATAACTTAAGTGAATTTGCCGATGGGTTGAGAAAAGCAATGGGTTTGTTTTTAGACCAATGCAACTTAATGGGATCACATGCAGATTGATTTGTCAACAAATCACCCGCTACCATTTCGTCCAGCACAATAGCCTCGGTTCTTTCCGTAACAGAAGCTGTAATATTAGGAAAACGCTTTAGTAGATAAGATGAAACTTCTTCCGACTGCGTTCCAAGCCATGCAACTTCTCCCGAAAATAGCTGGTTAACTGTATCAAACTCTTCCGACACCATTACAGCACGAGTTTCCAACATTTCCTCCTGATTGCGAGGTTCTGCATCTTTGTCGTTACATGCTGTAAACATTACCCCTAAACATAAAAGGGATATTAAATAGGTGAATTTTTTTGTCGTCCTTTTCATACGTACAACATTTAAATTACTTTTTTCTTTACACTTGTGGTTTGCAAACACATAGCAAATGTACGCCTCTATCGTCTTCGAGACTATTTAAATAGGTAAACAGTACTTAACGTAATATAATTTTAACACTGCCGATTTTTCCTTAACAATGCAAACGATGTTATTAACATTTGCCTATTACAATGCCGTTACAACACAAAAAAAGACCGACTAAAGTAGTTTAGTCGGTCATATTCTTTGCACAAAATCGGTTAGAAAACTGCCTTGCAAATCTGGGCAATATTGTCGGATTTGCCCAAGGTATAGAAGTGCAACGATGGAATACCGAAGGCTTTGAGCTGTTTACATTGTTCGATGGTCCATTCTACCCCGACCTGACGGGCTGCCTCGTTGGTGGTGCATTTCTTCACCTCACGCGCCAACTCTTCTGGAATATCGATATTAAAAGTTTGAGGCAAGAGGTTCAGGTCGTTTAATCCAGAAATGGGTTTCAACCCTGGCACAATGGGAATGTTAATACCATCGGCGCGACACGCCTTAACAAAATCAATGTATTTTTGATTATCAAAGAACAGCTGTGTAACGGCATATTCTGCTCCTAAAGCGACCTTTTGCTTCAAAAAAGCAATGTCGGTTGCCAAATTAGGAGCCTCAATGTGCTTTTCGGGATAGCAAGCCACCCCCATTGAGAATTGGGTAGGCACTGGAGTTTTGAGTGCATCATCCAAATAAAGCCCCTTGTTCATATTGTTGATTTGTTGCATCAAATCGGTGGTATGAGCATGTCCGTTTTCTTTGGGTATGAATACTCTTGATCCTTTTTGTGCATCGCCACGCAACACAAATAAGTTGTGAATATCCAAAAAATGCAGGTCAATCAGGATATTTTCTATTTCTTCTTGGTTCAAACCACTGCAAATAAGGTGAGGAACCACCTCGATGCCGTATTTATAGTGGATAGCTGCAGCCGTTGCCACCGTTCCTGGACGTTTGCGTACTACACGTTTTTCGATGCTTCCATCTTCTTTCGTTTTGTATTGCACATCGGCAGCATGATACGTAATGTTGATGTACGACGGATTAAATTCCAACAACGGATCGATGGCTGCGTAAATAGCTTCAATGCCCTTTCCTTTTAACGGAGGCAACACCTCAAAGGTAAACAAAGGAGATTGGGCGGTGCGTAATTTTTCGGCAATGTTTATCATGATTAAAAATATTTAGCGTGCTGATTAGCAATGTACAATCCACAAACCGATGCTTGTGGCAACATGGCACCATTTTCTGTTAGTTGAATACCCAAATCGGAAGCCTCCAACAAATCGAATAGGGATTGTTTTAGGGCATGGTTGGGCAAACAACTATACCCCACAGCAGGACGGATACCACCATCAAAGCCCCACCACTCTTGCTGCATTTGTACGAACAAATATTCGGAGCAAGCCTCTACCAACCTATCTGCCAACAATTGTACCACCATCGCAGCATAGGTTTCGTTTTTTGCTTGAAGCGATGTTATCCAATCCATTACATCGACCGTAACGGCAAAAGCCCCCACGTAGTCACCATGAGGCGAAACGAAGTCAGCTAACGAACAATCGCGACGTTCCATAGGGAATTCCATTTCGCCAATTTGTAGGGCATCGCCCGTAGCAATTGCAGGAAAGATACCCACTCTTGCACGGATTTGCCAACGATTGGGCTGATCAAATAGGTATTTCTTGGCTTCGGCAATCAAATCACCAGCCTCTTCCAACTTCATTTTCCAAGCTTGCGCATAGGCTTTCCAGTTGATGTGCGATGCAACCTCCTGCAAAGGCAATGCCTCATCAGCTCTCCATGCCCCCAAAACAGTAGGCACAAAAATAGGTTCATTATCCCAATCTATTTGCACCGATTTATGGGTCGTTGGCATTTGCTTTTGTTCGTATTGAGCGCGTATTTGGGCATATTCTTGCTTCATTCTATTGCTTGCAGCCTGGTCTGCCAATAGTTCATTGACCAAAGCAACATTGTGCGATGCATCCTTAGAATGTAGCACAGGGGCTGCATACAATGGATCCAACTTAAGAGCTGTGTGTGCCAACGAAGTCGTTGCGCCACCTACAATCAAAGGGATTTGACAGTTCAAGCGGTCCAATGCTACTGCTACCTCAGCCATTTCTGCCAACGACGGAGTTATCAAACCACTCAAACAAATGGCTGCTGCTTGCTGCTCAACGGCAGTTCGCACAATGGTATCTTTAGGCACCATAACCCCTAAGTCAATGACCTCGTACCCATTGCAAGCCAAAACTACTCCTACTATGTTTTTACCAATATCGTGCACATCTCCTTTTACAGTAGCCAACACCACTTTGGGGCGTTTCGATGCACTTTGCGCATCCTGCTGCAGCAAGGGTTCGATAAAGCTAACCGCCTTTTTCATCACCTGCGCCGTTTTCACCACCTGTGGCAAGAACATCTTTCCCTCTCCAAACAGCACACCTACCTGGGTCATGCCTTTCATCAGTACATTTTCGATCAGCTGAATGGGGCGGTAGGTTTGCAATGCCTCATTCACATCCTGTTCGATGTGCTCGGTGATGCCGTGCATCAAGGCATGCACCAACCTTTCTTCTACTAAAGCATTGCGCCACAAGTCGGTTTGCTCTGCCTTTGCCACCGTTTCAGTATTTTGTAAGGTACGCGCATAGGCTATTAGTTCGTCGGTGGCATCAGGATGCGTATTTAAAATAACGGCTTCCACTTTAGCCAACAACGTAGGTTCTATCTGGCTATAAATTTGTAGCTGAGCAGGATTCACAATCGCCATATCCAAACCTGCCTGGATGGCATGGTACAAAAAGACAGCATGCATGGCCTCGCGCACCACATTGTTGCCTCTAAAGGCAAACGAAAGGTTGCTAATGCCACCGCTCACCTTGGCGTATGGTAGGTTTTGTTTGATGTATCGAATGGTTTCGATAAAATCAATGGCATATGTATTGTGTTCGGGCATACCCGTTGCCAGGGTCAGCACGTTGGGATCAAAGACGATGTCTTGTGGTGGGAAGTTAAGCTTTTCGGTCAGCAATTGATAGGCTCGCTGACAAACTGCTGTACGTTTAGCATAGGTGGTTGCCTGACCTTCTTCGTCAAACGCCATCACTACAACAGCTGCACCCATTTGCTGGATGTAGGCTGCACGTTGCAAAAACACATCTTCCCCTTCTTTGAGCGAAATTGAATTAACAATCGCCTTACCTTGCACGTACTGCAAGCCTTTGCGTAAAACATCCCAACGCGATGAGTCAATCATTACCGGCACACGTGCAATGGTAGGGTCGTTGCCCATTAAAAACAAGAAATGCGCCATTTCTGCCTCGGCATCCAACAAAGCATCGTCCATGCAAACATCTATAATTTGTGCTCCACCTTCTACCTGCTTGCGGGCAATAGTCAAAGCCTCATCGTATTTTTTCTCGGCTATCAATCGAGCAAACTTTTTAGAGCCTGCCACATTGGTACGTTCGCCTACGTTTACAAATTGGTGATCTACACACAAGGGCTCTAACCCCGTCAAATAGCCTGCTTGCGTAGGTTGTACGGGAATACGAGGAGCTGTTTTTGCTGCCTTTGCTGCAAACAGTGCAATGTGCTCGGGTGTCGTGCCACAACAACCGCCCACAATATTGACCAACTGCCTGTCAAAGTAAAGTTGCATGGCTTGGCACATCGATTGCGGCGTTTCGTCGTACTGACCCAACTCGTTGGGCAAGCCTGCATTGGGATGCACACTCACATAACACGACGTAAGCGACGAAAGCGTAGCCAAATGAGGCAACATATCGGTTGCACCAAACGAGCAATTCAAACCGATTGACAACGGATGAAAAGGTTCGATGGTAGCCACCAAGGCATCTAATGTTTGCCCGCTTAACAAGCGACCACTTTTTTCTAACGTCACCGACACCATCACAGGCACATCAGGAGCCTCTGTTTGCGCTGCCAACAACGCTGCCTTGAGGTTTAGCGTATCAAAAAAAGTTTCAAAAAGCAGCACATCTACATGGGGGCTCAATGCCTTTATTTGCACACAATAGCGACGGTACAAGGAATCGAACTCACCCTCGTCTGCCATGGTCAGCGTTTTATTTGATGGGCCTATCGAACCTGCTACATACACTTTTTTAGCAGCCGCATCCGCCACCTCACGTGCCAATCTACCATACGTTGTATTGCGTTCAACAATGGCTTCGTCGGTTCCTTCGTTGGCAACAAAAGTATGTGTTGATATAATGTCAGCGCCAGCCTCTATGTACAGCTGATGCACCTTTTTCACTTTGTCGTACTCTTCTCCTGTGAGTCGTTGCAACATGGTTCCCATGGCACCGTCTAACACCAAGATACGTTCTTGTATGGCTACTCTCATCGGTTTCATACTTCTTATTGAGATTACAAAGATAATTGTTTTAGCACATATAAAATAAAAATAGTATCTTTGCCATACATAAACTTACCTTTTTAACCCATGAAACAAACTCTTATTCGCATTATAGCATTAGTAGTCACATTACTATCAGTTACTGCCGTACACGCTGATTGGCGATTTGGTCTTATGGCAAGCTATGACAACACTGGTGCTGTTTGGCAATTTGAAGGAGAACGCTACGGAACACGCAACGTCAGCGGTTTTTCTGCTGGTCCTGTTATTGCCTACGAATTTATCGATTACTTTTCTGTACAATCGGGCTTGTACTTTTCAATGAATGGTTTTGCCACTGCAGCACATAGTTTTATTTTAGGCACAGAGGTCAAAGCCATCGAAACGGCACGTCTGTTCTACGTACAATTGCCCCTTTATGCCGTTGGCCAACTACCCATTAAAGATGAGGCTATTTTGCTATTGGAAGTAGGTCCCCACTTGAGTTGTGGAGTTGCCAGCCACGTTACCACAGAATATGAAATTTTAGGTCAAACCATCACCGAAAATAGCAGTACTGCCTTTGAAGAAGACCTTTCGCGATTCAACGCCTCCTTGCACATGGCTATCGGTGCTGAGTACATGGGTGCTCGTTTCATGGCGGGTTACAACCTTGGACTATTCAACATGGCATTAGAAGAAGATACGCAACTACACAGTGGCGGCTTCTTTATATCAGTTGGTTACTTGTTTTAATGCTACTACACTGTGAGATTTGACGAGCTGAAATTAGAAGAGGAGCTATTGGATGGCTTACAGGCCATGAACTTTAAGGAAACCACTCCTATTCAAGAACAAACCATACCCCTTATTTTAGGCAAAAATGACCTAATTGCCTGCGCGCAAACGGGTACAGGCAAAACAGCCGCCTACTTACTCCCCATTCTCAACGTACTTTGCCAACGCAAACACCGAGAAGATAAAATCAATGCACTCATCATGGTGCCCACACGCGAATTGGCACTACAGATTGACCAGCAACTGGAAGCATTTGCCTACTTTCTGCCCATTACTTCAGTGGCAGTTTATGGCGGTGGTGATGGTGCCGTATTTAGCCAACAAGACAAGGCAATGCGCAGCGGTGTGGACGTGGTAATTGCCACCCCTGGCAGGCTTATTTCATTGCTCAACATGGGCAAGATTGATATGTCGTTCGTGCAGTTTTTTGTTTTGGACGAAGCAGACCGCATGCTCGAAATGGGATTTGTCGATGACATCATGCGCATCGCATCTTACCTACCCAAGCAAAAACAAACCCTGCTCTTCTCAGCCACCATGGCACCCAAAATTCAAGAGTTAGCACGCAAATTATTGCACAACCCCAAAGAAATACACCTATCAACCTCTAAACCTGCCGATAAAATTGACCAATCTGCCTACGTATGCTACGAAGCACAAAAACTAGCCCTCATCAAAGGCATTTTTGCCAACCAGTCGCTGCATCGGGTAATTGTATTTTCGTCGTCGAAGCAAAAGGTCAAAGAAATGTACATCACCTTTAAGCGTATGCACCTAAAGGTGGCAGCTATGCACTCTGATTTGGAGCAAAGCCAACGAGAAGAAGTAATTCGCAACTTTAAGAACGGGCATATCCACATTCTGGTAGCTACCGACATTGTGGCACGTGGTATCGACATCGAAGACATCGAAATGGTCATCAACTACGACGTACCACACGATGTTGAAGATTACGTGCACCGCATTGGACGTACAGCAAGAGCCAATACCGATGGCATCGCCATTACGTTTATCTCCGAAAAAGAGCAATGCAAGTTTGGTGCTATCGAAAAATTTATCGAAAAAGAGGTGCGCAAAGTTCCATTGCCCGAAGAATTAGGCGAGGCCCCTACCTACCATCCGCAACCTAAAAAACGCCATTTTAGAGGGAAAGGGCCACGCAAAGGATTTCAAAAAAAATGCAAGAAAAACAGCAGTCAACGCACCGATCATAAGTAACCCCCAAAAAACACTGCTTGCATGAGGAATCCATACTTTCGATTTAAGCAATTTACCATTCAGCAGGGGAATTGTGCCATGAAGGTAGGCACTGATGGTGTTATTTTAGGCGCCATTACTCCCGTAGAGCAAGCCGCAAGCATCTTAGACATTGGCACGGGCACGGGGTTGTTGGCTCTAATGCTGGCACAACGTTGTCCTACAGCACGCATCGATGCGTTGGAAATTGACACTGAAGCAGCACAACAAGCACAAGAGAACGTAGCACAAAGTCCGTGGAAGCACATACAGGTGACCCCTACCGCCCTACAAGACTACGCCACCGATCAAACTTACCAGCTGATTGTGAGCAATCCACCCTACTTTGTTGATTCACTGAAAACACCACATACCAACCGCAATTTAGCACGACACACCGACAGCCTCTCGTTTCTGGATTTACTACAAGGAGTGGCTCGACTGCTGCACAACGAAGGGGTCTTCTGGGTGATTCTGCCACATAGCGAAATGAATCGTTTTCAACAAATTGCTGCCGAGCAAGGATTGTTTGCCTACCATAGAATACACATTTATCCACGTGCAGACAAACCAGCCAAACGCATTGTTATGGGATTTTGTAAGCAGCAAAAAGCTACTACAGACGAAGACCTCATCATCGAAAACGAACAAAGGCACGACTATACGCCTGCCTTTGCACAACTTACTGCTCCTTTTTATTTAGACTGAACCGCTATTACCTCACCAGTCTTGTGGTAGTAGAGGTATCCTTTTACTGTTTTCCACTTATTCATAGATTGCAACATACCCATATAGTGCACAATCTGATGCTGGTGCGACCTGCGCATTTCACCAAATTTATAGTCAACTACCACGATGCTATCCTCTTTCACCAACAAACGGTCGGGGCGGTACAAAGCACTATGGCTACCCGATTGCTGACCGATAATGGTACGTTCATTCCAAATGGTAGGATAGGATCCATCAAACCATGCCTGCACCTGAGGATGCTGCAAAACAGTTGCAATTTCCTGACGAGCCCACGCTCGCTGTTGAGGATGCAACAGACCTTGTCGCACCACTTTTTCGATGGCTTTTTCGGCATCGGTAGCTGTTTGCATGTATTGTAGAATTTGATGCAACACATTACCCTCTCGTTGCTGTTGGGAAAAATCTGCTTGCAAGCGAAAACGCAATTTATTGTCTTGGTAAGGAAGCGAATAGTAAGGCAGTTCGGTAATGATTGCTACTTCTTCTTCATCGTTTTTTTCTGCCTTTGATTCTGCTTCTTTTTCTTTTTCCTCTTCGGATGCTTTTTCAGGCAAACTGCCGATGGTAAATAGCTGCATATCGTCTTCTGTACGCAACGTTGCAGGCAATTTATTATTCGATAAAGTAGCAGAAACACCTTCCATCAGCTTTTTAAGTAAGGTATAACCCTTGGGGGCTGCTTTGCTTTCTCCTTTTTCTTTCGACGAGCTAGCATCGAACGAAAATACATACATGGCGTTTTCGGCACGAGTAAACGCCACGTACCATTTGTTAATGAAGTCAACTACCTGATAGGCATATTCTTGTTCGTAGGCTGCGTTAAAGAAACTATTGCTCAACGATTTTTTCCATGCGACGGGCACTACTGGCAACCCATTTATTGAAGTTCCTTCCGTACTGCACCACATAATTTTGCCCTCACGCCATACAGACTGATTCGAGAATGGCATAATCACCACAGGAAAAGCCAAGCCCTTGGATTTATGAATGGTCATAACCTGTACCGCATTTTGCTGATCATTGTCGGGCAGTTTGGTTTCGCAACCCACCGTATCCCACCATTCGATAAAGGTTTTGGCATCAGCATAATGTTGTGCCACAAAATCGGCAACGGTATCTTGGAAAGCTTGTAGGTAAACAGCATTATTGGCATCTTCGTGCAAACGCAACAAGGTAATGTAACGCTCTACCGCTTCAAACAAGGGTTGCTTCATAGCCTGCGCAATGGCCTCCTGATCGCTATCCGACAAAGAGCATAGCATTTTCAGCTTATACGCATCCACATCAGGCTGTAACGAACACGATAAACGAATAATGGCCAACAATTTGCGCACAGCAGGCGATTGGCTCAGCAGCAACGAATCGACCGAAATAATGGGTATATTTCCTTGTAGCAACCATTGTGCCACCAAATTGCCTTCGTCTTGCTTGTTGATGAGTACGGCAATATCGCGGTAGCAATAACCTTGCTTCAATACTTGTAATATGGTTTGTAGCAAACGTTGCTGCTGCAGCTGCTGCAACTCTTCGGCATCCATTTTTCGATGCTGCATTTCAACGTGCACGTACCCTGTGGTTGAGGCTTTCTTTTGTGGGACCTCTTGCGCTACATCGGCATAGGTTCTTTTCAACATCTCACCGTAGTCAGGCGCTATTTCGCCTGCCAGCGCATCTGCCAATGCAACAAAAAAGGCATTATTAAATTCGACAATGTAACGTTGGCTACGCCAGTTGATGTCCAAAGTCTTGTCTTCCACAGGGAAAGTTTGTGCCAACAGGGTGCTAAGAATACGCCAATCTGAGTTACGCCAACGATAAATACTTTGTTTTACGTCACCTACAATGAGGTTGTCATGGTTGCCTGATAGGCTTTCGGCGATAAGTGGCTTGAAATTTTCCCACTGCATGATGGACGTATCCTGAAACTCATCGAGCATAAAATGATGCAAGCGTGTACCCACTTTCTCGTAGATAAAAGGCGCATCGCAATCGCTAATTACCTCACGTAGGAAAGTATTTACTTGCGATAGTAGCACCATATTGTTGTCGCGCAGGTAGCGTTGAATGCAGGTGTCTAAATCCAACAATACGGGCAGCAATTCGAGCTGATCGAACACTGCCTTAGCAGAGAAAAACAGGGTTTTCTCTTGCTCCATAAGAGCAAACAAATCTTCTAACAAAGCAGGAAAACCTTTGCGTTGCAATAGTTCGAGCGTTGCTACATTTTTCTTTTTAAAATCTGCCTTAAAAGCAGCCTCCCAATTTTGTCTCAAATTTAGGAAGGTTTCGGAAAAGTCTGGCCACCCATTGGACGATATTTTGGTTTTGAGTTGCTGTAAGATGCCTCGTGAAGTATCTTCTTTTAAATGCAAGCCAGCCGATTCAAATACCTGTACAATGGCTGTAACAGCGGCTTTAATGCGCGAACATATCCCTTTTATGATATCATCCAATTGTTGCTGATAAGCAGCTATTAATTCGATGCAATTGATTTCTTTTTGCAGCAAACGAATGGATGCCACCACGTCTTCCTGGAACAGCTGGTATGCCAACTCGGTAAGCACTTTCCTAAATGACCAATCTTTTTCTTGCTTGATGCGGTTTTCTGCCCGTTTCAGCAACCATTGGTAGAGGTGCTGGTTTTCTTCCAACTCCAACGACAGGATGAGTTCATCAAGGGCTTTTTCTATCACCTCTTGTTGGTTTAATACCAAAGTATATCCTGCATACAACCCCAACTCACGCACAAACGAGCGCATCACCTGTTGGTAGAAACCATCAATGGTGGAAACGTTAAAATTGCCATAATCGTGCAGCAGCTTCGAGAGCATGGCTCGACCTGCCTCTTTTGACAAGCCTGCTTCATTTTCTTCCTTTTTGGCTGTTCCGTCGGCAATTTTGGCCAGTACAGACACAATGCGTTCCTTCATTTCGTCGGTAGCCTTATTGGTAAAGGTAACCGCCAAAATGTGCTGATGCGCATTTCGAGTTGAACCGATGGCACGACTCAGCAATTTGATGTATTGCTGTGTCAAGGCAAATGTTTTGCCAGAACCCGCTGATGCCTTGTAAACGTCTAAACTCATTTTCCTCCTTTTACTCCGTATCCTTTGTTACGCAATACTTCGCGCACTTTATCGCAAACATCGCCTTGTATCAAAATCTCTCCACCACGCGCCGAACCGCCCACACCCAACTGGGTTTTGAGGTCCTTGCACAGTTCCTTCAGTTGCTCATCGCTGCCAACAAAACCAGTAATCACGACCGCAGGTTTGCCACTGCGACGTTGAAATTGCAAACAAAGCTGTTGTTTAACAGGTTTTTCGACAACTGCTTCGGTTGCAGCTTGCTGTTTTTCTGCTTCGGGGGCAGCTTCGTAGAGCGCACCCAACATATCTTTCCAATCCATTACATAAAGTTCTTATGTACAAAGGTAGTAAATAAAGTTAGAAGTTATGAGTTAGGAGTTAGGAGTTTTATAAATAGTCAATAAAAAATACTATCTTTGTATCATAAACAAGAAAGAAGCATGAAAGTTATTTGCATTGGTTGGAATTATCCTGCACACAATACTGAATTACAAGCAACAGCGCCCACCGTTCCTACGGTGTTTTGCAAGCCCGATTCGGCACTATTAAAAGAAAATAAGCCATTTTACGTCCCCGACTTTATGGGGCAAATCGACTACGAATTGGAAGTAGTGATTCGCATCAACCGTTTGGGCAAAGGCATTACCGAAAAGTTTGCTTCGCGCTACTATGCAGAAATTGGATTGGGCATTGATTTTACAGCCCGCGACATGCAACAGCAAGCACGAGCAGCAGGACAACCCTGGGATCTATGCAAGGGGTTTGACAATTCGGCTGCCATCAGCGCTTTTTATCCTTTGGAAGATTTTGGCAGCATAGACAACTTGCATTTTCGTTTAGACATCAACGGAAAAACGGTGCAACAAGGCTATACGGGCGACATGATTTTTCACCCCGACCAGCTCATTGCCTACATCAGCCGCTACTATACCCTAAAAATTGGCGATTTACTCTTTACGGGCACTCCCAACGGCATCGGTCCTGTACATCCTGGCGACCGTTTGCAAGCCTACCTGGAAGATAAACTGTTAATGGATTTTGAAATCAAATAAGATGAAACAACGCATATACCTCCTTTTTGCACTTCTTGCCTTTTGCTATGCAAGCCTGCATGCCAAAGGTTTGTTTACCTATGCAGAGCACTCTGTGTTGCAGCAAGGTAATTGGGTAAAAATTGCGGTCAAAGCATCGGGCGTACACAAACTTACCTACCAAGACCTGCTATCCATGGGATTTGCATCACCTGAAAAAGTAAGGGTGTATGGTTACGGTGGTGCGATGCTGGCGGAGCATTTCAAGGCGAATGCACGCATTGCCGACGACTTACCCGAAGTTCCCATGCACATTGAGAAAGGATCGGATGGCATTTTTGGCAAAGATGATTACCTCCTATTTTATGCACAAGGGCCCAATACGGTAACCTACAACACAGCAACAAAGGCTTTTCAAGTCCAACAACACCCCTATAGCAAATTGGGGTACTACTTTTTAACCGATCAGGACGGTGATGCCCTGCCAATAGGACAACAACCACCAGTACAAGGCATTGACACCTTGCGCATCAACACTTCTTATAACTATTGGTGGCACGAAAATGAACAGTACAACCTATTGGAATCTGGACGAGAATGGTACGGCGAACAGTTTACTACTTCGACTAAATCGAGAACTTTTAGCGCTACCCTTTCGTTTTTGGCAGATCCCAATATTCATTTTTCCATGAGAGCCGTGGGGACTGGCGATGGTACACAGTACCTCCACGTGACCATGGACGATAACACCGCTGATTTGTACATGTATAATTCAAGCGGTTCGCATCAAGTGGGCGTTGCTGGTAGCATAGCAGAAAACTTTACCTACAACGGAAGCAGCAAAGCCAGCATCAAAGTAACGTATCCATCCAGCTACAGCGGTCAAACCGCCTACATTGATTACATCGGGATAACGTATCAGCAACAATTGCAGCTAACGTCAGACGAACTTTCTATCTTCTACCCAAACAAGCACGCCAACAGCCGCATTGCACATTACAGCATCGCTACCCAAGCAAACGACATACTGGTTTGGGACATTACCAACCCTTATGCACCTGTTAGCCTACCCTATCAACAACAGGCAGACAGCTTGCATTTTTATGCCGAACACAGCAGCCAACGCCAGTTTGTCGCATTCAGCAGCAAGGGTTCTTTCCCTACCCCCACTTTTGTGGCGCAAGTTGCCCCACAAGACTTGCACAGTTGGGGAAATACAGACATGGTCATCATCAGTCCTGAGGCTTATGTTGAGCAAGCCGAACGCTTGGCTCGCCACCACCGCCAACACGACGGACTAACCGTATCGGTAGTTACACCCGATGCCATCTACAACGAATTTTCGTCGGGCACGCCCGATGCCTCCGCCTATCGCTGGTTGATGAAAATGCTATACGACAGGGCTGAGAGCGAAGCTACCCAACCCAAGCACTTACTGTTTTTGGGCGTTGCCTACTACGATAACAAGGGCATCAAGCACGAAGTTCCTTCGTTGCTTTCCTACCAATCGAAAGAGTCTTTGAACAAATCCAGCTCATACATCACCGATGACTACTTTGGCTTGTTGGAAGATGGGGAAGGAAGCCGCATCGAATCAGGTACGCTCGACATCGGCATCGGCCGATTGCCTGTTAGCTCAGCAAAAGAAGCACAGCAATGTATCGATAAAATCATCAACTATGTGCAAAACAGCAGCTATGGAACCTGGCGCAACACCTTTACTTTTTTGGCTGACGACGAGGATAGCAACCTACACGTAAGACAGGCCAACGTATTGGCAGACAGCCTACTTCGTTACAATGCTGCTTTTAGCGCACAAAAAATCTGGTTGGATGCCTATCCCATGGAACAAAATGCTACAGGTGCAACCTATCCGCAGGCAAAAGAAGCTGTATTGCGTCAAATCAAAGAGGGAACCTTGGTCTTTACTTACGTAGGACACGGTAGTCCTCAAACACTTACATCCGAACTTACGATCAGCAAAAGCGACATTGCCTACATGAACAATACCAATTTAGGGTTGTGGGTAACCGCAACTTGCGATTTTAGCCGATTCGATAACTACGAACGATCAGCAGGTATGGAAGTGGTGCTCAACCCCAATGGTGGAGGCATCGCCTCGTTTACGACCACACGTGTGGTATTTTCATCCAGCAACTTTAACCTCACACAATCCATCTACAAATCGCTGGTACCCAAAAAAGGAGAACCTAAATTGGCGTTGGGCGATATCGTGAAATTTTCTAAAAACAGACTTGTAGGCGACCGAAACAAGCTAAATTTCTGCCTATTGGGCGACCCAGCCATCACCTTGCACTACCCCCAATGGAACGTAAGTACGGATTCAATCAATGGCATCGATCCCAAAGATGCTGAATTGGGTGCATTGGCATTGGTCACCATTAACGCCTCTGTACGCGATGAGAACAACGAGCTAATCGAAGACTACCAAGGTGCCGCACACGTTACCTTGTACGACAAATCGGAAGAGCTACACACCTTGGCAAGCAAGGGCGACGAATCATTTGCATACCAGGATTACATCAATAAACTTTTTTCTGGAAAGGTTGCCATCAACGACGGCAAGATGCAGTTTACGTTTATGGTACCCAAAGACATCAACTATGCGCTCGGCAAGGGAAGGCTTACCTACTATATAGTAGATGATCCTGCCTTTACCGACGGACAAGGTTTCTGCCACGATTTTACCGTAGGCGGACACAGCAGCTACGTTGACCCATCAGAAACAGGTCCAAGCATTCGCATGTACATCAATTCGCCTGCTTTTGTAAATGGCCAACAAGTCAACAACCAACCTATTTTGTTTGCACACCTCAGCGACCTATTTGGCATCAATACCGTGGGAGCGGGTATCGGTCATGACTTGACGTTGCGCTATGCCAACAAGCCCAACGAAACCATCAACCTCAACGCTTACTATGAATCATCGCTCAACGACTATAAAAACGGGGTAATTCGTTATCCTTTGGGCAATTTAGCGGAAGGCACCTATTCGTTGGAGCTAAAAGCCTGGAACCTACAAAACATTTCTTCGACAGCATCGATACAATTTGTCGTGAAAGACAATCTGGCTCCTAAAATTGATCATTTTAACATCTTCCCCAATCCGATTAAAAATCAGGCCACCCTATCGGTACAATACGACCGCCCTGATGACATCGGACAAATTGAGTTCTTCATTTACGACTTGGCAGGCAGACTCTGCTGGCAAAGCAGCGAGGTATTGCAAACTGCAGAAGGCTACTACAATACAACTTTGGTGCTAAACGAGGCTGGAGGTTGCGAACTACTTGGTGGACTTTACTTGGCAAAAGTTAAAATAACCACATCTCAGGGCACTTCTACCGAAAACACCCAAAAGATTATAGTACTAACACAATAAAATCCGCAAAAAAACGTTATTTTTGTAGCCGTTTTAAAATTATTGACATAAAAACACATTCATGAAAAAACAAATCCTAACACTACTTATTGCCTTGGCTACCTTGCCAATGGCCATGTACGCACAAGAAATAGACTACTATACACCCATTACCACTGGGGTAAGTTTCCTTTCGGTTGCCCCTGATGCTCGCGCAGGCGGTTTGGGTGATGCCGGTGCAGCTTCTGCTCCCGATGGCGACTCACAATATTGGAACCCCGCTAAATACGCATTTATTGATGGTGAAGGTGGTGCTACCGTTTCATATGTACCTTGGTTGAGAAAAATCACCAAAGACATCGACTTGGTGTCGGCTTCTGGCTACTACAAAATCCACGATGTACAAACCATTGCTGCATCGTTCCGTTTCTTCTCTATCGGCGAGGTTTTAATTAACCAATCGCCCGATACCGAAGGTTATAACGTAAAACCATACGACTTGGCAGTGGATTTCTCTTATTCTCGTATCCTTACCAAAAACTTTTCGATGGGTGTAGCTTTGCGCTTCATCTGGTCTGACCTTACTGGCGGTTACAATGCAGCCGAAGAAGGCTACTTGGAACCAGGTTGGTCTATTGCTGCTGACATTTCTGGTTACTACGGCCAAAAAGTGGACTTTGCTTGGGGAACTGGTTTCGGTGGTTTCGGTTTCAACATTTCGAACATCGGTAAAAAAGTAGAGTACGGTGATGATTACAGCAACTCCGCATTCTTGCCTACCAACTTGCGTTTGGGTGGTCGTTTCACTATGCCTTTCGACAAATACAACCACCTTACTGCCTACCTTGACATCAACAAATTGTTGGTTCCTGCACGCCCAGTTAGAGGTGCAGACGAATCTACCGATTCTTACAACCAACGTTTGAACGAATACTACAACATGGACCCCATCACTGGCATCGGTCGTTCGTTTGTTGATATGGCTGACGGTTCTGAATACAACTTTGGCGCACAATTTAAACGCTTGATGTGGTCGGCTGGTTTGGAATATGACTACAACGAACAATTCTTTGGCCGTGTTGGTTTGTACTACGAAGATCCTTCTATTGGTGGCCGTCAATACGCTACCTTTGGTGCTGGTTTCAAATTGAACGTATTCTCGTTGGACGTTGCATACGTGCTATCAATTGCTCAAAACAACCCATTGGACCAAACCTTGCGTTTCACCCTTGGTTTCAACATCGGCGGTGTAAAAGAATTGATTGGCTTTAGCAAAGATGACAAATAATTGCTAATTGCATGAAAATTCGTGTAGGCTTTGGATACGACGTTCACAACTTTGCCCCTAATCGCGAGTTGTGGTTAGGCGGTATATTGGTGCCACACACCATGGGCCTACAAGGACATTCTGATGCAGATGTACTGATTCATGCCATTTGTGATGCACTGTTGGGCGCTGCACACTTGCGTGACATTGGTTATCATTTTCCCGACACAGCGGGCGAATTTAAAAACATCGATAGCAAGATATTGCTCAAAGACACCATTGCTTTGGTGCGCGAAAAAGGCTACGAAATCAGCAACATTGATGCGACGATTTGTGCCGAGCGTCCTAAACTAAAAAGTTACATTGAGCCCATGCAGGCTTGTTTGGCGGGTGTATTGGGCATTGATGAGGAGGATGTATCGATCAAGGCAACTACTACTGAGAAACTCGGTTTTGTGGGTCGCCAAGAGGGCATCGCTGCCTACGCAACGGTTTTGATTACCAAACCCTAATACTTACCTTAAACTTTTATATCTTTTACTTTTAAAATCGGTCTCACCTGAGGCCGATTTTTTTTGCATCAACGCATCATATTGTTTGGAAATGCAATTCAAAGACAGCTGAGTGAGTAGATTCAATCTTCCGACTAGGTTTCCGTTCGGACTTTTTCTATCCAAAAACTACGAGAGCTGAACTCGCTTCGCTCAAACAACACCTCTCGCTTAACGTTTTTGCATAAAAAAGTTTTTTCCTCACTCCAACACAATGTCGTCAGATTTGAATCGCCTCAACGCATCAACAACGTACTGATGAGTACGAAGTACGAATAATCAACAAAAAAAAGCACCCCGCAGGGTGCTTTTTTATCAATTCATATTTTATAAAAGGATTTTTTAAGGAGGGAGTTTTAGGAATGCGAAATGCGAACAACCAGAGTTTACTTAGCGTAAATGAGGATTGTGAGCATGAGCAATGACGACAAAATCACCCTTAAAAAAACTTTTATTGTTGTTCTAGTTGAAGAGTCTTAGTAGGCTGATCACACACTTCCGATGGACCAAAATATTGGATAGGACCAGGATATACGTAAGCGGTTTCTTTAGCCCAAATAGCACGGTTTTCTACCAATTTTTTGAATGGTGCACCGTCTAGTTCAACCAACGCTTTGCGGATAACAGGTTTCATTTCGCCGTGACGACGTTCCATGTTCATCATCATGGTAACAGGAACACCACCAGCAATCCATTGTTCTGCAGGAGCAGTGGTATTGCGGATAAGCGACATATAACCAGTTTTGCCAGCGCCAATTAGTTTAGCAGCGTTGAAACCTAATGAGTAGCAGTAGTCTGCGTCAAAGTTAGAAGGAGCAGCGCAACGGCCTTCGTAACCGAAGAAGTGACCCAAACCAGCAAATTTACCTACAAATTTACCTTCAGCTTTCATAGCAGCTAGGCGGGTTTTCACCATCTCGATCAATAGCTTTTCAGTTTCGATCAACGATACTTGAACGTTACCGTGTGGGTCGCGGTCCAAGGTCAATTGTTTAGCAATAGCTTCAGGAAGCGATGCGTAAACAGCAGCGCTGGTAGCGGTTAGGCCTTGAAGCGCTTTTTGTACGTCGCTTTCGTGTGCCAACAAATCGTTTAATTCAGCAATCAACACTTTCATTTCTGGGATGAACTCGATCAAACCTTCTGGGATCAAGATAACACCAAAGTTATTGCCTTCTGCAGCACGAGCAGCTACGGTTTCCGCAATGTTGTTTACGATATCGCCCAAGGTCATTTGTTTAGCTTCTACTTCTTCTGAAACGATACAAATGTTTGGTTGGGTTTGCAAACCGCATTCCAATGCGATATGAGAAGCAGAACGACCCATCAATTTAATAAAGTGCCAGTATTTTTTAGCTGAGTTAGCGTCACGCATGATGTTGCCGATAACTTCAGAATATACTTTACAAGCAGTGTCGAAACCAAACGAAGTTTCAATCATGTTGTTTTTAAGGTCACCGTCGATGGTTTTAGGACAACCAATTACTTGGATACCGGTATTTTTTTGCAAGTAGTACTCTGCCAACACGCAAGCGTTGGTGTTAGAGTCGTCACCACCGATAATAACCAATGCGTTAATGCCCAATTGGTTGCAGATTTCGATACCTTTGTCGAATTGTGCAGTTTCTTCCAATTTGGTACGACCCGAACCGATGATGTCGAAACCACCAGTGTTGCGGTATTCGTCAACGATTTCTGCAGTAAGCTCGATGTATTTATGGTCGATCAAACCGCTAGGACCGCCTAAGAAACCATAAAGTTTGCTGTCTGCGTTAAGCGATTTTAAACCATCGAACAAACCAGAAATAACGTTGTGTCCACCAGGAGCTTGACCACCTGACAAGATAACACCTACGTTAATAGCAGGAAGTTCGGTTGCCACGCCATCTTCGAAAGTAATAACGGGCATACCATAGGTGTTAGGGAACAAGTTTTTGATGGCTTCTTGGTCAGCTACAGATTGAGTAGCTTCGCCTTCTTTCACAGCAACTGCACCTCTTAATGCTTTGGGCAATTTAGGTTGATAAGCAGCTCTGGCAATTTGCAATGCACTTTTAGTCATATCAATAAATATTAAATGAAATTTCAAATATCGACTGCAAAAATACAAAATAATACCCGATTTTACAAGAGGCGGTTTCGCTTCTTTTCTTCACTAAATTGTAACAATTTGGGCATCGCTACAGCCCAAACGTTAAATAACCGATATTTTCTATGCAAAAAAAGATACAAATACCTAATTTTTAGTACCTTTGCAGTACTTAATCCTAAAAATAAGGAACCTTGAGCGCAATGAGATCCTATATCGTCCTGCTACTTTGCTTCCTATGCTGCCAAAGTATTGCTGCACTTACCTTTACAGGTACTGTTACGGACTCTATCAGTGGTGAACCACTGCCCTTTATTTCCATCCGTATTGCTAACACCATGTATGGCGACGAAACTGACCTTGACGGTAACTTCTCGCTATCGGCAGAAATCACTGACAAGTTGGAATTTACCTTCTTGGGCTACAAGACAAAAGTATATTCGCTCAACAAATACGTCAACAAACACATCAATGTTAAGTTAGTACCTACCGACTATCAACTACAAGAGGTAAAGGTTACAGCTAAAAACAACTATTCTAAGAAAAACAATCCTGCTGTTGAACTTGCCAAACGCATCTTGGCACAGAAAAACGATAACCGCATCGAAAATGCCAACTACTACCAACGCGACACCTACGAAAAATTGCTATTGGGTGTTACTGACATCAAAAGCGGCAAAACCACCAATAGTTTAGGTTTGGGTGAGATTGTCAACCAATCGGACACCTCTATCATTAGCGGCAAAAGCGTGCTGATGGTTTCGCTCAAAGAAAAAACCATGACGCAATACTACCGCAAATCGCCCAGCACAAAAAAACAAATTGTAACGGGTCGCTTGGAAAAAGGTATTGACGACCAGCTATTTGCAGAAGGATGGTTAACCACTTACATGGACGAAATGTTCAAAGACATTGACATTTACAACAGTAACATTACCATTGCCTTTAAACCTTTTGTGGGTCCTCTTTCGCCCATTGCTACGGACTTCTATAAGTTCTTTATCAAAGACACCATTCAGGTGGACGGTCAGAAGTACATCAACTTAGGTTTTACTCCGTTCAACTCGTCGTTCTTTGGTTTTATGGGCTTCCTTACCGTTGACGATTCAACATTGGCGGTAAAACACGTAAGCATCGACATCCCTCAAAATACCAACATCAACTACTTGGAAGGTTTCCACTTGGAGCAATCATTCGAGCTCAATGAAAATGGTATTATGGAGTTGGAAAACGACGAACTAACAGCAGAATTCTACTTGGTAAAAGGTACCAAAGGTTTTTATGCACAACGTAGCCGTACGTTCCAAAACTACCAATTTAACGTACCCAACGACTCGATTATGAAAAGTTTTGCGGGCACAGAAAAAGTGCTGAAGGATGCCAAATCGCAAGATAGTACCCACTGGCAAGCCTACCGTACCGATAGCATTCAGTTTACCCAAAATAAGGTAAACACCCTACTCGACAAGCTACAAAACAACATTTTTGTAAAAAGTGTCTTGTTCATTGGCGAGCTACTGATTAAGGGTTACCAACGTACAGGGGACCCCAGCTACTTCGACATTGGTCCTATCTACACCATGTTTAGTGGTAGTACCATTGAAGGTTTCCGTTTCCGTATCGGTGGTGAAACCACAGCCAACATGAACCCTAACTTCTTTAGTAAGGCATACATGGCATACGGTTTCTTGGACCAAAAAATGAAGTATGGTTTGGACTTTGAATACTCGTTTAACCAAAAGAGCTACCATGCACGCGAGTATCCCGTCAACTCCATCATATTAAACTATACCAACGACATCAAGACCTTGGGCGAAGAACCCATTGGTTCTCCATCCGACAACTGGGCGTATGCCATCAAACGTATGCCTATCCACACCATGATGTACTACCAACACATCAAGTTGCAGTACACCTACGAGGATATGAGCGGTTTCTCGATGAACCCTTGGATTAAATCGGAATACCAAACGCCAACGGGCAGCATCGTGCTTGATCCTGTAAAAGATGGAGCTGAAAGTTTAGACCACCTGCTCAACAACGAGGTGGGTGTTACCTTGCGCTATGCACCTAAAGAAAAATTTGTACAAGGTCGTATTTATCGTTTCAACCTCAAGAACCCTCATCCTATCTTTGAGTTGACCCACAAAGCCAGCTTCCAAGGATTCTTGAACACCACCTACGGCTACCAAACCACTGAAATCAAATATAGCCAACGCTACTTCATTTCGGCATTTGGTCGTATCGACTTAACGGTAAAAGGCGGTAAAATCTGGACAGGCGACGTTCCTTACGTGTACTTGTTAACCCCTAATGCCAACACCTCATTTACCGTAATGGGTGAGTCATTTAGCCAAGTAAACCCCTTGGAATTTGTGTGCGACCAATACGCATCGATTGATATTGGTATTTCGACCAACGGGTTGCTATTCAACCTTATTCCTGGTGTGAAGAAGCTACAGCTACGCGAAGTATTTGGCTTTAAAGCTTACTGGGGTTACCTATCGAACAAAAACAACCCTGCCTACAACGAAAACGTATTGCGTTTCCCAGAAGGCACTGGCACCTTTACCAACCCTGCAGAACCTTACATGGAATTTAGCGTAGGTTTGGACAACATCTTGCGCGTGTTGCGTGTCGATTACGTAAGACGTATCAACTACTTGGATCGTCCTAATGTAGCTGCCGACGGTGTACGTGTAACATTGAGTTTTACCTTCTAATAGGTTTTACAGCATACAACAAAAAAGGAATAGCGACTGCTATTCCTTTTTCTTTTATCATATACTTTCGCTTGCTTTAAGCTATTTTCTTTGCCTTTCTGGGGAAATGTTTCGCTACCCAACGAGGAGCAATAATTGCACCCATAATGAGGTAATAGTAGTAGGTAAGCAAACGCCATCCAAAAACTACTAATACAACCACCACACCTTTGGGCATAAATCCACCCAAATAGGAGTTAAACAACACCTCAATAAAACCACTACCACCAGGAGTAGGAGCAATCATCATAATCACCATGGTGATAATCTGACGGGCTACTACAATAATATGGTCGTACAACGACAAGAAAGTAGCATCCGTAAATGCCAAAATCAGCATATTTACCACCAAGAAACGCGAAATCGCCAACAAGAAGCTGTGAATAATCATTTGGCACCAGAATTTAGGCGATTTATGGCGCATACGACGCGAACATTCCTTGATATCAACTGCTGTACGTAGCGCAGAAGCACGTTTTTTCTTCAAAAATGGCAAACGGCAGATCTGCATAATCAGCCACGATATAGCAAAAGGCTTGATAAAAATACCGACAAACAGCACAATCACCCAAACCAGCTTGCAGATATAACCAATCAAAAAGAAGGACAACAGCCCCGATTGCACTACACCATCGATCAAGAACAAATCGGAATACGATAGCATCATCCATAAAATAGGGAATGCCAATACAAAGAATAGTTCATCAAAAAACAAGGATATGATGCATATAGCCGTACTATCGCCAAATTTCACACCTTCCTTATTGATAAACAGCATCTCCAATGTTGCACCACCCATGGCAGTTGGAGTAACTGCGTTGATAAATTCGTACAAGATACGCACCCTAAATGCACCCCAAAATCCGATAATACCATCGGACAACAAGTGCAAACGGCGCATACCCGACAAATCGTGCAAAAATACACAGCACAATGCCAAAAATAGGAAGAGCAATGACTGAGGGGTTACATAATCCGACAAGCGTACAGATCCATCAATAATCGATGCAAATTCGCTGTAAAATAGCCAGCCAATACCCACCAATCCCAAACAGATGGGCAAAATAATATGCTTACTACTTAATCGACTCTTAACAGTCGTTTCTTGATTACTCATAGCTGTACCCTATTACAAAATGGTAGATGCCAACTGCAAGGCAGCAGCAATTACTTTGTCCATGTCAAAATATTGGTACAAGCCCAAACGACCACCGAAATACACATTTTCTTCTTTCGCCGCCAATTCCTTGTATTTTGCATATACTTCACCGTTACGTTCGTCGTTAATGGGATAGTAAGGTTCCATACCAAACTCCCATTCTACAGGATATTCTTTAGAAATAACGGTTTTAGGTTGTTGACCAAATTCGAAATGTTTATGTTCAATAATACGTGTATAAGGAACTTCTCGTTCGGTATAGTTGACAACGGCATTGCCTTGGAAGTTATCGGTATCCAATACTTCGTTTTCAAAACTTACGGTACGATACTGCAACTGACCATGTTGGAATTGATAGTACTCGTCAATCATACCCGTAAAGATGACTTTATCAAATTGCATATCGGTTTCTTTGATAAAGGTGAAGTAATCGGTATCAAGTAACACATCACTACCCGCCAACATCTTTTCGATAATGGGGTTATAGCCACCCTCTGGAATACCTTGGTAACGGTCGTTGAAATAGTTATTGTCGTAGGTAAAACGAAGTGGCAAACGTTTAATGATGAAAGCAGGGAGCTCTTTGCAATCTCTACCCCATTGTTTTTCGGTATAACCTTTGATGAGTTTTTCGTACACATCCGTACCAACCAAACTCAACGCTTGCTCTTCTAGGTTTTGAGGTTCTGTAATGTTCAACGACGCAATTTGCTCTTGAATAATCGCACGCGCTTCGGCTGGTGTTTTAATGTTCCACATTTTCGAGAATGTGTTCATATTAAAAGGCAAATTGTACAATTCGTCTTTATAAACCGCCACAGGCGCATTGATGTAGTTGTTAAACGTAGCAAATTGGTTGACGTAATCCCAAATTTGTTGGTTGGAAGTATGGAAAATGTGCGCACCATAGGTATGTACATTGATTCCTTCTATGTTTTCGCAATAGACATTACCACCGATGTGCGAACGTTTGTCTATTACCAAACATTTTTTCCCTTTTTTAGTGGCTTCGTGTGCAAAAGTAGCGCCAAAAAGGCCTGCACCCACTATTAAAAAGTCGTATTGCATGATGTTTATTTTTTTCGTTCGTTAATAATTCGTTCGTAGTATGCATACACTTCGTCTGCCACTTGATCCCAGGTACGGAATACTTGTTGATGGCAATTTTCGCTCAAGCGTTGCATCATTTCTTTGTCGGTAATCGCTGTAATAATGGCATCGGCCCATGCTTGTGGAGTTTCTTCCGCCAACAAGCCATTTTCTTCATGCGAAATAATCTCAGCAGTAGAACATCCTTTTACCAAAATAGAAGGCAATTTCATGGCTGCTGCCTCAATAGGAGCCAACGATGCAGTATCGAAGGTAGAAGGCAAGCAGAATAAATCCGCTCCCAAATAGTAGGCTGATAGCAATTCACGGTCCATTACCTTACCTGTAAAGATCACAGCATCCGACAATCCTTGGCTTTCAACCAGTTGTTGCAAAGCTTGTTCGTAAGGTCCTGCCCCCACCACAATCAACTTAAAGGAATAACCTTTTTCTTTTACGATGCGAAGCGCATCTACTACCAACTGCAAGTTTTTATTTTCTACAATTCTGCCTACCGACAACAATACAAAGTCGTCGTCAGACAATTGATGCAACTCTTTTACTTTCTCTTTCAATGCATCCGCATTGGCTGGATAGCGCAAATCTGTACCATTTCTAATCACATCTACCGGTTTTTTGTAGCCGTAATCGCGCATACAGTCGATGGACGAATAGCTCACGGTAAGTGCATGATCTACCAAATTCATGTTCGACATAATGAAACGCATCGCAATATTTACCAATGGTTTTAGACCAACGGTGCGTTCAAAGTCTTCTCTAAATTTGGTATGAAAGGTATATACTGAAGGAATATTGCGTTTTTTTGCATAGTTCGCAAAGAAACGGCACATGGTAAAAGGAGAGTGAATGTGGATAATATCTATTTGTTGACTATCCAACCATTTCTTGATTTTTTTATCAAACCAAGGCATTGCCAAACGATAACCTTCTGGTGCTGGGATTGCAGCAACACGCTTAACATCAAATATTTGATTATCTGTATAGTTAGGGAACGATGGCACCACTGCCTCTACCTGACATTTATTGTTTTTAGTGAAGCTATTGGCATAGCTGGTAATTACCATATTAGGACCATCAAATTTAGGATAGTAACAATCCAATACTTCTAACACATGAATCTTTTTTTCTTCCATAAGCATTTTAGTTTAAAAACTCCACATCTTTAACTTTCCGCTTTCCTTTTTGTATTTTTTCAAATATTTTTCAAAGATAGTGTAAATAAATGTAAAAACGAAAATAAATAGCCGACTGATTGTAAAAATGGATACTGACTTAAAAAAAATAACCGCATTTTTACAGCAAAAAAATATTTTTTTCTAAATTTGCACTTCGAAAATCCTTTCATTTAACCACTACAAAACTCACGACAATGAAACAAGACATGATTGTCATTTTGGATTTGGGAAGCCACGAAAATACCGTCCTTGCCAGAGCCATCCGCGCCTTAGGCGTTTATAGTGAAATTTACCCACACGACATTACCGCTGCTGAATTGAAAAAATTGCCTAACGTAAAAGGCATCATCATCAACGGTGGTCCTAACCATGTTATTGACGGCGTTGAAATTGACGTATTGCCAGAAATTTACGAAGCTGGATTCCCTGTAATGGCAGCAGGTCACGACAAAGCCTTGTGTGATGTTAAATTGCCCGAATTTACCAACGACGAAGAAGCCATTAAAGTGGCTGTAAAATCGTTTGTATTTGATACTTGCCAAGCAGCTACCAACTGGAATATGACCAACTTTGTAAACGACCAAGTAGAACTTATCCGCCAACAAGTAGGCGACCGCAAAGTTCTTTTGGCACTTTCGGGTGGTGTTGACAGCTCGGTTGTTGCTGCATTGCTACTAAAAGCCATCGGCAAAAACTTGGTTTGTGTGCATGTTAACCACGGTTTGATGCGCAAAGGCGAATCGGAAGCTGTTGTAGATGTATTCAGCAAACAATTGTGTGCTAACTTGGTATATGTGGATGCTACCGAACGCTTCCTAACCAAATTAGAAAACGTAGAAGATCCCGAAGAAAAACGTAAAATTATTGGTGGTGAATTTATCCGCGTATTCGAAGAAGAAGCCCGCAAATTGGACGGCATCGACTTCTTGGGTCAAGGCACCATCTATCCTGATATCGTAGAAAGCGGCACCAAAACTGCTAAAATGGTAAAATCGCACCACAACGTAGGTGGTCTTCCTGAAGACTTGCAATTTGAATTGGTAGAACCTATCCGCCAACTATTCAAACACGAAGTTCGTGCTTGCGGTTTGGAATTAGGTTTGCCTTACGAAATGGTTTATCGTCAACCATTCCCTGGTCCTGGTTTGGGCGTTCGTTGCTTGGGTGCTATTACCCGCGACCGTTTAGAAGCCGTTCGCGAATCGGACGCTATCTTGCGCGAAGAATTTGCCCTTGCTGGTTTGGACAAAAAAGTATGGCAATACTTTACCATCGTTCCCGATTTTAAATCGGTAGGTGTAAAAGACAATGCACGCAGCTACGATTGGCCCGTTATTATCCGCGCCGTAAATACCATCGACGCCATGACCGCTACCATCGAGCACATCGATTGGGCTATCTTAGACAAAATTACCAAACGCATTTTGGCAGAAGTGCCCAATGTAAACCGCGTTTGCTACGACATGTCGCCCAAACCAAGCGCTACCATCGAGTGGGAATAATAAGCAAAAACCACATAAACAATGGGGCTGATTTCATTGGAAATCAGCCCCATTTCTTTCTATTAAATACGCACCTTAGCCTATGCGTATTTTTTGGGTTTTAACTTCGTTATCACCTATTACGCGTACACTATACACTCCCTCTGCCAATGGCAAAGACAATTCGGAGTATCGACCATTTACGGTATAGGTCCAACTACGACCTACCATATCTGTCACTAAAACGGTTTGAATCTGTACAGAGGCATTAGACGACACTACCAATTGTTTATTCTTTGAGTAAATGGAGATAGCACTTTCTTGCTGAATACCAGGAACATCCGATACGATATCATCTTGTTCTACATCCTCTTCGTGTTCTATGTATAGGTAAAAACGTCCCACACAATCGCCAACGGGCAAATGGCTTATTTGACACGAATCGCCAGCCGACAGATTATAGAGCATACCTGTTTGACGGTCTTCTAAGATCACATCATCATCTTCGTAAGTACCTACCAATGAAATAGTAAAGTTTTGCTCTGGAGTATTAACCCTAATTCCCAACGGAATAGGAGTTTGCATTTCGGGCACATGGACAGCAGACCAAGCACCACCATATCGCATAATATATAAATCGGGAACAGCAAAATTCATACCGTTGTAGATTTTAGGTGCATCTACGGCAAAATCGACTGTATCTATTTTGGTAGCATCTATGGTAAGACAAACCTCGCTTCCCACTTTTTGAGCATCATTTGTAATCTTTAAACGCAAAGAAGGCAATGCTACGCTACTGCGAGTTTCTGTTGAAGTGGTTAACATACATGCTTTGGGAACAGTAAGAGAAGTAACTCCATCATTGGGCGTAAATACAAAACCATGTTGCGCAGGAACTACGGCATTGTTGGTTTCGTCCACTTTGACAAACGACTGCATTCCATAATCGTAATATTGAACCGTACCATAACCCTCTTGTTCCAACAAAAGTACATTCATGTTGGCAGGATAGGTATTAACCAACATCACCGGAACATGAGGAGTTAACCCCTCGTAAGTAGGCAGCTTACTTTCGTTGTAGAAACGACCGACAAAACGGAAAGGAATGGGTTGTTCGGGATCGTAATTGGTATTGTTGTCCATGTTATAGAATAAGGCAGGAAGCTTAATGTCGCCATATTGATCTGGCACACGAATAGCAAACACTTTATCTTGTTCGACCTCAACACCTAAATCAGCAAATGAATTATTCCAAGTTGCCTGTCCTATCGAATCGATAACTGCTTGATGCATGTACACATGGGGCAAATTATGCTTATAATAATCGCCCGATTGAATATTACGTGTGATACGATTGCCGTTTTCGTCTGTGGTCCATGGTCTTACAACAGTACCTACCATCAACCAATCCTCGCGACGCGCCAAAAACTCGGTTTCTACCTCGTCATAACGGCTCACTCCATTGACAAGTAAATTTTCTACGCCTACCAACGAGGCTCCATATTCCATTTTGATAGTGCTTGCAATTTTGGTAGCAGTATTATTATCTCCGGCATTCACTTGTGCTCCACGCCATTTTACATTTCGCTGCTCACCAAATTTATCAGCATCAGACACATCAGGAATAATTGGATAGTTTACGATACCACCTTGGGGTACTGCATATTGTTTCGAATTAGGAGCGGGCAAAATAACGGTTAAATCGTCCGCCAATACATCCATGCAGGTAAGCGGAGTACCATCTGTTTTAGACCAATTATCTCGGTCGTCCCATTGATCTGATGCAGAACCATTCCAAATAATTTGTTGAACAACGGCTGTGGGTTTTTGTACCGTTCCTTTAAGGGTTAATGCTATTTGTTGCCCATTTAAAAGGGTCAATGCAGCGGTATAATCATCCTCGCAATCATCAGGAGTATAAGTAATCGAGAAAATTTCCACGCCTTCGTCACAAGCATACTGTTTGTAAGGTTCTGTTATTTTATAATACCTGCTATCCACGTCAAAAGACAATGTTGTGGCATTGGCAAATGTAACCGTAAATTCTTTGGTAACCGATTTTCCAAATTCTACCTCACCAAAATCGATTACCTGATTAACAATGCCATCGCCAGAAACCTCTAAAACATTATCCTTGAATACCTTTAGATTTCTCACATAACGAAGCAAAGAACCATTCCAAGTACCGTTGGTAAATTTAATAGCTACCGTATTATAGGGAATTTCTACTACTTGTTTGGCATATTTATCGTTAATACCAGCCGAAGCTCCCGACCATGTATTGATTTTTTGATAAGCCGTTTGTCCTCTCAACAACACGTATATGCCCATATCTCCGTCTTTGTCCACATAAGCTCCGTCATCTGTTTTTACCTCAAATTCCAAACGTTTGGTATAAACAGAGGCATCGGCTGGCAACGTATAGGTAATAGAACGTTCCTCAAAAATATCTACTAAATAATACTTAACTTCGTCGTTTTGATAAATAACACAATCGGTTAAAGGGATATCACTTTTTTGTGTAGTAACCACTACTGTATTTGAATGGTTTAACGACACAAGGCCGTCAAACACAGCATACACCACGAACTCGTAGGTAGTACCCATTTGCAAGCCTGTTGCATTTAACTGCGTAACATTTCCTTCTGCGGTATAAGTTAAACCAGATAGCTTATCTACTATACGATAGGCAGTAGCCCCCTCTACAGGTGTCCAAGCCAAACGTGCCGAAGTCAACTGCACTTGCGAGCAAATCAGCGTGGTTTCGATGTTTTTAGAGCACTCTCCGTACAATTTAACCGTGCTTCCGTTAGAGAAAGTAAGAGTCTCTGAGAAAACACCTAATTCGGTAGGTCTAAACGACACTTTTAGGGTTGTAGTCGTAATAGAGCAAACATCCTTTTGGGGCAAACTTTCGGGATTATCGATGGTAAAAGCCGAACCACTTACACTGGCAGTTAGGTTTGAGGTAAGCGCTGCATACGTAATTTGAATATCGCGTGTGATCACTTCGCCTTGTCCGATAAAACCAAAATTAATATCGGACGCGGTAATTTCAAGAACAGGTTCGTAGGTCAACGCGATGTTTATAATGTATTTTTTGAGCGTTGCACCTGTTTCTGTATAAAATTTAATTTTAGTAGCTTGGGGTGATATCGCACAGGAATAATCAACGTAATCAACTGTTTTTTCAGTACCAAAAATCGTTTTTTCGGTTACTTTACCTGGGTTCGTTGCCCAAATAGGATCTGACCATTTCCCATTGACATACTCAGCCAATTTTAATTCTTTTTGTCCTAACGGCGTTCTTTTGGCGCTAAACGTGATGTAATTATACGAACGATTGGCAAAATCAATCTCTTCCGAATCAATTGTATTAAGGGTTATATCACCTGGGTCTGTATTTTTACACACAGCCGACGCCTGCGCAAAGCTGCATGCAAACAAAAGAACGATAAGTAATTTATGCATTGTAGAGTATCTCATACGCGTTTTTATTAGAGCAAACGATGCAAATCTATGCAAAAAAAGCTCAACTTGTAACCTTCGTACAGACAGGTTGTTCATAACTAATCGCCAAAAATGACAATACTTTGACAAAACTGTAACAATCCTATTACAAACAAGTAATTTACTTTTTTAGGAAATTAACTATCTAAAAACAACATGATTAAACTTTTTACATTATCTTTGCGTCAAATTAGCAGATAAACTTAAAAATATATAGTATTATGAAAACTAAATTATTTCTTTTGACCGCATTGTTTGCTTTTGCAGGCTTTGCTTTTGCACAAGACGTTCAAGTTTTGGAATTTGAAAAACGTGTACACGATTTCGGTACCATTGCTGAAGAAGGTGGACGTGTTGAAGCTGTATTTGAATTCAAAAACACCAGCAACAAACCTGTAACCCTTACCAACGTGCAAGCATCTTGCGGATGTACTACTCCAAACTGGCCTAAAGAGCCCATCGCTCCTGGCAAAAAAAGCTACATTACCGCAACTTACAACCCTGCAGGTCGTCCAGGCAACTTCAACAAAAGCATTACCATTCGCTACCTAAAAGCTGGCGACGAAAAAGCATCTGCTGCTGTATTGAACATCAAAGGTTCGGTAACTCCTAAAGCAAAAGCACAATAAGAATTCTTGCTTGATTATAGAAAAGAGCGATTAAATAACGGTTAATCGCTCTTTTTTTGTATCTTCGTAGTGCTATTCATTGAACAGATAGACATGTTTACCAAACGCACCATACTTTTTGTACTACTCATAACTTGCTCATGGGCAATGCAGGCGCAAGACAGCCTCTCTGTACCTCCTGCACAAGCCACCATGCTAATCGACATGGATTCGTACCACATGGGCACCATTCGAAATACCAAGCAACCTGCCACCTATACATTTTTCTATTGCAACGGAGGAACAGAGGGGTTGATCATCAAACGCATCGAGGCAAGTTGTGGCTGCAAAGTTTTGCAATACCCTACCGATAGCTTGTACTACGACCAAAGTGGTGGCATCGAAGTGGAAGTTGCCCCCTGCAGAGAGTCCAGCGACTTTAAGAAAGGGATTTACGTTTATACCAATGCTGGTACTTTCCGCCTACAATTATCAGGGAAATTCATACTACCATATACGGTAGAGGATGATTATAGTGCCATCCCATCGGAGGAAGAGGAAGCCTTGTGGAACGATGAGGAAGAATGGGACGATATGAGCGACTTGTACGACGATGAATTCGACAAGAAAAAATCGAAAAAGAAGAAAAAGAAAAACAAAAAAACAAAAACACCATCCATAGAGGAGGAAGCAATATGATTCACCCCGAAAACGATCCTAAATACGAAGGACTTACCGTCAACAAAGGCATTGTACAACCACCCAGTGTCAACCCCAATTTGGTACGTAAAAAGCGTAAACGCCTACTCAGCAAAGAGGAGTACGTACAAGGTATTTTGGAGGGCAACATTGCTATTCTCAGCCAAGCGGTAACCCTCATCGAAAGTACCCTACCCGACCATTATGCGTTGGCGCAAGAGGTGATTGAAGGCTGTTTGCCCTATGCGGGCAAATCAACCCGTATCGGCATCACTGGCGTGCCTGGAGCAGGCAAAAGTACGTTTATTGAGGCCATTGGGATGTACTTGGTAAGACAAGGGCACAAGGTAGCTGTATTGGCTATCGACCCCAGTAGCGAACGTTCTAAAGGCAGTATTTTGGGGGACAAAACACGTATGGAAGAACTTTCGGTAAGCGAGAATGCCTTTATCCGTCCTTCCCCATCGGCAGGTTCGTTGGGCGGTGTTGCACGCAAAACGCGCGAAAGCATTGTGCTGTGCGAAGCAGCAGGCTTTGACATCGTGATTGTAGAAACCGTGGGGGTTGGTCAGTCAGAAACCGCTGTTCATTCCATGACCGACTTTTTCTTGCTGTTGCAATTAGCTGGCACGGGCGACGAACTACAAGGCATCAAACGTGGTATCATGGAAATGGCAGATGGCATTACCATCAACAAAGCCGAAGGAAATAATTTAGAGAAAGCCCAACTGGCTCAACGCCAATTTCAAAATGCCTTACACTTGTTTCCACCCCATCCATCAGGTTGGGTTCCTAAGGTTTTGACCTGTTCGGCATTTCATAAGATTGGCATCGAAGAAATTTGGCAAATGATAGACGAACACACCACCTTTACCAAGGCAAATGGCTCGTTCGACAACAAACGCAAGCTGCAAACCAAGTATTGGATGTACGAAACCATTGACCAGCACTTGCGCGACCATTTTTACCACAATCCACAAATTGCTGACCTGATCGAAAAATTAGAGCAGCAAGTAACGAACGAAGAAATCAGTTCGTTTACCGCTGCTCACCAACTATTGGATACGTATTATTCTTCCGACAAGCCTTCGACCGTGATTTGACGGCGAAAAGCCTCACCCAACGATATTAGGGTTTCGGTACTATCAATACCTGGAATAGACTGAATCTTATCGTGAATGATGCTTAAGAAATGCTTGTTATCTTTTGCATAAATTTTTAAATACAATGCATATTTACCCGTGGTGTAGTGACATTCTACTACCTCGGGTATTTTGTATAGTGCATCTACTACTTGCTTGAAATCGTTGGCATCTTTCAAATACAAACCCATGTAGGCACAAGTATGATAGCCTACCTTTTCGGGATCAACAATAAATTCAGAGCCTGTAATTACCCCCAATTGGGTCAATTTTTGAATACGCTGATGAATTGCCGCACCAGACACATTACACTCTCGTGCAATTTCCAGGAATGGCGTGCGCGCATTGCGCGATACAAATTGCAGTATCTTTTCGTCTAATTGATCTAATTGAATCTGTGACATACCTCAAATCTATTTTTCGTTGCGAATTCTGTTTCTTCTAACAAAAGCATAAGCTGCCAACATGGGAGCAATGAACCAAACTGGCATATCCAATGGTAAAGAAGGACCTCCATCGCACATTTGCATACAGGTTTTGTACATGGCATAGTACATATCTTTGTTACCTTGTATATCTACGGAACGTAACCAATCTGCACAACAAGTTTGACAGGGAGCTTGTTGACCATCATACTTTGCAGTACAATCCTCACCCCAAACGCTATTATCTGCTTCTAACTTCATGTTCAAATTATAAAAAGTGGTTCCGTACGAGGTAGTAACATGATCCTTCCCTTTTTCGTATAATTCGTTCGATATCAAATAAGACTGAGAAGGTAACTTAATGGCCCATGCCGTTACCCCAAAGCTCATAAACATCACTAAAAATAATTGTACCTTTTTCACGTTCTTAGTTTGTTTTGTTTTCACCTCTACAATTTATTATTAATAGATATGTACCTTTTCTGTTTTTACTGCATTATCTCCGATAACATGTACCGTATAAATTCCTTGATTTAGCGGAAGCGAAAGCGCAGCATATCTGCCACTAACGTTGTAAACTTGATGTTTTCCTGCCATATCAACTACAACTATGCGTTGCAACTCAACATTAGGAGTTGATGATACAACAATATCATCCTGCTCTGTGTAAATCGTTATATCTTTAGCATCTGCCTCGGTATCTGTTACTGATGTAACAACATCATCATCTTCGGGCATCCTATCTACAAATTGCAAATAGAATCGATTCTCGCAGGTATCAACGGGCAAATCATCAACTACACACGCCTCTCCTTGCGACAAATTATAAATTTTACCCGTTTTTCTGTCGTCTAACATCACATCCCATGGCATATTATCACTAACGATAGAAATGATATAGGTTTGATTTTCTGCACCAATTCTTACTCCCAATGGAATAGGTTCGTCAAAGGTAGGAACACTCAAACCTGAGTACGATTCGCCATAACGCATTGCGTATAAATCAGGAAGATAGACATTCTCACCTGTAAACAATTTAGGGGCATCTACAACACCGTTTGGAGCATCCACTTTTTCGGCATCAAACTGAATATAAACATTGTTAGATGCACGATTATAAACATTTTGCATCTCAACACGCACATACGGAATTTCTGCCTCTGCGCTACGATGCGTAACTTCAGAGTTGGTCATATATTGTTTATCCACTACCAATTCTCTTACGTCTTCGGCTGGTGTAATAACAAACCCATGTTGCGACTGAATAAGGGCATCTTTACTATCTTCGCCAACCGTTTGGAAACCACGGGTATAATCATACACTTGAATAGTACCTACTCCACTTTTCCATAGTTTATAGGCATTGATATTAGCCGGATAGGTATTGGATAAAATATCCATCTTAAAAGGAGTTACTTCGTAAGTAGGTATCCTATCCTCGTTATAAAAACGACCTTTGAAGGTAAAGGTAATGGGTTCGGTTGGGTCGTAGTTTGTATTCTCATCCATGTTATAAAAATCCGCAGGCAATTTGATGGGACCATATTGATCTGGAATACGAATAGCATACGCTCGATCCGCAGGAACTGGTATATTCAAATTGGCAAACGAGTTATCCCAAGTAGCATTGCCATCTTTCACTACAGCCTCGTGCATGTACACGTGTGGCAAATGTCCTTTGTAATAATCGCCCGATTCAATCAAACGGGTATCAACTATATTTCCACGTTCATCCGTTACCCATGGTTTGACCACAGTACCCACCAGCAACCAATCATCACGACGAGCGATAAATTCTTGCTCTACTTCGGCATATCGTTCTCTACCACCCGAATTTAACTCTTCTACCCCTACCAACGAAGCACCATATTCCATATAGATTTTATTGGCCACTTTGGTAGTTTCCTTAGCATCATTAGCACCTGCATTTACTTGTTCACCATTATGTGCATTTGTTCTTGCTTCACCAAAGTCGTACTCATTAGATATTTTAGGCAGCTTAGGATAGGTGGTTATACCGTTTGCAGGTGTTACAAAGCGTTTAGAGTCTTTTCGAGGGATAATTACCGTTAAGTTTTCTGTTAGCGCATCCAAGCAAGTAACCAATGTACCGTCTGTTTTGTACCAGTTGTTACGATCGTCCCAATTAGTAGAACTTGTTCCGCGCCAGATAATGGTATCAACAGGTTGTACTTCTCGTTGTTGGAAAGCACCTACCGTCCAAGCACCTTTAATGGGCTGTATCCTCACAATATTGTGACCTTTTAACGGAATTAGCATCTTTAGTGCATTATCTGAAGCCGGTAAAATCTGTAAGTATGCACTAAAAGTAGCGTCTTTGGTTTGCCCCGTAGGACGCTTAAAGGTAACATAGATGGGATAGTTGTCCAAAGAACCAGCTGCGTCTGTGGTTAAATACAGACCATTGTTATCCGATGGGAAAGGCTTACCTGCTCCGTCGGTTATGGCAAAATAGGAAACATCGCCATCTACAATAGACAGATAAACTTTACTGTTTTTGGTAAGCGCAACAGAGCTTACATGAACATCGGTTGTTTGCGAACCAACAATAGGAGTTGTATAAAAATGAATAGTACCTGGTTCTTTGTAGATATGGTCCGATGGCGACAACGATTCATTGCTATTATCCACCACAATGGTAGGACGAATAGGGTTTACTGTATTGCCATTTAGCCTATCGGTAAATATTTTATCGGCTCCTTGAAGCGATACATCATCGGTAATAACAGTACCAATATTCAAGCTTCCACCTTTAACTACCAACGCACTTGGGTCGGTAGGATCTGTTTGACATACCTGATTTCTTACATTTACATAGGCATTATAGGTTTCTTTTTCGCCAGTACAGAACTTACCTAACTCAAATGTAGACGACACATGGTTAGCATCTTCACTTTCTAAGGCTTTATCGTATTCACTCCAGAAGTTATTGTATCTAAAGCATTGACACCAATTAGCATCATGCCCTATACCTTGAAGGTAGTAGGTAACTTTAGTTTCTTCATTGTATACGTCGTTGTTACCTTTAATATCTTCGTCGTACGAGTAACAGTTGTTGTATTGGAAGCGAATAGTCTCGGGATCGAAATTGTCTTTATTATTAGCATCAACAGGTTGCATTAGACCACCTAAACGGAAGAAGTCAAATCTCACATAGCTACTAGCTAAGTCTTCCGATGGGTTGTTCTTAATAAAGAATGTATTATAGTAGACACCGATATTTTTAAGCGGAAAATCAGCTGCTTTTGATCCATAGTTTACCAAACGCACGTTTGCCACGGTTCTGCCTTTTTCTGAAAGTTGGCTTACTTGTACCTCGTTGTTATTCCAGAATACATTGTTCATAAGTAGCACGCGTTGGCAACCTTGAATAAAGAACGAGGTAGCCAAGGTACCTTCAGAGTTGTTGCGTAAGAATTTTACATCAGTGGTGTTGATAAACTTAATGGTACCACCCCAGTCTACCACGTCTTCGCCCTCTGTTTGATTTACAGAGAAATCGTATTTGGTGTAGAATGCGTTGTTTTCTACATGAATACCTTTGATACCTACCACATGGATACCGTTTCGGCCGTACGATTCTACCAAGCAGTTTTTAAGGGTAATGTTGTGCGTTATAGTGGATAACGGAACGGTGTTAAAGTCTTTATTAAGGCCTTCCAAGTTCTCATCTCCCTCGCCCGTATCAATATCCAAAGCGTTGTCGCGCAATGCTGAACTACTAATAATATCTAGGTTATCCAATGTAACATTTGTACTACGACGAATAACAGGGTGAACCAATACAGCACGATTACCTTTTGCATCGGCAGTACGGATAATTAGTGGCGCGCCTTCACCATCCTTGTTAATATTGCGGATAAAAATAGCAGGAGCATTGTTGATGTGACCACCAGACATACCTACCGCTTCTGTGCCCACGTATGGTTTTGGTCCAAACACCACTTGCATAACTACTGGGTTTTTCAGCGTAATAGCATCTTGTTTGAAACTACCATAATATTCTTGTGTAGCCGTGCAAATTTTAGTGTTGTTTTTAAGCACTGCAAATGCTTGCTCAAACGACTCAAACAAGTAATTACAAGGGTCGCTTTCTACAAATTGGTTGATAGTAACAAATACGGTATCTCTATCTCCTTTTAGTTCAGGGAAGTTGCATTCTAAATTATCATAGTTTACACCACAACTTCCTTTGTATGGTTCTTGATAATGTACACTTTCATTATTATCTAACCAACCTGTTAATTTGGTAAGTGTATTGTCGGTATCTAATGTGATACCTGCTGTTTGATTCCAAATATATTTTTGAGACCCATCACCTTCCGATCCTGTATTCCATCTATTTTCATCTTTACCAGGGTTCATTCTACACCAAATGTACCTATCATACTCAAGGGGTAAATATGCATAGTAAATTTCACCACAACGTATAGCTGTTGTCCACAGGTTTTTAGGTCCATTTGACTGATATGCATAAAGTGCAATGCGCGCATTATCTGATACCCATGTACCGGGATTATTGGTATTATGTACCACAGGGTCTAAGTAAACCAATTTAGCGTTATCTAACGTACCATCTATGCGAATTACACCTGTGGTTTTATTGAAGTAGAAGTTGTAGGTACCATCTTCCAATACAATATTAGGCACACCGCTGCCACTACCACCACCTGTATAAGGTACAGTAGTAGCAGCACTTACAGCTGCATAATATAGATCTCCACAAGGACTTTTCTTTACTACTTTAATAGCATCATTGGATTTTGAAATGGTTTGATGCAATAACTCCAACTCGTCTGCATTGTTTAGATTTTCTTGCAACGCAATACCCGTTGTCCAGTCGCCACCCACGCCCATAAGAACGTAGTTTTCTTCAATAGGAGCGGCAAAAGTAGCGTTAACGGTGATTTTACAATTTGTGAATGTAATGGTAATATCAGCCACCTCTGTTGTTGCAAACTTAATATTACCGCCATTATTTTCTATACCCTTAAAACGACAATCATCATTTGTGCTATTGTTCAAATCTATATAATCATAACCTAACCATTCTCCATCTTGAACCACTTTGAATTCATAAGAGCCTGCAGGTACATTCATAAATGTAATTTTACCATCTTCATCTAACTGACTATTCGTAACATTCCAATCTTCGCCACCGCACCAAGAATTTCCTGCCACACCATTCCCTGCCACATAATTACCTTTATCCACTTTATACCACGTACCTTTAACGTTATCCCACTCACCCGATTCTAATGCATAGGCATTTTTCGTCCCATCATAGGTTAAATTAGCCGTTTGATTCCACTTATTATTCCAATTATTTGTCGCGTTGGCAGGATCCATACGACAAAAGATAAGGTTTTTATAGACTTTGTTTGGAGATGTTACCTCATATAGATTATCCGCGTTGCAATTAGCAACTTTTGTCATACTAGCCCATGCGTCGCCATTACCATAAAAATATACCGCAAATCGAGCATTCGCCTGCGTCCAATTGGCATGTGGTTTAAAATATAACTTCGTTTTAGCTGGAATATTCGCACCAAATGCAAATGTTACCGATAGCAAAAACACTACCAACAAACTAACTATTTTGTTCATGCTTCTTTTCATACGTCTTTCCCTCCCCATTAGTAAATTGCCCAAATACATTTAAACGAATCACTGTTTGCCTCGCCATATACGTCGTGGATATGCAAATAATAGGTACCTGGTGCATAATCGGTTATATCTAATGTGAAATGCGATGGAGCATCGTCAAAACTATTATAGAAAAGACGTTCACTTTCATTATAGTTTGCATTTGGAAACACCCCTACCGACGCCAATCGACCATTACATTGCAAGGTAAATTGAGTTTGTTCTGGATATAATTTGGTAAAAGAAAGTGTTTTTACTGCCGTATCGTCCTGACAACCAGTACCTACCTTGTACGATACAGCTTTGGTATGGTAGTAGTTATACAGCCAGTTACAACTTTTATTGGGTTTCACCCTTACGGTGAAGTAAACACTTGCACCATCGGTTAATTCCACGTCGCCACCCAAAATTTTATCAAATTTATCCAACCTCGTTTCATACCAACCTGTTTTAGCATTTAATGTCATGGATACCGTTTTGAGGCTATTCAAGAACGACAAAATGTTACTATCTGTGGTATAAAATAAATCTACTGCATTTATTTGTTCAGAGCTAAGCGGTTTAAACCTTACCATGATATATGGTTTGCCATTTTCATACTCTGTGTAAAATTCCAAGTCATAATCTACAATAAACGTACCACTACCACAACCAGCAACCGTACTACCTGCATTGGTATTGTATACCTCACAGATACTTGCTACTTTGGTTTTTGCCTCGGCCGTAGCTTTGGATTGATTATAACCATCGGTTAGTTTTAGTTCAAACACATAATCCACGCCAGATTCCAATCCGTCCATTGCGTAGATATAAACTTTAGGATTGATTTTTTTGTTTTCTACAACTATAGCATCATTCGTTTTTTTCTTGACGGTCAAATATGCTTCAGTCGCCTCAAATCCTGGGTCTACCCATTGCAAGGTTGCCGTTTGTTGCGTAATATGGGTTACATTCAACTCAAAAACGATATCACAATATTGCTCATAGAGAGTACCATCGCTGTCTAACTTAAACAAACCAATGGCCTTAACGCCGTTGGTTTTGGTGGTTGTTAACTTAAATTCTTTGGTAAGGTCTATGGTATTAAAGGTAAAGGAGAATGTACCGTTATTGGATACCGATTTCGAGGTAACAGTTCCGTTACCATTCGCTAAGGTATAATCATTTATATCAGTTGAAAATGGGCCATCGTTATCATACCCTAAAATAGTGAGGGTAACTGTCTTGCCACTTGCGCTAACTGTTGGAAAGGTAACACAATCGACTTGCACCGCGGTATATTCAACTGGAGGAGTGGTTGCCAGGTAATTACCAGTTGCATCCAACGCACGCACCACAAAATGGTGGGTACCCAACTCAATATTGGTAACAGTATAGGAGGTTGCTGCAGTAGTACCTAAAGCCACATTATGGTCTTTACCAAAAATCATGTAAACAAAAGTTCCATCGTCTTGGGGGTGTTTTTCCCAATTTAAGGTTACCGACGAAGATTTTTCATTGGTCAAAGCAGGCGTATCCCATTCAAGACCATAAGTAAACTGATACTTAGTATTTCGATCATCGCCGTCTAAGTACACAGGGACTTCTATTTTGTCTTTATTGTTCTGAACAACTAATTTAAATTGATAAATGGTATTACCTGTTAAATCCAAATCCACCAAACGGGTTTCAAACTCTTTCAAAACAATGCTTTCATTGCCCAACGTTTGTTTTGCAGGCATCGTTCTAACAAGAATTTCATTGCGTTCAGAATGGTCTTGTCCTGTATATTCTATCCGATAAACATAATAGGTTACTTGATCGTATTCGCTTTCGGTAACCTCATACCTCCACCATATAGAAACAATGTTATCGGCAGGTTGCGTCATTTTCCACACAAGGCCGTTGGTATTGTTTTGCGCCACGGCAAACAAGGTGCAAAAAAGCAAAGAAAAACAAAGTAATAATTTGCGCATATTCAAAGCTATTTTAATAAAGTACACAGACTACAAAGGTAAGTATTATTAAGTGACAAACAAGCAAAATATAAAAAAAACTAAAAAAAGTTATTTGACTTATTGCAAGACTATTACAAACAAAAAACTGAGCACTTATACAGCGCTCAGTTTACTATTAAATCAGAAAAAAACAGTACCCAAATCAATCCCTTCTACCTGCGTAAATTAGGATATAGTAGATTAAAGTTGCGAGCGAGCTGAGCGCTGCTACCACATAAGTATAGGCGGCTGATTTAAGTGCATCACGCGCGGCATCTTCGTTTTCGAGTGAGGTAATTCGATTGTTTGACAACCACGCCAAGGCACGATTACTTGCATTGATTTCAACAGGCAAGGTAATAAAACTAAACAGGGTGGAAGATGCAAACAAAATAATACCGACCAACATAACGCTGGGGTATGTTTCGATGAGCAAAATACCTGCCAATAAAATCCAGGTTACCCATTGCGAGGCAAAGCTAACCACGGGCACCAATACCGAGCGCATTTTTAGCCAAGCATACGATTCGGCGTGCTGTACAGCATGACCACACTCGTGTGCCGCTACTGCCGCAGCAGCAACACTACATGAATGGTACACCCCTTCGCTCAAATTAACAGTTTTTGTTGCAGGATTGTAGTGGTCTGTTAACATACCAGGCGTTGATACCACTCTGACATCTGTAATGTGGTTGTCGCGTAGCATCTTTTCTGCCACGTCTTTGCCTGTCATACCTCCCGCTACGGGGATTTGTGAATACTCTTTAAACTTTCTTTTAAGGTTGTATTGCACCAGGTAGCTTACCAAGGCAATACTGATAAATAAAATCCAATACATATTTTTTTGATGAATCGACTAATCGACGAATCGATGAATCGAAGGGTTATTTTTTATTCTTACTGATAAATCGATTCACCGATTTGTCGGTTCACCGATTCACCAAAGCTTCGCAACGCGAAGCGATTATTGTAAAGCAATTTCCGTGCCAAAGTTTTTAGTAGATTTATTCGATACACTCACCTTAAACTTTGGACTTTAGACCTTAGACTTTGGACATAAAAAAAATATCGGTCATTGACCGACATTTTTTTTATTCACATACGTAGCGAACAATGGTTTGTTCACGATCAGGACCCACTGACACTATCTTAATGGGCACATTCAACTGGTCTTCCAAGAAATCCAAATAATCGTTGAATGCTTGTGGGAATTCGCTTTCGCTCTTCATTTTTGTCATGTCAGTTTTCCAACCTGGCAACTCTACGTAGATAGGTTCTACATCGTCGGTAATTTCGTAGGGGAAGTAATCAATTTCTTCACCACCAATGCGATAGCCTACGCAGGCTTTAATGGTTTCGAATTGATCCAACACGTCGCTCTTCATCATAATCAATTGGGTAACACCATTGATCATTACTGAATATTTAAGCGCTACCAAGTCGATCCAACCGCAACGACGCTTGCGACCGGTTACAGAACCAAATTCGTGGCCGTTGGTGCAAAGGGTATCGCCTACTTCGTCGAACAATTCTGTTGGGAATGGACCGCTACCAACACGAGTACAGTAAGCTTTGAAGATACCGTACACATCACCTATTTTATTAGGAGCGATACCCATACCGGTGCAAGCACCCGCACAAATGGTATTGGAAGAGGTTACGAATGGATACGAACCAAAGTCAATGTCCAACATGGTACCTTGCGCACCTTCGCACAAAATAGATTTATCTTGGTCGAGAAGGTCGTTTAGATAGTGTTCGCTGTCGATTAGTTGGAATTTTTTAAGGTATTCGATGCCTTCCAACCAAGCAGGTTCGGTTTCCGACAAATCGTAAGGGAAATTCATCGCATCCAACATTTGCATGTGACGTTGTTTTGCCACTGCATATTTTTGTTCAAAATTGCCCAAAATATCACCTACACGCAAACCATAACGACCCACCTTGTCAGTATAGGTAGGACCAATACCTTTGCCTGTAGTACCTACTTTTGCATCACCTTTGGCTGCTTCGTTAGCCGCATCCAACAAGCGGTGTGTAGGCATAATAAGGTGTGCTTTTTTAGAAATGTACAATTTTTTGGTCAAATCGTGACCCGATGCCGACAATGCTTCAGCTTCTGCTTTAAACAAGGCAGGGTCCAATACCACACCATTAGAAATTACGTTTACTTTGTCGCCTTGGAAAATGCCCGAAGGTATGGAACGTAACACATACTTTTCGTTGTTGAATTCGAGCGTATGACCTGCATTAGGACCTCCTTGGAAACGGGTAATCACATCATAATTGGGTGTTAACACGTCAATCACTTTGCCTTTTCCTTCGTCGCCCCATTGCAAACCGAGCAACACATCTACTTTTGCCATTTTTCTATGTAAATTTTAATTTATTTCAAAATGAGGTCGTAAAGATAATACATTTTTTGGTAAATGAGAAATTTTGTCTTCTGCTTACGTAAAACAGCCAAAAAAATTTGCCAAACAAAAAATTACACCTACCTTTGCAAACGATGCCGTTTCACACTTACAGAAGCGCCATCCTAACATTAGCAAATCAACATTAACCATTAAACTTTTAACACTATGGCACACATTATTACTGATGACTGCATCGCATGCGGTACTTGTATCAGCGAATGTCCTGTTGAAGCAATTTCTGAAGGCGATATCTATTCTATCGACGCAGAAGTTTGCATCGACTGCGGTACTTGCGCAGAAGCTTGTCCTTCTGAAGCTATTAAACCCGCATAATTAAGCAGGATAGCAAACAATAAAAAAACGACCAACTCAGATTGGTCGTTTTTTTGTATCTATGATTCAACAAAGATTAGTCGTTGCTTTCTGAAACTTCTGCAGGTGCTTCTGCGGCTGTTTCTTCTACCAACTCGTAGCCCATTTCTGCACGAATAAACTGCAAACTTTCTGCCAAAGCTTCCTCAAATTTTGCGAAATCCTCTTTGTATAAGAAAATTTTGTGCTTTTCGAACAAGAATTGTCCATCGGGGGTTACGCCCTTGCGTTTGCTTTCGGTAATCGACAAAAACAAATCGTTGCGACGATCGCGTTTTACATCGATATAGTACATGCGTTTGCCTGCTTTAACGGCTTTTGAGAACACAATTTCTTTTTCTTCGCGCTCTACCGCAACAGGTGCTGCTTTCTCTCCCTTACGTTGAAAACGCTCAAAGATGTTTTTCATTTCCAAGTTTATCATCGCTATTTTTTTACATTTAGGTTACAAATCAACATATTTTTTTTCAAAAATCAAAATAAAAAAGCAAAAAAACAGCAATAACGCACGTCAGTATTTTTGCATACATGCATTTATTGATTATCTTTGCGTTATAAATATCATAACGATGATAAACAGAATCTTAATCCGCATCAAAATCATTCAGTTGCTTTACGCTTATCGCAACAACAAAATGAACGAAGGGAGCGAATCTCCACTAACCAAGGCACAGCTAAACAGCATCATCAAACATGCTGAGCAAGAACTTACAGACAGCTTAAACCAAACCTACGATTTATACCATTACTTGCTTCAACTCATCGTTGAGTTGCATTTACATGCTATCAAACGCATCGAAGCAGGCTTGAACAAATTGCGTCCTACTGAGGAAGAACGCAACCCCAACCGTCGTTTCATCAACAATGCTTTTTCGAAGCAGCTACTTGCCAACGAACAATTGGCTGCCTATGTAAAAGAAAACGGCATTTCGTGGTCAGAAGAAGGTGACCTTATCAAATTGCTTTACAACAAATTGATAGAGGCAGACTTTTTCAAAGCCTACATGAAAGAAACCGAACGCAACTACGATAGCGACAAATTATTGTGGCGCCAAATCATCAAAAAGATTTTCATCCCCAGCACCATTTTGGAAGAACGCTTGGAAGAAATCAACCTTTATTGGAACGACGACTACGAAACCGTTATCAGCTTTGTAGAAAAAACCATTAAACGTTTCCAAGAAGAAAACGGCGCACAACAACCCTTGTTGGAAAAATACCGCGACGTAGAAGACTTGGAATACGCCAAAAAACTGTTGGGCAATGCCATTGCGCAACAAGGCGAATACGAAAAAATGGTACAAGCAGTTGCCAAAAACTGGGAAGTAGAGCGCATCGCTTGCATGGATATGATTATTTTGCAAGCTGCCATTGCAGAAATCAAAACATTCCCTACCATTCCTGTTAACGTAACGCTGAACGAATTTATCGAAATCAGCAAATACTATAGCACCGAAAAAAGTAGCACCTTTATCAATGGTATCCTCGACAAAATCGTTACCGATTTGCGCGCCGAAGGCACATTGGTTAAAGTAGGTATATTCAACAAAGAAAATTAAACACTCAAATAGCTAATTATGTTTACCCTATTACAAGTAACTGCAGAAAATCCACAAGGTGGATATTCTTCTATTATTTTGATTGTTTTGATGTTTGTGGTATTCTATTTCTTCATGATTCGCCCACAAATGAAAAAACAAAAAGAAATGAAAAAATTCCGTGATGCCATCACAAACGGTGACAAAGTAATTACCGCTGGTGGTATCTATGGTAAAGTAAAAGACGTAAAAGAAAACATTATCGTATTGGAAATTGCTGACAACGTACGCATTTCGATCGATAAAGGTTCTGTTTACCCTAACGCAGCTGATTCTAACGCAGCTCAAAAAAATGCATAAATCGGAACAAATAGCGTTCCTATCTCGCATATGGAGAAAGATGAAAGTGTTTCTTTTTACAAGAGACGCTTTTATCTTTCTGTTCTTTTTGATCATTTCTGCCATTTTCTGGCTCATTATTTCGCTCAACAAGCAGTACGAGGCGCAGATTGTAATTCCTATTTCGTACACCAATACTCCACAAAACATTGAGTTAACCGCCGACTTGCCACCTTCGATAGCTGTCAAGGTGAAAGACAAAGGCACTACCCTTTTGGGCTATTCACGCATCAAGTTTAAACCTTTGGTGGTTGATTTCAACGACTACACCACCAAAAACAACACCAACCTATGGAATCTTCCTACTGCCAGCACATTCGACAAGGAAGTAAAAGACAGGCTGAATCCTACCACACAGGTACTGGATTTCTACCCAGAATACATCGAAATTTCCAACCGTCCACTGAGCAGCAAGCGAGTGCCAGTGGTTGCCCAAACCCAACTTTCGTATGCCAAACAATACTATCCCAGCGATAGCATCCGTTTGGAACCCGACACCATTGTATTATATGGTCCGCAAGAAATGTTGGATACCATCCACCGCATCAGCACCACCCTGGTGGAAGAAAACAACCTAAAAGACACCTTAACCACCACCGCTACTTTGGAGCTGCCATCACGCAGCAAAGCACAACCTCAAACGGTCACCCTTACGGCTCCTGTCGAGTTCTTTACTGAAGGTAAACAAAGCGTGCCTGTAAAGGTAATCAACGTACCCAAAAACCTACACGTGCGTACTTTGCCATCGGAAGTAGAGGTAAGCTATCTGGCTGGATTTAGCAAATTCAACAACATCATCCCTGCCGACTTTACGGTCACCGTTAACTATAACGACCTCATCAGCAGCACATCCACCACCGCTGCCGTTTTGTTGGAGCAGTACCCCAACTACATCATCAAGCCAAAGATACGCCCAGAAACCGTAACTTGGATCATTGAAGTCATTAAATAGCAAGCAACTATGTTACGCATTGGCATCACAGGAGGCATTGGAGCTGGCAAATCGTTTGTTAGCAAACGCTTGACAACCATGGGATTTCCTGTTTTTGATTGCGACAGCCAAGGCAAGCGACTCATGAACGAAGACCCAGCCATCCGCATCCAGCTGATTGATTTGTTAGGAGTAGAATGTTACAACGAAGATGGACTGAATCGGGCTTATGTAGCACAACGCCTGTTCAATGACAGCAACATCAAAGCAGCCATCGAACAGATTGTACACCCCAAGGTAGCCATTGCTTTTGCCAATTGGGCAGAAGAACAAAACAGCCCACTGGTATTTGTCGAATCTGCCATCCTATACGAAAGTGGATTTGATCAATACGTAGATAAAATCATTATGGTGGATGCCGACCAAGAAGTGCGCATCAGCCGCATCCTACACCGAGACATTTGTACCCGTGCTCAAGCCGAAGAACGCATCCAAGCACAAGCCAGCAGTGCCGATAAACGAAAAAAAGCTGATTACATCATTGAGAACAATCCTCATAACGATGTGAATCAGCAACTTTTCCAACTGGTAAAACAGCTTTACCAACTACCTGTCGATTAGTTTTTGAACTTATAGCGACACGAAACTTTTCCTTTTGAAATAGCAGTCAATTTCGAACCAATCAACTGACGACGAATGGGCGAAATGCGATCAATAAACACCTTGCCTTGCAAGTGGTCGTATTCGTGTTGAATGGCTCTTGCTGGGAATCCTGTATAGGTTTCGGTATGCTCTTGCCAATTTTCGTCGAAGTAACGGATGGTTACCGATAGCGAGCGTTTCACTTTTTCGGATACACCAGGGATACTCAAGCATCCTTCTTCGGCAGTTTCTGTATCTTCGCTAAACTCCAAAATTTCTGGATTGATGAATACCTTTTTAAAGGTTGCATACGAAGGCTCATCGTCTGCCAAAATGGACAAATCGACCAAAAACAGCTGAATTGGCAAGCCTATTTGAGGTGCAGCCAAACCTACACCGTCCGATTTTTTTAGGGTCTTGAACATATCTTCCAACAAGGTGGAAAGTTGAGGATAATCGGGAGTAATCGGTTCTGCTACTTTGCGCAACACAGCGTTGCCATAGACTACAATGGGATAAATCATACCTAAATAAAACGTTTGGATTCTAAATAATCTTGTAAAATAATGGTAGCACTAATTTCATCTACCAAGGCTTTGTTTTGGCGGTCTTTTTTCTTCAAGCCACCGTCTAACATGGCACGATGCGCCAGTACCGAAGTAAATCGCTCGTCGTAAAAGACCACAGGAATGTTGGGCAACTTCTTCTTTAAGCTCGCTACAAAAGGTTGAATGTAGCGCATCGATTCGGAGGGTTGGTTGTTCATTTGCTTGGGCAAACCCACCACGATGGTTTCGACCGCTTCGGTAGCTACGTACTTTTCAATAAAGGCAACAATTTCGTGGGCAGGGACAGTTGCCAAACCGCCTGCAATGATCTGCATAGGGTCGGTTACTGCCACCCCTACACGTTTACGTCCGTAATCTATTGCCATTATACGTGCCATAGTGGGGACAAAGATAATACAAACCGAGAGCAATGACAAAAAAAATATCGATTCACCGATTAGTCGATTCGCCAATTCATCAAAATTTGTTACCTTTGCGAAAATAGTTAGCAAAACATCCAAACAATGACAAAAATACTAGTAACAGGTGGTGCTGGATTTATTGGTTCGCACACCGTAGTAGAGCTAATACAAGCAGGTTACGAACCCATCATCATCGACAACCTTTCCAATTCGTCGATTAACGTACTAGATGGCATCGAAAAAATTACAGGCAAACGCCCCTATTTTGCACAAATCGACTGCCAAGACAAAGCTGCCATGGCAAAACTGATTGAAGAGCAAGGTCCCATTGCCGCCATCATCCATTTTGCAGCCAGCAAGGCGGTAGGCGAATCGGTCGAAAAACCTTTGCTATACTACCGCAACAACTTGGTATCGCTGCTTAACCTATTGGAATTGATGCAGCAATACAGCATCCAACATTTGGTATTTTCGTCGTCGTGTACAGTGTACGGACAACCCGAAGTGTTGCCCGTTACCGAAAACGCACCCATTCAACCCGCATTATCTCCTTACGGCAATACCAAACAAATTTGCGAGGAAGTCATTACCGACACTGCCTACGCAGATAAAAACATCCACGCCATTTTGCTACGCTACTTCAACCCTATTGGTGCGCACGAAAGTGCCGAAATTGGCGAGTTGCCCATTGGCGTGCCTCAAAATCTGATTCCTTTTGTTACCCAAACTGCTGCTGGCATACGTGAGCAGCTAAAAGTTTTTGGCAACGACTACAATACCCCAGACGGTTCGTGCATCCGCGATTACATCAACGTAACCGACCTTGCCAAAGCACACGTTGCTGCCGTAAAACGCCTTACCGAGGGCAATCAAAAGAAATCTGTAGAGGTATTTAACATCGGCACTGGACGCGGTTTGTCTGTACTCGAAATCATCAATGCTTTCGAAAAAGTAACCGGTCAATCGCTCAACTATGCCATTGTAGGCAGACGTGAGGGCGACATCGAGCAAGTTTGGGCCGACCCTACTTTTGCCAACGAAGAATTGGGCTGGAAAGCCGAAAAATCAGTAGAAGAAACCTTGCTTTCTGCCTGGAAATGGCAAGAAAGATTGGGCAAATAATACAAGCGGCATGAAACCTTATATTTTTGATGTTGCTGCCACCACACAGGCTTGCATCCAATGGATCAAAGATTGGATGCAACAAAATGGCAACGAACAAACCAAAGTAGTCATCGGCATTAGCGGTGGAAAAGACAGTACCGTAGTGGCTGCCTTGTGCGCACAAGCGTTGGGCAGAGGGCGTGTATTGGGCGTTATGATGCCCAATGGAATTCAGCCCGACATTGCTGATTCGCAAAAGATCATTGACCACTTGCAAATTCCGCACATCACCGTTAACATCAACGAGGCCTATCAAGGGCTGAATCAGGCTGTGCAAACAGCCATGCCCGATGCCCCATTTAACGGACAATACCTCACCAACACCCCTGCTCGTTTGCGCATGACAACGCTCTACGGCATTGGTGCTTTGTTGGGCAATGCACGCGTGGTCAATACTTGCAATCGTTCGGAAGATGCACAAGGCTATTCGACCCATTACGGCGACAGCGCTGGCGACTTTGCTCCTGTTTCCAAGTTGACCACCGAAGAAGTGGTAGCCATGGGTGATTACTTGGGGCTTCCTTACGAACTAACCCACAAAGCCCCATCGGACGGTATGTGCGGTAAAACCGACGAAGACAACTTGGGTTGGACCTACAGAGAGGTCAACCAAATTATCAGGGAGAACAAGCAAGGTGAACATTACCAGGCTATCGTCAAACGCTACCTTGCCATGCAATTCAAATTGAAGGCCGTGCAACTACCAGCATTCTTGCCCAATTTGCCCGACTATTTTGCAGAAACATACGGCATATAATGAAAATTATTGCTAAAAGATGTCCTTAATTTGCATTTTTTGCTATATTTGCATTGTTAAGTAACAAAACCCTTAATTTAAATCAAAACGTTATGAAAAAATTGGCCTTATTCGTTGCTACTATCGTAGCTGTAGCATTTGCAGCATGCTGCAACAATGCTGAAAGCACTGAAGCTACTGAAGAAGTAGTTGAAGAACAAATCACTGTAGTTGAAGAAGTTGCTGAAGAAGCTCCTGAAGCAGTTGAAGAAGCTCCTGTAGTTATTGAAGAAGTAGTGGAAGAAGCTACTGCTGAATAACCAAACAACACATGAAAACAAAAACCGTAAGGCCCAAGCTTTACGGTTTTTTATTGCATCACCATTTATTATTACCATGATACAACGCATTCAAAGCATTTACTTGTTTATTGTAACCGTACTTTCGGTTGTTATTTGCTTTTATCCTTATGCCGAAATTGGCGATAGAGAGTTAACCTTCTGGACATCCGGAATTTACCAAGGTCTTTGCATCATTATTCCTTTGGTAACATTTGGCGCTATTTTTATGTTTCGCAAACGCATTTTGCAAATGCGCCTTTGCAGTTTTGCTGCCATTTTAATGCTTTTCCAAGCGGCCTTCATGCTTATTAGCTACTACATGGAAGACTGCCAAAATTGCCACTTGTGTTTTGTTGCCATTGTTCCTTACATCAATATCATTTTAACCTATTTGGCTATTCGCGGCATTGGCAAAGACGAAGCCATGGTACGCGCTGCCGATCGCTTGAGATAATTAGTCGCTGCGCTCCGACTAACTGACTAACCGAGTAATTGACTAATCGATATTTTTTTCGATTCACCGATTAGTCGATTAGTCGATTCATCAATTTTTATTATCTTTGCACTTTCTTAGAAATAAATCCATTATGAATAAAAAATTCACCGAATACGGTCAACTAAATTTATCGGCCATTGGCAAAGAAGTTTTGGAACAATGGGACAAAAACGAAGTGTTCAAACAAAGTATCGAAACACGCGAAGGATGCCCTACTTTTGTATTCTATGAAGGCCCACCTTCTGCCAATGGTATGCCTGGTATTCACCACGTAATGGCTCGTTCTATCAAAGACTTGTTCTTGCGCTACAAAACCATGAAAGGTTTTAAAGTAAACCGCAAAGCAGGTTGGGATACCCATGGTTTGCCTGTTGAATTGGGCGTTGAAAAAGCATTGGGCATTACCAAAGAAGACATTGGCAAAACCATTTCGGTAGAAGAATACAACGCAACTTGCCGTAAAGAGGTGATGAAATACACCAAAGAATGGGAAGGTCTTACCCAAAAAATGGGTTACTGGATCGACATGGAAAACCCCTACATCACCTACGAAAACAGCTACATCGAAAGCTTGTGGTGGTTGTTGCAACAGCTGTATAAAAAAGGCTTGCTGTACAAAGGTTATACCATCCAACCCTACTCGCCTGCTGCTGGTAGCGGTTTGAGCTCGCACGAGTTGAACCAACCCGGTTGCTACCGCGACGTAAAAGACACCACCGTTACTGCTCAATTCAAGGTAAAAGGACAAGAAAATCTATACCTTTTGGCATGGACCACTACCCCTTGGACCCTTACTTCTAATACCGCATTGTGCGTAGGTCCTAACATCGACTACGTACGCTATGCAACTCAAAACCCTTATACAGGTCAAGATATTGAAGTAATTTTGGCAGCCGACTTGTTCGACAGCTACTTCAAAGGTCAAGAAAAACCCACTGAAACCTTTAAGGGCAGCACTTTGGAAGGCATGGAATACGAACCTTTGATTCCTTTCTTCACTCCTATGGGCGACGGAGCGTTCCGTGTTATCTTGGGTGACTACGTTACCACCGAAGACGGTACTGGTATCGTACACATCGCACCTACCTTTGGTGCTGATGACGCCCGCGTAGCCAAAGCTGCTGGTATTCCTCCTATGCAAGTAATGGACAAAAACGGCAACCTTCGTCCTACCGTTGACTTGCAAGGTAAATACTATGCCATTGAAGATTTGGATGCTGACTACGTCGCTAAATACGTAAACGTAGAGGCATACGCTCCATACGCAGGCAAATTTGTAAAAAATGCCTACGACCCCAACCTTACCGACAAAGACGAAACATTGGATATCGAGCTTTGCATGATGCTAAAACAACAAGGCTTGGCATTTAAGATTGAAAAACATACCCACAACTATCGACACTGCTGGCGTACCGACAAACCTGTATTGTACTACCCATTGGATAGCTGGTTTATCCGTTCGACCGCTTGCCGCGAAAGAATGGTAGAATTGAACCAAACCATCAACTGGAAACCTCAATCGACAGGTACTGGCCGTTTCGGCAAATGGTTGGAAAACCTACAAGACTGGAACCTTTCTCGTAGCCGCTACTGGGGCACTCCATTGCCTATCTGGCGTACCGAAGACGGCAAAGAAGAAATTTGCATCGGTTCGATTGCTGAATTGATGGAAGAAATTGAAAAATCCATTGCTGCTGGCATCATGACCGAGAACCCATTCAAAAACTTTAAAGTGGGCGATTATTCGGCAGAAAACTATAGCGTTAAAAACATTGATTTGCACCGTCCATACGTTGACAACATTGTATTGGTATCGAAAGACGGCAAACCTATGTACCGCGAAACCGACCTAATTGACGTTTGGTTTGACTCGGGTGCTATGCCTTACGCACAATTGCACTATCCTTTTGAAAACAAGGAAATGATTGACAACCAAACCTTCTTCCCCGCTGATTTTATCAACGAGGGGGTTGACCAAACCCGTGGTTGGTTCTTTACCTTGCATGCTATTTCGACCATGGTGAAAGATTCGGTTGCATTCAAAAATGTAATTTCGAACGGTTTGGTATTGGACAAAAACGGCAACAAGATGTCGAAACGTTTGGGCAACTCAGTTGACCCATTCGAAGCCATCGAAAAATACGGTGCTGACCCTGTTCGTTGGTACATGATGACCAACTCGGCACCTTGGGACAACCTAAAATTTGACCGCGAAGGCGTTGAAGAAGTGTCGCGCAAATTCTTTGGTACCCTGTACAACACCTATTCGTTCTTTGCACTTTATGCCAACGTTGATGGATTTGACTACAGCCAAGCAGAGGTTCCTATGAACGAACGCCCTGAAATTGACCAATGGATTATTTCGCTATTGAACAGCTTGATCAAAGAGGTAGATGAAAGCCTTGCTGCCTACGAACCTACCCGCGCTGGTCGTGCCATTGCCGATTTCGTTTCTGAAAACTTGAGTAACTGGTACGTTCGCTTGAACCGTAAACGCTACTGGGCTGGCGAAATGACCACCGACAAACTATCGGCTTACCAAACCCTATACACCTGCTTAGACACTGTTGCACGCCTTATGGCTCCTATTGCACCATTCTATGCAGACCGTTTGTTCAACGACCTTAACCAAGCAACTGGCAAGCAAAATGAAACTTCGGTACACCTTACCTTGTTCCCTGCTTGCAACGAAGCATACATCCAACCCGAATTGGAAGCACGCATGGACATTGCACAACGCATCACCTCTTTGGTATTGGCACTTCGTAAGAAAGAAAGCTTAAAAGTACGTCAACCATTGAGCCACATCATGATTCCAAGCATTGATGCTACCACCGATGCCTACATCAACAGCATCAAAGAAATTGTGATGAGCGAAGTGAACGTAAAAGATATTAAATTGGTAAGCGATTCGGACGGCATCTTGGTAAAACGCATCAAACCCGACTTTAAAAAGTTAGGACCTAAATGTGGCAAAAACATGAAACAAGTAGCTGCTTTGCTACAAAACATGGAGCAAGCCGATATCAATACCTTCGAAAAACAAGGTCAATATACCCTTACTGTTGATGGCGCTGAAATTACCGTTAGCACCGAAGACGTAAGCATCTATTCGGAAGACATCCCAGGATGGTCTGTAGCCAACGACGGCAACATCACCATCGCATTGGACATCACCTTGACCGACGAGTTGATCAGCGAAGGTATTGCCCGCGAATTGATTAACCGTATTCAGAACTTGCGCAAAAGCAGTGGTTTGGAAATTACCGACCGCATCACCGTTTCTATTGCTAACCATCCAAGCATCGAAGCAGCCATCGCAACACACAAAGCATACATTGCATCGCAAGTTTTGGCAGCCGACATTACCCTTGTAGAAGCACTACCTAATGGTGTAGAAGTTGATTTTGATGGAACTTCGCTATACATTTTGGTAGAAAAAATTTAATTTTCGAAAAATAAATTTCTGCCGTAGGAATTTTGAATAATAAGTGTTATATTCGCATATCGTTAACCCTTAAAATCAAAGTACTATGGCAGAGAAAACAAGGTATTCGGATGCGGAGTTGGAAGAATTTCGTGCCCTAATTCAAGAGAAGTTAGAACAAGCATACAAAGACTATGATTCGTTAAAAAGTGCTTTGGACAACTCTACGGGCAATGACGTTTCGGACACATCGCCCACCTTTAAGGTGTTGGAAGAAGGCGCTACCACCTCGATGAAAGAAGAATCGGCACGCTTGGCACAACGCCAAATGAAATTTATCCAAAACTTGCAAGCGGCATTGGTGCGCATTGAAAACAAAACATACGGCATCTGTCGCGAAACGGGCAAGCTAATTCCTAAAGAAAGATTGCGTGCAGTACCGCACACTACATTAAGCATTGAAGCAAAAGGAGGTCGATAACCTCCTTCTGCTTTTAAATAAGAGGCATACAACCATGCAAATCACTACAAAAAAGGCGCTATTTAGCGCCTCACTTGTTTTTTTTATCCTCCTGATTGACCAGCTTTTCAAAATCTGGGTAAAGACTTCGTTTTACTTGGGCGAAGAGCTATACATCACCTCTTTTTTCCGTTTGGTGTTTGTCGAAAACAACGGCATGGCTTTTGGCATCACGTTGGGCGATAAGATCTACCTTACCCTGTTTCGCATCCTGGCTTCCATTGCCATTGCAGTGTACCTCGGCTACTGCGTACGCAAAAACGAGAATACCCTACTGCTCACTTGCATATCACTCATCTTGGCAGGTGCTACCGGCAACATCATCGACTGCGTTTTTTATGGACAATGGTTCGACTACGCACCCTACTTTTATGGCAAGGTAGTGGATATGCTTTACTTCCCGCTCATTGAGGGTCATTACTGGGATTGGTTGCCTATGGTTGGAGGCGAGCATTTTATATTCTTTGCTCCCGTATTTAACTTGGCAGACAGCGCCATCTGCATCGGCGTGTTCCTGCTGCTGATTTACGAATACAAATTTGGCAAAAAATGAAAAGTTGGTGGAAAATAGGTTGTATTGTGGCATTGTTCGTGTGCGCCGCTTGCTCACCATCAAGCGATAAGCAAACTTACAATCCACTACTCCACATGCCCACCATGGTACAATTCTTAACCGATTTGCACCTAAGAGAAGCCATGATTAACGAGAATTTTGCGCTTCGAACCGAGTCGGCATGGCTATTCCAGGAACTATTTGCCGACTACCACGTTACTTCACAACAATTTGACGAAGCCATTCTCTCCTACCGAAAGGATCAGAAACTATACCAGGAGTTGTATAAATTGGTGACCGCAGAGCTAAATGCCACCCTAACGAAGATTGACAAGGGGCTGTTGCGCTACTACTACCCACCTATTCCGTCCATCTGGACCTACTACGGCAAGTTTCCTGAAAACGACAGCACCTTGGTGCGTTTTACCGACTATGCTTTCTACCTACAGCTGCCTGCGGCGGAATTCCGCACACACCACAGCCGCAGCTATCCCTACATTCAACGACTCGGAAGTAAGACTCCCTTCTGGAAAATTGGGGATTAACAAGCGTTGCGTTGCCATTTGCTTGATGGCTTCCGACACCCCATTCCCCTCATTGCCCATCACAATGACACCTGCCGACGACAAGGTTGCCTGGTAGAGGTTATCGCCCAACAAATCGGTAACGTATATGGGCATCGAAAGGGCTGCAAGCGTTGCCTGCAAATCGACATAATGCACCTGTACACGTGCTAATGCACCCATGGTTGCTTGCACCACCTTGGGATTGTACACATCCACCGTATTTTGCGAACACAACACCGTATCGATGCCGAACCAATCTGCCAAACGAATGATGGTGCCCATATTACCCGCATCCTGTATGCCATCCAACGCCAACACCAACTGCGACGACAAAGCTGCCGTTTGTAGGGCATATTGTGGCATTTCGAAAACCGCCAACACATGTTGTGGCGTCTCCAAGCGGCTCATCTTGCACAGTTCGTCGTAGGTAACTTCGATGACTTGCTGCGCTTTTCTGCTGCCCTGATAGCCATCTGTACAAAACAAGGTTCGACAAGAAAATGCAGGCAACAAGTCGCCTACCATTTTATCGCCCTCTGCCACAAACAAGCCTTCTGCTTTGCGGTATTTTTTCTGCGACAGCTGCTGTACCCACTTGATTTTTGCTTTTGACAATGCCATAAGAATGCGGTTGGATAAAAAATTTCTACGAAGTTACAAAAGATATTGATAAACCTACCAGTTTATAGCAATTTTATGCTATTTTTGTAGGTAATTAAGTAGGTTATGCCCAAAGCTAAGTACATTATCGGAATCATCATCTGTTTGCTGTTTGCCTGCACCAGCTGCAAGGTAACCAAATACGTACCCGATGGGCAATACCTATTGGACAAGGTATCGATCCATACAGATAACAAAAAATTATGGGACACCGATTTTAGCATATACCTCCGCCAACGCCCCAATCCCAAATTGTTCAATTTTATCAACTTTAACTTGGGACTATACAGCCTTTCTGGAAGGGATACCACCCAATGGATCAACCGATTTTTACAAAAAATTGGAGATGCTCCTATCATCTACGACTCAATTGCGACCCAAGCATCAGCCGGAGAATTAAAAAAAGTAATGCGCAACAAAGGGTATATCAACGCCGAAGTCACCACCGACATTACCCTCAAAAATAAAAAAGCCAAAGTTGCCTACCACATTACCAGCAACGAGCCTTACCGCATCAATACGTTCAACTACAACATCAAAGATCCTGCCATTGCCAACATTGTTTTCCAAGACACAGCAGCATCTCTGATCAAAAAGGGAAATCTGTTCGACATTGACCAGCTGGAAAGCGAACGCGTGCGCATCAGCAAACAGCTGCGTAACCATGGCTACATCTACTTCGACAAAGAATATGTCGGATTTTTGGCTGACACCACAGTGGGCAACAAGCAGGTCAACGTATCGATGGTGGTTCGTCCAATGCGCAAGATTGTGGGCAAGAACCAAATTGTAAGCACCAACCACGAACCCTACCGCATCGGCAAGGTGAACTATTATTTGACCAACGATGCCAACAACAGCCTAAACAACGACTCTACCAAAACAAACCTAGCATACACCAAGTACAAGGGATTGAACTTGTATAGTGAAAATGATTTTGTGCGCAATTCGGCATTGTACAACAACACAGGGCTGGAATCGGGCGAACTATATACCGACAAGGACACCGAGCAAACCTATGCACGTTTATCGGCTTTGCACATTTTCAAATACCTCAACATCAACTTTACCGAGGCACCCGATAGCATAGAGATTGTTCCACGTACTGAAGTACAAGACAGCTTGATGTTTGGGGTTGAAAACAACATCCTGTACGACACGTTGCGCCACAAACGGGTGGATTGCAACTTGGTGGTAACCCCCGATAAACTACAATCGTTTAGCTTTGAGTTGGAAGGTACCAACAACGAAGGCGACTTTGGCATCGCTGGCAAATTTGGCTACAACCACAACAACATTTTTAAAGGAGGCGAAATCTTTAAATTCCAAATCAGGGGTGCTAACGAATCGCTCATCGGCAGCCGCTCTATTTGGGACATTAGTACAGAAGCAGGTTTACAATTCCCCACCTTCCTATTCCCCTTTGTCAAGAAAGATTTCATTTGGTCCAATACTGCCACAACCGATTTGTACGTCAACTTCAGCTACCAGATTCGCAGCGAATACTCGCGCATCATTGCGGGTGCTGGTATGCGCTACAATTGGATCAGCGCCAACCGAATCAACCACTCGCTCAGCCTCATTGATTTCAACTACGTTTACCTGCCCTTTATTTCGGATTCGTTCAGAGAAACCATTGGCAACTCATTGCTCCGATACAGCTACGAGGACCACTTGATCATGAGTGCAGGCTATGGCATTTCGTATTCGAACCAAAATGCCAACAAACGTACCTCTGCCTACAACATTCGCGCCTCTGCTGAAATTGGGGGCAACTTGTTGTATGGCATCTGCGCAGCCGCTGGCTTACCCAAGGATGCCAACGGATCATACACATTGGGCAATATTCCATTCTCTCAATATGCCAAATTTGATGCTTCTTTCAGCTATAATTTGGTGGTTGACGACAAAAACTCGGTGGTTTACCATGCAGGATTTGGCATTGGGGTTCCCTACCTCAACTCCACCATTTTGCCTTTCGAAAAACGCTACTACGGTGGTGGTGCCAACAGCGTGCGTGGTTGGTCAGCTCGTTCATTGGGTCCTGGAGCCTACAATGCAGGCAGCAGCATTGACTACATGAAGCAATCGGGCGACATCAACCTCAACCTGAACATCGAATACCGCACCAAGTTAGTTTGGTTATTGGAGTTGGCAGCCTTCATTGACGCAGGCAACATTTGGACGTTGGCCGATGAGGGACAAGTGGGCGGACAATTTAAGTGGGATCAATTCTACCAACAAATTGCGTTGGGCTACGGCATTGGTTTGCGCTTGAACTTCGACTTCTTTGTGGTGCGCTTGGATTGGGGCTTGAAAGCCTTTGACCCCGCAGCTGCGCCTGGCGAAAAATGGCGTTTTACACCTTCGTGGAATATCCTAAAAGACACGGCATTACATTTTGCAGTAGGTTATCCTTTCTAGTTAGCGGCAAAGGGGTTACATTTTTTTGTGGATAAAAAAAATTAACGTACCTTTGCGCCCGTTATAAGGGTCTCGTAGCTCAGCTGGATAGAGCAACAGCCTTCTAAGCTGTGGGTCGTGGGTTCGAATCCCGCCGGGATCACAATAAAAGGTTCGCATGTGCGAACCTTTTATTGTGATATAAACCTTAATTATTTTAATTACACGCCTCTGGCACGGTGTAATTCCTAACTACTAACTATATCAGATTATGGCTGACAATTATTTAGAAAAACAATACGAAAACTACGAAAAACGTCGCGCCGAATGGGAGCGTCAGAAAAGATTGGGCAAGTTACCCAAGAAAAAAGGATAAGCAACTCTGTAAGAATAAAAAAAAAGAAGCGAAGTTCGTGAACTTCGCTTCTTTTGTAGCGGGAACGAGAGTTGAACTCGTGACCTCCGGGTTATGAATCCGACGCTCTAACCAACTGAGCTATCCCGCCATCTGTCTCAAAGACGGTGCAAAAGTAATCAAATTTCTTGAATTACGAAAATTATCGGGCTATAATTTTACAAATTTTACAGCCACCCAATTATTCTGCTCTTTTACACCCACTTGACGCATACCCAACTCAGCTGCACACGCATCAATCACAGGAATATCTTCGGTATAAAAGCCGCTCATGTACAAAACGCCACCTTTTGGCAGGCATGCCACGTATTTCGCCATGTCTGCCAAAAGAATATTGCGGTTGATATTGGCTAATACAACATCAAAACTTCTGCCTTCCAAAAGCGACGCATCGCCCAATAGCACATCAATGGGTGTTTGGTTGAGTTGTGCACTTTCTTGTGCATTTTCGTAACACCACTCGTCGATATCAATGGCCAACACCGATGCTGCACCTTTCTTTTTGGCCAAAATTCCCAACACCGCAGTGCCACAACCCATATCTAACACACGTTTATCGGTCATATCATCTTCCAAAATCCACGATAGCATGTTGCTGGTAGTAGCGTGATGTCCCGTACCAAACGACATTTTAGGGTCAATGATGATATCGTACGTTGCTACTGGTACATCGGTATGAAAAGTACTGTGAATAACACACTGATTGCCCACCACTATGGGTTGAAAAAAGTTCTTCTCCCACTCTTCATTCCAGTTTTTATCGGGCATTTCTTCCAACGTATAATCCACTGGCAAGATGTCTTTTAAACTTTCTGCCTCAAAAATCGTCTGCGGAATATAGGCGTAAAGTGCGTCTTCTGTGGTTTCGAACGTTTCAAATCCAACCTCACCCAAATGATACACCCATGTATCTACCACATAATCAGGTTGTTTATCGGTCGAAACCGTCAGTTTTAAGTATTTCATATCAATTTAACAATAAATAGTAAGTAATCGAAAAATAAATCCGTATCTTTGTACGTTGGGTATGTGTTTTTTTCACCTACCGACAAAGATAAACTAAATTCAAACGCCATGAAACGAATTCTTGTTTTTTTAAGCACTTTTTGTTTATCAATGATTGTATTTGGTCAATACGATGACATTTACTATACCGCACCTTCCAAAAGCAGCGAAAGCAAGGTAGTCGTAAAGACTTCGACACGTAACATTGACGAATACAACCGCCGCAACACAGAAAGTGCACCTGTAGTGGTTGAAGAAGATGAAGATTTTCAGTACACCCAAGAGATTGTAAAATTCTACAATCCTGAGGCTGTTACCATCAACGACCCTCAATACGTTTACATTATTGAAGAAGAGGAAGATGATGATGACGTAGATGTAAACCTCAACATCAATTTAGGATGGGGCTGGGGATGGAACTGGTATTCTCCCTGGTATAGTTGGAGCGTATATAACCCATGGTACAATCCTTGGAGCATTTTTGATCCATGGTTCTACCCTTATTCGCCCTACTACCCCTATCATCCCTATCCTTATCATCCCTATCACCCTGGCCCACACCACCCAGGCTATCATCCTGGACCTCATCCAGGACACCACCCTGGACATCACCCAGAGCATCGCCCAGAGCATCGCCCTAGTGATAGAAGACCACAACCATCGCACCAACCTACTGAAAATCGTACAAAACCAAGTAACGAATACAGACAGGATAACCGCAATCAATCTACTTCGAGCAGAAGTTCTAGCAGTAGTAGCAACAGAAGCAGCAGTTCTTCTTCCAGAAGCTACAACAGCAGCAAGAGCACTTCTACAAGAAGTTCAGCTACACAAAGTGGCACCATCAACCGCAACAGCAATAGCAGCGTGCAACGTGGTTCGCACAGCAACCGCAGCAACTTTAACAGCGGTAGTCGCAACGCAACCAGAGGCACCAGCAACCGTTCAGCGATGCCTGCTGGCGCAAGAAGCGGAGGACATTCACGCAGATAATCAACAACACAAACCATGAAGAAACTATTTTTTACAGCCATATTAGGTCTATGCGCCAGCATAGCCATGGCACAATTCCAAACGACTTACGATGCACTGGTGGCATCTGCCAATGAGCTAAACGGAACTGCCCGTTTTGTTGCCGTAGGCGGTGCTATGGGCGCTTTAGGTGGCGATGCAAGCTGCGTGGCATACAACCCTGCAGGCATCGGTGTTTATAGAAGTTCCGAGCTGACCATTACGGGCAACATCCACTGGAACAACACCAGCATGAATACACAAACCAACACCTACATTGATGCCAACTTGGCCAATGTTGCCTACGTTGGGACTTGGTTGAACCCCAGTGAAAAAGGATTGATTTCGTTGAACTTCGGCATCGGCTACAACCGCACCAAAAACTTTTCGCGCGAAGGTCGTTTCTACGGACAAACCGCCAACTCGTTGACACAATTCTATGCACAAGACGCAGAAGGCATCTACCCCGAGTTCTTCCAACTTCCATACGAAGAACAATTGAATGTTGAGGACATTAGCTATCGTTCTGTATTGGGCTACCAAGGCGGCATGTTCTCATCTATTGACGGTACCAACAGCTACGCATCTCGTTTCGAAACCTCGGGTTCGCAATCGGTTAACACCAACATCCATTTTGCTGAATACGGTTCAAACGACGAGTATTCATTGAGCATTGGCGGTAATGTTGCCAATATTTTGTATTGGGGTATGTCGTTCAACTGCGACTACCTATGGTACAAAAAACGTGTATCGTACCAAGAAGAAATGAACGGAGGCTACAACTACGACCTATCACACCACTACCAAATGGAAGGTAGCGGCTTTACCTACAAGGTGGGTGCTATTGTAAAACCCGTTAACTGGTTGCGCATTGGTGCTGCATTCCATACTCCTACCTGGTTCTTCCTAAGGGATTACAGCTTCTCTGAGATTTACAACAACGACCACTTTGTTGCCGACGTACCAAGCAGTTCTTACCTATATAACCTACAAACTCCGCTTAAAGCTTTGGGTAGCATCGGTTTTGTATTGGGTAAATTTGGCTTTATTGGCATTGACTACGAATACAGCGACTACCACTTGGGTATGCAGTTAAATTTGGATACACCGTCAAATAAAGCATTAGCAGAGATGCAAGAAGCTACACAAAACTGCCTTACTGACGTACACAACCTACGTTTGGGTATGGAATTTAAGCCCATCGAAAGTTTGGCCTTGCGTTTAGGCGGTGGCTATTCATTCCCTCATACCACCGAAAATGCTACACGCTACATATACGGCAACGACGTACGTTGTGACACCGATTTCTACAACGACAAGAGTGCCTACAATGCCACTGCAGGTATCGGTTACCGCATCGGTCGTCATGCCATCGACATTGCCTATATTTGGCAAGTAAACGAGGCTGAATACTATTCATTCCCTGGAAGCGATCCAATTGCCTTGCGCAGCGTACGCAACCAGTTCTTATTGAGCTACGGCATTCGATTCTAAAACAACATTCTACCTACAACAAAGGGCTGAACATAACGTTCAGCCCTTTATTTATACACCGACTCTACCTGAGATTACAACGATTCCAACACCAATTTGGCGTATTCCTTAGCACCAAACAGCGATAAATCGCGGTAGTTGCCACATTGGATTTCATTGGCAGCAGGCACTTCGGTCGATGCCAACACACGCTTCAATGCTGCACGCAATGCTACGGTAATTTGCTCTACAGAAGGTTCGCCCCAGACAATAAAGTAAAATCCTGTACGGCATCCCATGGGAGATAGGTCGATAACATTTTCCACTTCTTCGCGCAAGTAGCCCGCCAATAGATGCTCCAAAGCATGCAACGCACCCGTAGGAATGGCACCAGCATTGGGTTGCATAAAGCGCAAATCGAATTTGGTTACTACGCCTCCATTAGGACCTGTCAAAACGCCGCATTTGCGTACAAATGGCGCTTTTACTTTGGTGTGGTCCATGGTAAAACTTTCTACTTTGATCGATTCCATAATATAAGAGGTAAAGAAAAGCAACCACGCATACGCGTGATTGCTTTTATAAAGACATTTTTTAAGATTCGTTCTAAAGGGATATCTTATCCTAAGAAGCTTAGCAAGATACCAGCGGCTACAGCCGAACCAATCACACCTGCAACGTTAGGTCCCATTGCGTGCATCAACAAGAAGTTAGAAGGATTTGCTTCTTGACCCACGGTTTGAGAAACACGAGCAGCCATAGGAACAGCAGATACACCTGCCGAACCAATCAATGGATTGATTTTTTCTTTGGTAAATAGGTTCATGAACTTAGCCAATAGCACACCGCCTGCACTACCCATACCGAATGCCACAATACCTACAGCCAAAATCATCAAGGTTTGTACATTCAAGAATGCTTCTGCAGTAGCAGTTGCACCTACGGTAATACCCAAGAAGATGGTAACGATGTTCATTAGCTCGTTTTGAACGGTTTTTGCCAAACGTTCTACCACACCACATTCTTTCATCAAGTTACCCAACATCAAGCAACCAATAAGCGAAGCAGCCGATGGCAACAACAAGCATACCACGATAATTACCACAACAGGGAAAATGATTTTTTCGGTCTTCGATACGGTACGAAGCTGTTTCATTTCAATTTCACGCTCTTTTTGAGTGGTAAGCGCACGCATAATCGGAGGTTGAATAACAGGCACCAATGCCATGTACGAATAAGCCGCCACAGCGATAGGACCTAACAATTCGGGAGCCAATTTAGAAGTCAAGAAAATAGCGGTTGGACCGTCAGCACCACCGATGATACCGATAGATGCGGCTTGCTCAGGGCTAAAGCCCATAGCGATGGCACAAATAAAGGTTGCAAAAATACCAATTTGTGCAGCAGCACCTAAAAGCAAACTTTTGGGGTTCGCCAACAAAGGACCGAAGTCGGTCATCGCACCTACACCCACAAAGATAAGGCAAGGATAGATACCCAACTTAACACCTAAATATAGGTAGTCCAACAACCCTGCATTTTCGGCCATTTCTGCCCAATGCACATGACCACCCGCAAACAATTCGCTGTGGAACATACCTGCAGCAGGAATATTGGTCAAAATCATACCCATAGCAATGGGCAATAATAGCAAAGGTTCGTATTGCTTAACAATCGCCAAGTAAAGCAATAGGCATCCTACGGCAATCATCACCAAATAGCGCCAATCGCCTTCAAACCAGTTTACAATGATTTGAGTAATGCCCATTTGGAGCATAAAATCTTTCAAGCTGCCCATAACGGTAAAGGTATCTTCTTCTTGCAAAGCTTCCTCTACAACCGCTTCTTCGGCAGTGGTTACCGCCTCACCATCTTCGGCAATCAACATGATTTGATCGTCGTAGTTGACAAGGGTATCGGCTGGTTCGCTAGCATACGCCATGCCCAACGAACCACACGCCATCAACAAGGCTACAATATAACGAAATACGTGTTTCATAAGCCTTATCGATTATTCAAAGTCTAACAATGCATCACCTTGCATCACGCTTTTGCCAGCCGCAACGTGTAGGGCTGCAATTTTACCATCGCGTGGAGCAGGAATGTTATTTTCCATTTTCATGGATTCGATTACCATCACGGTTTGACCACGTTTTACGGTATCACCAACAGCAACTGCTACGCTAACAACGCTACCTGGCAATGGGCTGGTAATTGATTTTGCACCAGCAGCAGGTTTGGGCGCAGGAGCTGGAGCAGCTTTAGGAGCCGCTTTTGGAGCAGGTGCAGGAGCTGGAGCAGGAGCTGGTTCTTGACCAACAGCTTCAAAATCCAACAAAGCATCGCCTTGCAAAATGCTTTGATCTGCACTTACCATAATAGCACGTACTACGCCATCGTGTTGAGCAGCGATGTTGTTTTCCATTTTCATGGATTCAATTACCATAAGGGTATCGCCACGTTTTACGCTTTGACCAGCGGTTACTACCACTTTCAATACTTTGCCTGGAAGAGGCGATTTCATAATGCCCGATGCCGATTTAACAGGGGCAGCAGCAGGAGCTGCAGCGGCACGACGAACAGCAGGTGCAGGAGCTGCTTCTGCTTCCATCTCTACCACGTACGATTTACCGTTTACGCTAACATTGGCTTTGCCATTTTCGGGAGCCTCAACAGCTACTTCGTAAACATTACCGTTTATTGTAAATTTAAAATTTTTCATTTTTACTGTTTTTTACTCGTAATTAACGATCCAAATTGTTTATACCAAATACTTTAGACGACCATGCCGAATTAGGATCCGACACAATGGTAAGCACATTACTTTCGTTGTCGTGAGCGGGCTCTTTGCTCAATTGGAGAGCCATGGCAATGGCTGCCAACTCTTCGCCTGTGATATCTGCATTGGCAGCTTCAGCAGGAGCTACGGCAACTGGTTTTTGAGTTTTTTCTTTTTTAGGCGCATTGGCGCGTACCATAATGCTACCAAAAATGTTCAACACAAAAACCAACAAAATCAACAAGACAACCACCAAGGAAAAACCCAACAAGGTCATCACCCAGGCGTTGGTCCAATTTACTGCTAATAATACCATAACGATTTAATTATAAAGGAATATTAGAGTGTTTTTTCAATGGATTGGTTAGTCGTTTGTTTTTCAACGATTCAAATGCACGAATAACACGGAAACGAGTATTACGAGGTTCGATAACGTCGTCGATGTAACCCATCGATGCTGCTTGGTATGGATTAGCGAATTTATCGCGGTATTCAGCTTCTTTTTCTGCAATGAATTTAGCACGTTCGTCTTTGTCTTCGATAGCAGCAATGGCTTTGGCTTGCAACACCTCTACAGCACCCGAAGGACCCATAACGGCAATTTCAGCACCTGGCCATGCATAATTGAAGTCACCACGCAATTGTTTACAGCTCATTACGATGTGCGAACCACCGTACGATTTACGAATGGTAACGGTAACTTTAGGCACAGTAGCTTCGCCGTAAGCGAACATCAATTTAGCACCGGGAACGATGATACCTGCGAATTCTTGACCTGTACCAGGCAAGAAACCAGGAACATCAACCAAGGTAAGGATTGGAATATTGAAGGCGTCGCAGAAACGTACAAAGCGAGCTGCTTTGCGCGATGCGTCGCAGTCCAATACACCTGCCAAGCACATAGGTTGGTTAGCGATGATACCGGTAGATACACCGTTGAAGCGACCAAATGCACAAATGATGTTAGGAGCGTATTCAGGTTGGATTTCCAATACATCGTTGTTATCTACGATAGAAGTGATGATTTCTTTCATATCGTAGGGTTTGTTTGGATTGTCAGGAACCAAAGTGTTCAATACATCGTCGATACGATTTACTGGGTCGTCGCAAGGAACTACAGGAGCAGATTCCATGTTGTTTTGAGGAATAAACGACATCAAACGACGTACGGTAGCCAAACCGTCTTGTTCGTTTTCGGCACGGAAGTGAGCAACACCAGTTTTGGTTGCATGTACACCAGCACCACCTAATTCGTCAACAGAAACAGATTCACCTGTTACTGATTTTACTACTTTAGGACCAGTGATGAACATGTAGCTATTTTCTTCGGTCATCATGATAAAGTCGGTCAATGCAGGCGAATAAACCGCACCACCCGCACAAGGACCAAAGATCAATGAGATTTGAGGTACTACACCCGATGCCAAAATGTTACGTTCAAAGATTTCGGCATAACCTGCCAATGCGTTAGGACCTTCTTGGATACGAGCACCACCCGAGTCGTTGATACCGATGATAGGCGCACCTACTTTCATAGCTTTGTCCATTACGTGACAAATTTTTAGTGCTACGGTTTCAGAAAGTGAGCCACCAAATACGGTAAAGTCTTGTGCAAATACAAACACCAAACGACCGTCGATGGTACCTTGTCCTACTACTACGCCGTCGCCCAAGAATTTGTCTTTGTCCATACCAAAGTTGGTGCAACGATGTGTTACGAACATGTCCATTTCTTCAAAGCTGCCTTCGTCCAATAGCATTTCGATGCGTTCGCGGGCAGTTAATTTTCCTTTGCTGTGTTGCGAGTCAATTCTTTTTTGACCGCCACCCAAACGAGCTTTTTCGCGTAGCTCGATAAGGTTTTGAATTTTATCTGTTGCCATTATTTATGTAATAATTAGTTCTTATTTCTTTTCGCAGAATTCAGTCAAGATACCTGCTGTAGATTTTGGGTGAAGGAATGCGATGGTCATACCTTCTGCACCAGAACGAGGAGTTTTGTCGATAAGTTGTACGCCTTTGTCTGCTACTTCTTGCAAACGAGCTTCGATGTCGTTTACAGCGTAAGCGATGTGATGGAAACCACCACGGCCACCGTTTTTCTCGATGAATTTAGCAACAGTACTTTCTGGGCTGGTTGGCTCCAAAAGTTCGATTTTCACTTCACCTACTTTCAAGAAAGCGGTTTTTACTTTTTGGTCCGCAACTTCTTCAATTGCATAGCAGGTTAAACCTAACACTTCTTCGTAGTATGGAAGTGCTTCTGCGATACTTGGAACTGCAATTCCAAGATGTTCGATTTTTGTTGGAATCATAACGTTTATGTTTTAAAGTTAAATATTTGTTGTTTAGTGATTGTTAATTATTTACGATAACCTAACAAGTGACCGCCCAAGCATTTGCGCTTGCGTAGCAGGTACCATACCGCCAAAACCACCACAACGGGCCATACAATCAAATTTTGGTAGATACCTGGCACTTGGTAATAGTTGAGCACAAACAGCAGCAAACCGATTGCCAACTGCAAGCCTGCATACATTCCCGACACCACAACGTGGTTACGCTTGCCCTCGTTGCATAGCAGCTGAAACAAGTGAATACGGTGAGGTTGGAAAATATTTTCGCCGGCAAACAAACGTTGTACGATGGTTAAGCCTGCTTCTATAAAAATGGATGCAAACAAGGCTAAATACGCCACATTGCCCGTAGTTATGAGCAAGTTGAAAAGCATGTAGGTCATTACATATCCCAATGCAATAGCTCCCACATCGCCCGAAAAACATTTGGCCTGGGTTCTGGCATTGTAGAACACAAACAGCAAGGTAGGGATCAAAGAGAAATACAGCAGTTGAGAATCAATAAAATGTACCACGTATTCGTTGATCAGCCAGAAAGGAATCAGCGACGACAATGCCAATCCGCCCAACATACCATTGAGCCCATCCATGAAGTTGTACATATTGAGCAGGGCTACGGAGAATCCCCAGCACATCACAATGGCAGACCATTGTACCACAGAGGGAGCGATAGCAAGCATGGGTGTATCTATCTGTATCTGCCACAGCATCAATGCAATGGCTATAAATTGTACCAGCAAACGCCACAAAAACCACACTTCTTCCAAGTCGTCGATAAAACTAATTACAGACAGCATAAGTAACCCTGCAAAGAAGAACCAGGGGAAAGTTATTTCTGCTTGTACTGCTAGCGTTATGCCATAGATCAGGTAAGACAACGGAAAAATAAAGCCCGCACCAGTAATAACGGGTTTGGTGTGCGAACTACGGTGATTTACACCAGCGAGCATGCCGCGCTTAGCTGCAAACGGGAAATACAGTAGCAGCGAAGATAGTAACACTGCAAAAGTGATTATGTAGAGATAAAACATCCTTTAAGGTTTCAGCAAATGGAATGACAAATGTACGAAATTTAATTCTATAAAAGGCAACATTTCTCCGCAAATTAAGCAACAATTACTTTTTTTTGGCGATTTCTGAATTTTCCATTACTTTTGTTCTTATGCACTTGGTGTTTTAGAACCAAAATAGTATGCTTAAAGCCCTGAAACAATACATCATTTTTTTGCGCAATCCACTGTCAGGTTGGAAGCAATTGCAAACAGACACAACTACCAATAGAAGCGTAATCATCTATTGGATAATGCTTTGCGCATCCATCTGTTCGGTTATCGGAACGGTTATTGAACGTGTGGAATGGCTTTGGGATATTGCCATCATTGACCTATTGAGCACCTTTGTATCGCTATTGGCAGGTTTCCACCTCGCTTGTTTTTTGATACGTTGGTATTACGAACAAACCGAAAAAAAATCGCTTCCCTACTCGCGTTGTATTCATTTTGTAGCATTTTCAGCATCTTGCTTGTATTCGGTAGCGGCTTTGGTCAATTTAACCCACATGGCACTGTTTTGGGTTTTGTCACTTTACTTGCTCAAAATTGTATTGGAAGCAACGCAAAGTCAATACGTCGAAGTGGAAGAAAAACACAAATATACCTTTGTATGGGTGGTAAGCCTTATCATCATCGCAGCCTCATGGTTGACGAATATGCTCTTTGGACTTATCCTTACTGTTTAAATCATTGTTATGTCTAACATTCAAATACGCAATAAAAAAGCATCGTTCGATTACGAATTTATCGACACCTACACCGCTGGCATTGTGCTAACGGGTACGGAAATTAAATCGATCCGAGCAGGCAAAGCCTCGCTGGTCGATAGTTATTGCCTATTTGAAAACGGCGAGCTATGGTCCAAGGGCATCCATATCAACGAATATTTTTATGGTACCTACAACAACCACTTGCCCACCCGCGACAGAAAATTGTTGCTAACTAAAAAAGAATTACGCAAACTGACACGCTCCCTTGCCGACCCTGGCACGACGATTGTTCCTACCCTGCTCTTTATCAACGAGCGCGGACTTGCCAAAGTAAAAATAGCATTGGCAAGAGGTAAGAAAGCCTACGACAAACGCCAAAGCCTCAAAGAAAAAGACGATAAAAGGCAAATGGAACGTGCCAAATTGATTCGATACTAAATGAAGATCATTATTGCCGGCGCTGGTGCGGTAGGTACGCACCTTGCCAAAATGCTATCGAAAGAAAAACATACCATTGTTTTGTTGGACGAAAAAACCGAGAAAATAAAACAATTGGAAGCCAACTACGACATTTTAGCGGTAGTAGGCAGTCCTACCTCACTCAAAGACTTGCGCGAAGCACAGGTTCCTTCTGCCGACCTATTTGTTGCCGTTACTCCCTACGAAAGTACCAACATCACCGCTTGCCTACTTGCCACCAACTTGGGAGCGCAAAAAACATTGGCACGCATCGACAACCAAGAATACCTACTCCCAAAAAACAAAGAATTTTTCAAGAGTATGGGGGTGGATTCGTTGATTTATCCCGAACGATTGGCTGCCGATGAGATTGTAAACGGCCTGAAAAAAGGATGGGTACGTCAATACTTGGAATTTTCAGACGGCGAATTGGTGGTCATGGCCACCAAAATCCGCTCCTCCTCTCCACTATGCGACCAACAGCTCATGGATGTTTTCCAGGCAAACAACCGCCTGCGCGTAGTGGTTATCAAAAGAGGCAACGATACCATCATCCCTACTGGCAAGGACTACATCCGCATCAACGATATTGTTTATTTCTTGACTACACGCGAAGGCATCGAAGAGGTGCGTATCCTGTCGGGTAAAGAAGAATTTGAGATCAACAGCACCATGTTTTTGGGAGCTTCTCGTATTGGCGTACGTGCCATACAAGACTTGCCATCGAGCATGAATATCAAAATCATTGAGCAAGACAAAGAAAAAGGATTACAACTGCTCGAAAAAACAGACAAAGCGTTGGTTATCAACGGCGACGGCCGTGATATCTCGTTGCTCAAAGAGGAAGATATTGAATCGTACGATGCTTTCGTTGCCTTGTCGGGCAACTCCGAAACCAACATTTTGGCCTGTCTTGCCGCCAAAAACTTGGGCGTTAAGCGCACCATTGCAGAGGTCGAAAACAACGATTACATTTCCATGGCAGAAAGTTTGGACATTGGTGCCATTATCAATAAAAAAATCATCGCAGCCAGCCATATCTACCAGCTCATTTTGGGCGGAGACGTTTCGGTAAAGTGCCTCACCTTTGTGGATGTATTGGTGGTGGAATTGATGGCAGAGGACGAATCGCCCATTACCAAGGATATGCTCAAAAACCTCAAACTACCCAAAAACACCACCATCGGTGGCATCGTGCGTAACGACAAAGGATTGGTAGCAGTGGGCGATACACAGATACAAGCAGGCGACCGCGTGATTGTGTTCTGCGGCGAGGATACCGTACACAAAGTAGAAAAACTCTTTAAATAATGATGAAGGTCCTCAATATTCAAGCGGTAGGTAGAGTCATCGGCTTTTTGCTGCTGATCGAAGCGGCATTTATGCTGCTCTCCACTTTTGTTGCCGTTGGATACGAAGAAAACTTTTGGCCCTTGCTTTTTGCCAGCATCATCACTTGCTTTGCAGGTGGTTTGTCGTTGGTATTTTGTCCTACTCGACAAAGTTTAGGCAAACGAGAAGGCTACTTGGTGGTAGCTACCATTTGGGTGATTTTCTCGCTCTTTGGTATGATTCCTTACTACGTTGGTGGCTACATCCCCTCTTTTACCGATGCTTTTTTCGAAGCCATTTCTGGTTTCACCGCAACTGGAGCCTCTACTCTTACAGACGTTGAAATCTTACCCAAAGGCATCACCTTTTGGCGCATCATTTCGCAATGGATTGGCGGTATGGGTATCATCATCCTTTCACTCGCCATTATCCCCATGGTGAGCGACGGCAGTATGTCGCTATTAGGCGCAGAAATTACAGGACCTACCAAAGAAAAAGTACATGCTAAGGTTGGTCAAACCGCCAAAGTCATTTGGGGACTGTACGTTATTTTGAGCCTGGTTGAAGCGTTCATTCTATGGCTAGCAGACATGGATCCTTTTGATGCCATCTGCCACGGTTTATCCACCATTTCGACAGGTGGTCTTTCGACCAAAAATGCAGGACTCATGTACTGGGATTCGCCCCTTATCGACTACATCGTTACCCTATTTATGTTCTTCGGTGGGGTTAATTTCGGGCTGATGTATTTATGCATCAAGGGACAATTCTCCAAACTTTTCAAAAACGAAGAATTTCAGTGGTACACCCTATCCATTATTGCATTCAGCTTGTTGATGTTTGTTAGCATGCTGTTCTACCACGACCATTTAGGCATCGCCACCAATTTGCGCTACGCCCTCTTTAACATGACATCTCTGATTAGTACCACTGGATTTACACATGCTGACTACAGTCAATGGTCGCCATTTGTCATAACATTGATGCTGTTTGCCATGGTATTGGGTGGTTCGTCGGGCTCAACATCTGGCGGTATCAAAACTGTACGCATCGTGCTTTTGCTCAAAAATACCTACTACGAATTTAGACGACTCATTCACCCCAATGCCGTAATCCCAGTGCGATTCAACGGGCATGTTGTCAACACCCAAATCATCAACAACGTATTGGCTTTCATCTTTATGTACGTGGTGGTTATCGTGGTCAGCATCATCGTATTTACGGCAACTGGTATGCAGTTCGACCAGTCGTTGGGCACCACCTTTGCTGCCCTCACCAACGTAGGTTCGGCAATGGGCAATATCGGCACACAACACTACAACGAAATGGGCGAATTTGCTAAATGGTACATGTCGTTCTTAATGTTAGTAGGACGTTTGGAATTGTTCACTGTACTGATTGTATTGACACCTGCATTCTGGAAACGATAAGATGCCAACCACCGCTTCGCACATAACACAAGCACAACAAGCCTTTGGCAAAAGCATCGCAGCACAAAAGATACCCACATGGCATGCCTGCGAGGGCATCCTATACCCACAACGTTTGTCATTGGAGCAATGTTCATCCGAATGGACAGCCCGCTACAAGGCCTCTTTGGTTAGCGGCAACACGCTGGTCGATTTGACGGGCGGTTTAGGCATCGACTGCTACTTTCTTAGCCAACAAATGGCACATACCACCTACGTCGAACAGCAGGAAGAACTGTGCAGATTAGCAGCACACAATTTTGCGCAATTGGGGCAAGAAATTGGCATTATCAACGACCATTGTGAAAATTATTTGACCACCATGCCCGCAGTAGATGTGGTTTATATTGACCCTGCTCGACGCAACAAGCAAGGTGGCAAAACCGTATGCCTGTCGGATTGCACCCCCGATTTGACCGTAATTGGCAGTGCCATTTTGGCCAAATGCCGCACGTTGCTCATCAAGCTATCGCCCATGATCGACATCGAATCGGTGCTCAAAGACTTTCCACAAACCACCGAAATACACATCGTATCGGTTAAAAATGAATGCAAAGAGGTGTTGGTAAAAGTTGAACCAACAATACCTACCACCTCACCAACCGTGCATTGCATACACCTCAACAACGAACAAGTGCAAGACTTCTGCTACCCACGTGCAGCAGAAAGCACCACTTGCGTAGCATATAGTCAACCCTTGCGCTATCTGTACGAGCCCAATGCCAGCATCCTCAAAGCAGGCGCTTTTAAACAGGTAGCACAACGTTATGGCGTACAAAAGTTGCATCCCAACAGCCACCTGTACACCAGCGAAAATATGGTAGCCGATTTTCCTGGCAGGATCTTTAGCATCGACCGCATCACCAAGGTGCAACGCAAAGAAATTGCCGACATCGACAAAGCCAACCTGAGCATCCGCAACTTTCCTGGGTCAGTGGCGGATTTAAGAAAGAAACTAAAACTAAAAGATGGAGGCGAAACGTATATTTTTGCCACCACCCTGCACGACCAATCAAAGGTATTGATAGTAGGGAGAAGAGTTTAATTATTAAAAAGTTACCCATTACCCCGACAGGGGTTATCCTGAGTTGTAGCCCTGTGTTAAGGTTACGGAGTAACCGCAACGCAGGGGACGAAGCAACGACATACGTGGAAAAATAAAATTATGATATACCCAAAGCATTTTGAACAAAAAATAGAATTCGACAAGGTTAGGAAACTCATCCAACAACACTGTCTTGGCGCACATGCCAAGGAGTTGCTGGAAGAACTATCTTTTTCGTGCAACGAAACAACCATCATCACGCTGACCTCGCAAATCAACGAGTTCTGCACCATTTGTCGTGAAGATAGCGATGCTTTCCCCGTTGAAAACTATTTCGACACGCGTTCGTACCTCAAACGCTTGTCGACCGAGGGCACCTTCCTAACCGAATCAGAACTCTTTGAATTGTACCGTTCGTTGCTCACCATTCGACAAATTAACCGCTACTTTAGCGTTAAAACCGAGCAAGAATTTCCCTACCTGAAACAAAAATGTGCCGAAACAGATGGCTTTCCTGTTATCTGCCAGTACATCGACAACCTGCTGGATAAATTTGGTCGATTGAAAGACCACGCATCGGAACAGCTGGCCCAAATTCGTCGCCAAAAATTACAGCTAACAGCATCGGTTTCAAAGCTTATGGCAAGCATCATTCGCCAAGCACAAGCCGACGGCTACTTGGAAAAAGATGTAACTCCATCGCTGCGCGACGGCAGATTGGTAATTCCCGTATCGCCCGCCTTTAAGCGTAAATTAGGTGGCATTGTACACGACGAATCTGCCACGGGCAAAACCGTTTACGTAGAACCTGCAGCTGTGGTCGAAACCAACAACCGCATCCGCGAATTGGAAGCCGAAGAACGTCGCGAGGTAATCCGCATCCTCACGCTTTGCGCCGACTTTATTCGCCCCTACCTACCTGAGTTGGAACGTTCGATGCTCTTTTTGGCCGAAATGGACTGCATCCGAGCCAAAGCCTTGTTTGCCCTCCGCATCGGCGCAATACAACCCCAAAGCAGCAACCAGCCCATGATCCAATGGGAAAATGCCATTCACCCTTTGCTGTACTTATCGTTGCAAGAGCAGCACAAGGAGATTGTTCCGCTCAGCCTTGCCTTGCATCAAGACCAACGCATCTTACTTATTTCGGGTCCTAATGCTGGGGGTAAATCGGTTTGTCTCAAAACCGTTGGGCTGCTACAATACATGTGGCAGTGCGGTTTGTTAGTACCGATGATGCCACAAAGTACCATGGGGATTTTTGAGCATATTTTCATCGATATTGGCGATGAGCAATCGCTCGAAAACGACCTCAGTACCTATAGCTCGCACCTGAGCAATATGAAATACTTTTTGCGCAACGGTAACCAACGTACCTTGCTCCTTATTGATGAATTTGGCAGCGGTACCGAGCCACAAATTGGTGGTGCCATTGCACAAGCCGAGCTCGAACTATTCAACCAACAAGGTTGCAAGGGGGTCATCAACACACACTACACCAACCTCAAACACTTTGCCTCGCAAACCGAGGGATTGGTCAACGGTGCCATGCTGTACGACCGTCATCAGATGCAGGCTTTGTACCAACTCTCCATTGGCAACCCAGGCAGCTCGTTTGCCATTGAAATTGCCCGCAAAATTGGTTTGCCCGAAAGCGTTATCGAAAAGGCTGCCAACATCGTGGGCAGTGAGCACATCGACTATGACAAAAACCTACAAGACATTGTACGCGACAAACGCTACTGGGAAAACAAGCGTCAACAGGTAAAATTAAAAGAGAAGAAAATCAACGAAACGGACAAGAACTTGCAAGAACAGCTGGCAAGCATCGAACGTCAACGCAAGGAAATTATCCGCCAGGCCAAACAAGAAGCCAAACAGTTGTTGGCTGATGCCAATGCTACCATTGAACGTACCATTAAAGATATCAAGGAAGCTAAGGCTGACAAGGAAAAAACCAAGGCTATTCGTCAAAAAATTGAGCAAGAGAAAAAGGCGCTATTAGAAGAAAAGCAAGCACAGAAAGGACAAAAAAATACCCATAAGGATGCCAAGAAAAAGGCAGAAGTTCCCGCTTTTGCCGTGGGTGATGCCGTGATGTATGGCGAAAACGTGGGAGAAATTTTGCAGCTCAACGGCAACAAGGCTGTAGTGGCGTTAGGCAATCTAAAAATCAACCTTACCACCGATCAGTTACAAAAAGCCAACCGCAAGCAGGTGCGCCAACAAGAACAACGCACCCTCACTCCTGTATGGAGCAAGGGCGACAATACGTTGCGTGAGCATCAGCTCAAATTTAAAACACAAATTGATATTCGTGGTATGCGTGCCGACGAGGCCTTGCAAACCATCATGTACTACATCGATGATGCCATTATGATGGGTGTATCAACCGTGCGTATTTTGCACGGTACTGGCACTGGTGCGCTCAAACAAACCATCCGCCAATACCTCTACACTGTACCTCAAGTGCGCAGTGCCAAAGACGAACACGTCCAACTCGGCGGCGCCGGCATCACCGTCGTAGAGTTCTAACCAACCCAAAAGGGTTCTCCTTATTTGTAACCCTGTGTTAAGGTCGTTTGCGACCGCAACGCGGGGATGTAGTACCGAGTATCCTCTCAACCCTAACCCTCGCAGAGGGTTATCCTATCTACCACCCTTTCTTCTATTACATTCCTTGCACAACATTTGACAATTTTCGGCGATGGTTCTCCCACCTTCTTTCCAAGGAGTTATATGATCTGCCTCCATTTGCTCAATCTCAAAATGTTCCTTACAATGCGGACAAACTCCATTTTGCTTTTCATATACCTCTCGTTTTGTATTATCATCAAAGAGTCGAATACCTAGGTATTTTTCATCTCCAGTAAGAACGTACCAATAAATTCCAGATTTCTTTTGCACATCACTATCCAACATTAGTTTTGCAATTTGTTCCTCTAATGCTACTGGATTTAATGGGATATCCTTGAATTTATCATATAAAGGTCCCCAAGAAACACATTTCATCTCTTTCCTATATTTTGGGAATATTGCTTTTACCCAATTGATTACACTTGAAAAATAATTCCACAATGCAGTAGCAGTTGGATCATGTTGATGATTTCCCATATAAACATCAACATTCCCTTTTGAAATCCAATCGATAGCTGTTTCTAAATAATCTTGACGAATAGGCGAACCTGACAAATATTTACTACCTAAACCGTATGCTGCACAATTATTCTTACTGAAATATCTCTTTGCATCACTCACCCAGCTGCCTGCATATACAGCATTTCTTAATTCTTGTTCGGTTAATTTCTCGCCCGCTATATTAATTGTCTTAAACCACTTTAGTTTTTCACTATCTGTACCATCGCAGATATAAACATTTAACTCATAATTTAGAATTTGCACTTGCTCATCCTTTTGCAAATTATGAAAATACCTAAAATCAAAAGCGAAATCACCATTCACATATTGACAGATAGAAATGGTACGTTGTTGACCATCTATTATCTCATATGTTCCATCTTCGCGAACAGCCCAATACATAACATTCAAAGGGAAACCTTGCGTAAGGGTATCTATTACAGCATCACGCTGATTCTCTTTGTATATAAACTCTCGTTGGTAAGGTGGACGAACATCTAACTTTCCACCAAATGCTACCACTCCATTTTCTTCCCTATCTTCGTAACCATTTGTTAACTCGCGTACCGTGATTTTATGTAATTCTATTTGCATAAGGTCTAATTTATTGGTTTGATTCTTTTTTCCAAAGTTCAGCAGGTTCTGCTGCATTTAAGAAGTTATCCGCTTGATTGATGTACGAATTATTTTTGCGACGGATAAAAACTCGAGTGTATAGTTTTTTTCCGGCTATTTTAGGACTATCCTCTGGTTTCTCTGTTAACCTAATTGCATTCACACCTATCCTATTGTCACCGCCCCTATCACTGCAACCAATAATCTCAAATTGATTAGGATTATACTTATCTAAGAAGGTAATTGGAACCCCCATTATCCCATCATAGTCGTACGGAATTTCTGTATACGTATTTACATTTATCGCATCATAATTATCATACTTAGGATATTCTATTGAGTTATATTTTTTATATAAGACAATGTCTTCATTATGTTTTCTTACTGGTAAATTCGTAAACCAACACGACGTAGAAACACGTGCAATTTTCTTTCCATTATCAATATGATGGAATTTCTCATAATTATCTGGCACCTGAAAAAACATTCCTGTATTAAAATGTGTATAACCTGTACGCATCTGGTTATCCATAAATAATTGAAAGCATTCCTTATACTTTAATGCATTTGTATTACCAATAATTATAAATGACTTTTTATACTCATTTAATATGCTTATAAACTCTTTAAATAAAGAAAATGGTGGATTAGTTACTACAATATCTGATTGTTTTAATAATTCAATACATTCATTTGACCGAAAATCTCCGTCACCATTTAATAGTGTAAGTACGTTTTTGTTATTTCGCAATAAATATTCAACATCCGACAAATCTATACTGCCATCGCCGTTTTCATCTGTAATTTCCTCTATTTCTATTTTGTATGCTTGCTTTTCGCTTCTCTCAATCTTTACTTCTTCAAATAAATCAAGCTGAATACCTGCAATTGTAGAAGGTGCATAGCACGTTGCTATTAGTTTTTTGAGACCAAGTGAGTTAAAGTTTAAGGCAAAGTATTTAAAGAAATTACTTTCATAGGGATCATCGCAGTTGCATAATACTATTTTATCTTTAAACTCACTCTTGTAGTGTTTTAATTCTAACTGAATATCGTTCAGTTGTGTGTAAAACTCGTCTTTACGCGCGCTCTTTGCTTGGTGAAGACGTTTATTTACCGATTTCTCCATGCGATTGATTGGTTTACGCATAAACCATCAATCACGACGGACAATAAAAAAAGTGTAGACTTTTCTACTCGCGTTCACGGGAAGCCTAGGAAGAAACCCGCCATACCGTATAGAAGAAGCCTACACCAAGTTGGTGCAAGTATCAACATTATACGGCATGCACGAATCCTACAAAGGATACCGTGAACTGATTAACTTGTCCGTCTCAAAAGAAACAGTTTCCTAGGCTTTTTCGTTTTGAACGCGAATAATAGTTAATGCTTGGTTAATATGTTATGTTATTGTTTTCTCTGTTGTGCTTGTATATTTTAAGTGTTTTACGTTTACAAATATACGTTATTTTTTTGATATGTCAATATCCCTGCGATGAGGTCGCAAGGGAACTTAACACAGGCTTACAAATAAGGATTACCTCATTGGGGTAATGGGGAGTGAATGCATCGCTTCAATATCCCTGCGTTGCGGTCGCAGGCGACCATAACACAGGGTTACAAATTAGGATAACCTCATTGGGGTAATGGGGAGTGAATGCATCGCTTCAATATCCCTGCGTTGCGGTCGCAGGCGACCTTAACACAGGGTTACAAATTAGGATAACCCCTGACGGGGTAACGGGAATATGAGTACATACTATATGGAATTGACGGGGAAGCCTAGTTTTAGCAGGATGCTTTTCATCTCATCCAGAGAGGAAACCTTTTTGTGATGTTCTTTCTGGTTTTGGATGTACTGATACACACTATTAACGTGCGACTTGGTATAAGAGAAGGCGCCATAACCTTCTTGCCAGTAAAATTTAGGACACAAATGATTGGATTTGATAAATTTGGAAGAATCGCGTTTTACACATAACATCAATTCCGAGGGCGACTCGGTATTGTGCATGGAAATTAAAATATGAACATGATCTTTCGTACCGTTAATAATGAGGGTTTTGTTTCCTCGATTATCAATAACGGATTTTATGTACTGATGTAACCGAAATTCCCATTGAGGATTAATTAAAGGGTATCGATTTTTTACGATGAGTACAAAATGTACAAAGATTTGGTTGTAGGTTTTTGACATAAGATTAAGGTTTTTAAGATGTATGGGCAAAGGTACGATATGTTTTTGTACTATGCAAGGACAACCCTCTGCGAGGGGTTATGTTCTATATCCCTGCGTTGCGGTCGCAGGCGACCTTAACACAGGGTTACAAGTTAGGATAACCCCAGAGGTTAATAGCCTATATACTGGGTGATGAGGTGGGCGGCGGCTTCGATGCCGATGGTGGAGGTGTTGATGCACAGGTGGTAGGAGGCTGCATCACCCCATTTTTTATCGGAATAGAAGTTGTAGTAGGCAGCGCGCAACTTGTCGGCCTTTTTGATGAGGGTTTCGGCATCCTGACGGCTGATCTTTTCATATTCCATCACACGATTTACACGATCTTCCCAATCTGCCGTAATGAATACCGACACCAATGGACGGTGATTGCGCAACACGTAATCAGCAATGCGACCTACGATGACACACGATCCCTCAGAGGCAATGCGTCGAATGGTTTCTGATTGCATCGCAAACAACGAATCGCCCGAAAGCATATCACGGTTAGTGGTAGAAAACAAGGTGCTAAGCGACCATCCACCCAATAACGATGAGTTGGGATAGTTATTGGTACACTCGTCGCAACCAGCAAATACTTCGTTGCAGATACCTGTCTCGCGCGAAACACGATTGATTAGCTCCTTATCGTACAAGGGCATACCGTATTTTTCTGACAATATTTTTGCTACACCTCTGCCGCCGCTTCCAAACTGACGACCTACGGTAATGATGAGCGGTTGTGTTGCTTTCATGCTGGTTGTTTTTTAAGTTCTCGAATAAGTTTTACAATCATCACGCCTACGATGAGTGCAGCCAATCCGTCTGCCATGGGCAAGCTGTACCAGATGCCGTCTGTTCCCCAATACAAGGGTAAAATGAGCAAGAACGGAATCAAAAATAGCAATTGACGTGTAGTGGATAGGAATATTGCAATCTTTGCTTTGCCAATGGATTGATACAAGTTGGTACATACCATTTGAAAACCGATTAACGGCAACAAAAGTGTTAAAACACGCAAGCCGTAAGAACTCAAGGCATTTAGTTCGGCATCGGTCGAGAACATGGCGACAATCCATTCGGGGAAGAATTGACACGCCAACCAACCGACTGTTCCAAAGAGCACTACGCAATACATGGTGTAACGGAAGACTTCCAACACGCGGTCGTATTTTTGAGCGCCATAGTTGTAGCCTGCAATGGGTTGCATTCCTTGGTTAAAGCCCATGTTCATCATGACAAAGAAAAATACAATGCGGTTATCGATGCCGTATGCTGCTACATGCATATCGCCACCGTAATTTTTCAAGCCTGTATTGATAAGGGTAACCACCACGCAAGCCAAGGCATTCATGCAAAAGGGAGCCAAACCAATGGATAAGATTTGACCCGAAATTTTGGATGAAAAACGCAAGATTTCTTTTTTGAGTTGCAAGACCGAAGTGGGCTGTAAAAAATAGCGCATCACCATGGAGAGTCCTACAATTTGCGCCAAGATGGTACCGATAGCAACCCCTCTAATGCCCCAGTGCACTACAAACACAAACAGGTAGTTGAACACAAAGTTCAGCGCAACAGTAAGCAAAGTAACGTTCATGGCCTCACGCGGATGACCCGACGAGCGCAACACGCTATTTAGGCCCAAGTAAAGGTGGGTGATGATGTTACCTGCCAAAATCACTTCCATGTAGTCGCGGGCATAGCCTATGGTATTTTCGCTGGCACCAAAGAAGTACAGAATGGGATCCAAAAAGAGGAGTGAAATCAGCATAAACAGCAAACCTATGCCCACATTTAGCAAAATCACATTGCCCATGGCATGGTTAGCGGATTTGTAGTCTTGTTGACCTAACTTAACCGACACTACAGTGGATGCCCCCGCACCTACCATGGCACCAAAAGCAGCACCCAAGTTCATAAACGGGAAAGTCGCCGACAAACCTGCCAACGCCATTGGACCGATGCCATGTCCAATGAACATACTGTCCATCATGTTGTACAACGAACTTGCTGTCATGGCAATGATGGCAGGTAGCGAATAATGCAACAAAAGGGAACCAATACTCTTGGTTCCCAATGTTAAAGGTTTGTTTGACATAGTTTATTAAACTGCTTTAAAACTCATATCGAGGCTCTTCACCGAGTGGGTCAAAGCACCTACCGATACATAATCTACGCCACATTCAGCATAGGTACGCAAGGTGTCGAAGGTAATGCCACCCGACGATTCCACTTCGTAGCGACCACCGATGCGGTCAACTGCTTTTTTGGTATTTTCGGGGTTGAAGTTATCCAACATGATGCGGTGAACACCACCTACTTGCATCACGCGTTCCAACTCTTCGAAGTTGCGCACTTCAATTTCGATTTTCAAATTCTTGCCTTTTTCTTGGCAATATTTTTGAGCCGAGCGAATGGCATTTTCGATGCCGCCTGCAAAGTCAACGTGGTTGTCTTTGAGCAAAATCATATCGAATAGGCCAATACGGTGATTGGTACCACCACCAATTTTAACGGCTTCTTTTTCGAGCAAGCGCAAACCTGGGGTAGTTTTACGAGTATCCAATACTTGGGTTTTTAGGCCTTTCAAGCAGTTGGCATACTTACGGGTTACGGTAGCCACGCCACTCATGCGTTGCATGATATTCAACATCAAGCGTTCTGTTTGTAGCAACGAAAGCACTTTTCCTTCTACTTCAAAAGCGATGTCACCAGGTTTTACATCGGCACCGTCTTCGATAAATACGGTTACTTTCAACTCTGGGTCGAATGCTTTGAAAATGCGTTTTGCCACCTCAACACCTGCCAACACGCCTGTATCTTTAATAATGAGGCGCGATTTGCCCATCGCTGTTGCAGGAATACACGACAATGAAGTATGGTCACCATCGCCAATATCTTCGGCAAACCAATACTTGATTAACTCATCTAATTGATCATTCAGGAACTTCATCGATTCTAAATTGTCTGATTAAATTACTATTGCCATCGGAACGCTCCAACGCATAAATGCGGTAACGCTTATGCGAGGTGGTTGCCGTTATGATATAAAAACCTGCATTGGATTTCTTGCCACTGTGCAAGATAGAGCAAGTTTTTATTTGATTCTCTGCCAAAAATTGATCGAGGATCTCAACTGCTTGTTCGGCAGTACAAACCACACTCTTACCCAATACAGAAACTTCCATGGGACTGGCAAAACACGTCAACACTTTTTCGGCTTGGTTGGTCAGCATGGTTTTTTGCAGCACCTCGCCCAAGTGTTCAACAGCCATAGCAGGCACGGCTCCCAAGAGCCAGCCCATCAAAACGATTTTCAAAGCTGTCCGTGTTTTCATACCACTTGATTTTTTGTCGGATATTTCCGACCTTTGTACACCAACAAAGGTAACAAAAAATATGAAAATTATACTACTCGTAGTAGGCAAAACTACCGATACCAATATCAACAAACTAATAGACAACTACTTAGGTAGGTTAAAATATTATACTGATTTTTCGATTCAAGTAATCCCCGAACTCAAGAATAGCAAAAATTTTCGCTTTGATGAGCAAAAAGAAAAGGAAGGAGAGTTGATTTTGAAACAGGTAGAAGATGCCGACGACGTTATTTTATTGGACGAGCACGGCACCGAATACACCTCAGTAGAGTTTTCGAAACAAATTGACAAGCGTGCCAATGCCGGCAGGCGCAAGGTCTATTTTGTCATTGGAGGACCTTATGGCTTCGCAGAAAAAGTGTACAAAAGAGCCAATAGCCTGATTTCCTTTTCAAAAATGACGTTTTCGCACCAAATGATTCGCTTGTTCTTTGTTGAGCAGCTGTATCGCGCCTACACCATCATCAAGGGTGAACCGTACCACCACGAGTAAACTCAACAAAGGCTGCAGCCACATCGGCAGGCATATAGTCAGCCACTTCTTTGCCTTCTTCTACCAGTTGACGAATTTGGGTAGATGAAATCGGGAACAAAGGCACCTCCTGCAGTAGCTGCATGTTGGGGTATTTTTTGATCACTTCCGACAAGTCCACACCAGGTCGAGGATAGACAACAATATCTACCAATTCCATAATCTCTTGATAGCTTTTCCAGGCAGAAAAGGCGGGCACATTATCGCCACCCATAATGAGGGTAAATTGTATGGCAGGGAACTTATCGCGCAAGAAGCGAAGGGTATCGATGGTATAGGAAGGTTGTGGTAGGAAAAATTCAGCATTGCAAGCCACCAAAGCATCCTGATCTTCGACCGCCATTTGCACCCAATTGAAACGTTCTTCGTTGGGATATAACAATTGGTTGATTTTGAATGGATTTTGTGGAGAAATCACCATCCAAACTTGCTGTAATTCGGTATTGTCCAACACCCACTTTGCCAACGAAACGTGTCCGTTGTGCACAGGATTGAACGATCCAAAATACAAACCCACCCTTGTTACCGATGCTGGCACATCAGCGGGACAAAAAAGTTTGGACGATCGTTTTGGCTTCTTGTATGGCTTTTTCCAAATCATCATTTACTACAATGTAGTCGTATTTATCGGCAAACGACATTTCGTACGATGCCTTTTGCAAGCGTTGTTCAATTACCTCGGGCGTATCAGTACCACGTCCTTCCAAACGACGACGCAATTCGTCAATACCAGGAGGCTGTATAAAAAGGGTCAATGCCCTATCTCCGTACATTTTTTTGATATTCTGACCACCTTTTACATCCACATCAAAAACGGTGGCTTTGCCTTTGGATGCAATGCGCTCAATTTCGCTTTTCAATGTTCCATAGAAACGGTCGGTATATACTTCTTCGTATTCCACAAAGGCATCTTCTGCAATTTTTGCGCGAAATTCTTCGGGCGACAAAAAGTAGTACTCTACCCCATGTTTTTCTGCTCCTCGAGGCGCACGACTGGTAGCTGACACCGAAAACTCCATTTCCAAACCATCTTGCAACAAACGGTTGATGATGGTACTTTTCCCCGACCCAGAAGGAGCCGAGAAAACAATCAATTTAGCATTATAAGACATTGAGTACTTGTTCTTTAATTTGTTCCAACTCGTCTTTCATCTTCACCACCACAATTTGCAGCTCGCTGTGGTTCGCTTTGGAACCCAAAGTGTTGATTTCGCGTCCCATTTCTTGGGCAATAAAACCTAACTTTTTGCCCGCCATGGGTTCTTTTTCCATGGTTTCTACAAAGTAGTTCAGGTGGTTGTTCAAGCGTTGCTTTTCTTCGCTGATGTCCAATTTTTCGATGTAAAAGATCAATTCTTGCTCCAAACGGTTGGAATCATAGGTAATTTTATCGTCCAAAGCACGCAAGTTTTCTTCCAAACGAGTACGAATCTTTTCGACACGACAAGTTTCATATTGCGGCACCTCTGCTAACAAAGCACGGATGTTGCTGATTTTTTGCATAAAGAAGGCTTGCAATCCCTTGCCCTCTTGCTCACGAAAGGCCGTAAAGGCGGCAACAGCTTCATCCAGTAATTTTGATGCTTCCGCCCACTCTTCGTCGCTCAATTCCTTTTGCTCATTTTTTAGCACATCGGGCATGCGCAATAGCACCGAATACCAATCCGCAGGCTCAGCAATGCCTGTTTGCTCCGAAATCTGTTTGATTTGTTGGTAGTAAGCCGTTAAAATTTCTGGGTTGATGCGTGGGGTTTGTTCGCTGTCGAGCGATTCCATTTGCAAGGAAAAATCTACCTTACCACGACCTACTTTTTGCGCCAAAAGGCTGCGAATTTCTAACTCTTTGCTACGGTAATAACCACAAATACGAGTATTTAGGTCCAACTGTTTGCTATTAAGCGACTTTACCTCAATGGTTATTTTTTTATTCTGTACCTCTGCTACGGCCTTTCCATAGCCCGTCATCGATTGAATCATATCTACTAAAAAATGATTAAGTATGCGAAGATACAAAAAAAATACTATTACACCCTATTTTTCAATTATTATGCGTAACTTTGTACCATAAGCATAGTTATGGCACGTATTTTACACATAGACACATCGACAAGCGTTTGCTTGGTAGCCTTATCGGACAACGGACTGGTAGTAGCACAACGCATCGATACAGAAGGACAAAATCATAGCAAACTCATCGGCATTTTTGTACAAGAAGTATTGGCGGATGCAGGTTGTACAACCCACGACCTTGATGCCGTTGCTTTGAGCGCAGGCCCTGGTTCATACACAGGACTACGCATCGGCACTTCTTTTGTAAAAGGATTGTGCTTTGCCATGGGTATCCCCGTTATTACCCTACCCACCTTGCAAATCTTAGCACAAGCCGCCATTGAAGCAACACCTAACTTACCAGCAGACGCCGTATTGTGCCCTATGATCGATGCCCGCCGTATGGAAGTCTATACCGCAGCCTACAACAGGGATGCGCACGAGATCACCGAAGCATGGCCCGAGATTGTCACCGAAGCATCGTATGCCAACTATTTAGACAAGCCCACGTACTTTTTGGGCAACGGAGCTGACAAGTGCAAAACCACCCTTACCGCTCCCAATGCACACTTTATCGATAGCATCATCCCTACCGCCACCGCGATGACTACCTTGGCAGAAAAAGCCTACCAACAACAGGCCTTTGCGGATGTTGCCTATTTCGAGCCTTTTTACCTCAAAGAGTTTATGGCCACAATGCCTAAAAATAAGCTATTCTAACGCAATTTTATGGAATACTATACCACTAAAAACAAGTTGATTTTAACCGAATATGGTCGTAACATCCAGCAAATGGTCGAATATGCCATGACCATCGAAGACCGCAACGAACGTACTCGCTGTGTTAAAACCATCATCAACATCATGGGAAATTTATTCCCACATTTGCGCGACGTCAACGACTTTAAGCACAAACTTTGGGACCACTTGGCCATGATGTCGAACTATCAGTTGGACATTGACTACCCCTACGAAGTGGTAAAACCCGAACAATTGCAAACTCCTCCCGATAAGGTTCCATATCCAAATAGAGATGTAAAGTACCGCCACTACGGCAAAAACTTGCCTAACTTTGTGCAAGCAGCTTGCCAAATGGAGAACGCAGAAGAAAGCGAAAGATTGGTGGGCATCCTCGCTAACCAAATGAAGAAATATTTTGTTACTTGGAACAAGGATGCAGTGGAAGACCAAAAGATTTTTGAAGACATCGAAGAATTATCGAATGGTCAGCTAAAACCCAACGAAAACACCCTTAAACTCAAAGAATCCAAAGAGTTTATTGCTCCAATCAAGAAAAAACAAAACTGGACCAACTACAAAAACAACAAAAAATAATTGTTACTATGGCTGCATTTGAAATTATTGGCGGTAAAAAATTAAGTGGAAGCATCACCCCACAAGGCGCAAAAAACGAAGCCTTGCAGGTGTTGTGCGCTTGTTTGCTCACGCAAGAAGAAGTCATCATCGACAACATTCCGCAAATTTCTGATGTACTCAACCTCATTGACCTACTGCGCCAAATGGGTGTTGTTGTCAAACAGTTGGATACTCACCGCTATTCATTTACAGCCCAAAACATCCACACCGACTATTTGACCGATAGCGACTACTACAAACGCTGCACAGCGTTGCGTGGTTCGGTGATGCTCATTGGTCCAATGTTGGCACGTTTTCATCGCGCCATCCTACCCCAACCTGGTGGCGACAAAATTGGCAGACGCCACTTGGACACCCACTTTGATGGACTTTGCAAACTAGGAGCATCGTTCCACTACCACAGCGAACAACGACTCTATGAAGTAACCGCCAACGAATTGAGCGGTCGCTATATGCTGTTGGATGAAGCTTCAGTAACAGGCACTGCCAACATCCTGATGGCAGCCGTAATGGCAAAAGGCGAAACCACCATCTACAACGCAGCTTGCGAACCCTACCTACAACAACTTTGCCGTATGCTTTGCAGTATGGGTGCCAAAATTGAGGGTATCGGTTCTAATTTATTGCGTATTCAAGGGGTGGATTGCTTGCACGGTTGCACGCACACCATCTTGCCCGATATGATTGAGGTAGGTAGTTTTATCGGTATGGCTGCCATGACGGGCTCTGAAATTTTGATTAAAAACGTATCAATCCCCGACTTGGGCATTATTCCCAACAGTTTCCGCAAATTGGGCATCGAAATCATTGAGCAAGGCGACGATTTACTCATCCCTGCACAAGATAACTTCACCATCCAATCCTACATCGACGGCAGCATCCTATCGATTTCGGATGCTCCTTGGCCTGGACTTACGCCCGACCTTTTGAGCGTTATGTTGGTAGTTGCTACCAAAGCAAAAGGCAGCGTTTTGATTCACCAAAAAATGTTCGAAAGCCGCTTGTTCTTTGTGGACAAGCTCATTGACATGGGTGCACAAATTATTCTATGCGACCCACACCGCGCCAGCATTATTGGATTGGGCGAACATTTCCACTTACGCCCTGCCGTTATGTCGTCGCCCGATATTCGTGCCGGCATTGCCCTGCTCATTGCGGCCCTTAGCGCCGACGGCAAAAGCATCATCCATAACATCGAACAAATCGACCGCGGGTACGAATGCATTGACGAACGCTTACGTGCACTTAACGCAAGCATCCGACGCATTGACTAATCCAACAAGGATTAACGCAAGCCTTTTAGGATAAAATTAGCGATGTATTCGCGGCGTTGCTGCATGCGCTCTGCCACCGATTCTTTGGTGTAGGGTGCTTCTAAGCCACGTAAGGAGTAGAAGATAATGGTCGATGCCATCTCAATATCCATTTCAATAAACGAACCTCGTTTGATGCCTTCGGTAAGAATTTGACGTAGCATACGCAATTCTTGTACATCGGCACGCAAACGCACTTGCTGTACTTCCTTGATATCATTAAAGAAGTCTGCTTGCAAGGTTCCGTTATTGTGGATGATTTGGTCAATGGTCGATAAATGGGTGTAGATAAATTCGATCAATTTTTCTTCGGGCGATAGGCTCTTGTTCATCAATTGTTGCAAACGTACCAACAATACATCCAATTCTTGTGCCACCACCGCCTCGTAAACTTCCTCTTTGCTTTTAAAATAGGTATATAGGGTACGACGACCTTTGCTAGAGGCTTCGGCAATGTCGTTCATCGTAGCACGTTTCACACCCAATTGTGCAAAAACGTCACGTGCTGCATTGATCAATAATTGTCGCGTTTTTCCCATATACTTCTTTCTTTTCCTTTGGTTTCTTGCAAAAGTAAGTGATAAAACCCGATTTTGCAATACTACCGTATTTTTTTGTGTATGAGATAGAAAAAAAACGTACCTTTGCCTACCACATTTTCGGAAAGTCTATATGCAAAATCGGGTTTTATCGAACATCCAGCAACACCAACTCATCACCTCTACGCAACCTATTTTGGTCGCCTGCAGTGGCGGTGCCGATTCGGTGGCATTACTGCGCATCCTGCTCGATTTGAACTACCCCTGCATCGCCTTGCACTGCAACTTTCATTTGCGCAACGAAGAATCCAACCGCGACGAACAGTTTGTACGCACGTTGTGCGAAAAATGGAATTGCCGATTGCTTGTAAAGGATTTTGACACCCTCACTTTTGCCAAAGAGCAAAAACTATCGATCGAAACAGCAGCGCGCGAACTACGCTACGCTTGGTTCGAAGAGGTTCGACAAACCGAAAATGCCGAAGCCATTGCAGTCGCACACCACGAAGACGACAACATCGAAACCTGCTTGCTGCACCTGATTCGTGGTACTGGCATTCAAGGGCTAACCGGCATGAAACCTCGCAACGGATACATCATTCGCCCCTTGCTTCCGTTCAAACGCAGCGAAATTGAAGGTTACTTGCAAGCCAAAGGCATTGATTACGTAACCGACTCGACCAACCTGCAAGCCGACTGCACACGCAATAAAATTCGTTTGCAGCTACTCCCCTTGCTGCAAAGCATCAACCCCTCGTTTATGCAGGTAATGCCTACCAATATCGAGAACTTTAAGGCTACCGACAGCATCTACCAACGCTACGTTGCTCAACAAAAAAAGATTTGGTACCAAGAAAAAGAAGGCACTATCGTCATCAACCTCACAGGACTACAGCAACAGTTAGAAGCCACCACCCTGCTCTACGAATGGATCAAGGATTTTAAGATTCACCCTGCCGAAATTGGCAAGATCTTATATGCACAAACGGGCAAACGCTTTGAAAACAAATATTGCAAGATGCTCATCAAACGTTCGCCCGCTAAGGGATATAAGATTTTGATTATTGAAGATCTACGGACAGACAAACTGTAACGCTTTGGGCAATACCTCTGCGGTAAACCGTTTGCAAAATGGTTGCAAAATACCATCCACTTCCGAAACAATGGGCTGATCGGACGACACCGTTACCTTTTGTACACGCTGAAAATGCACCGATGGGTGCTCCAACAACCTGCCCACAAACACAAAACGAAGTGCTTTGATCAAACCACGGAACGATAGTTTTCCCATCGCCATTACATCCAACCACTCGTCTGTAGGTTTTGCCAATGGGGTTTGCGGAATACCTCCCCCAGTATAAACACCATTGCCCACCGATGCGGTGAAGCAAGGAAATTCTTCAACACCGGCTTCCGTTTCAAAACGCATGGATTGTGCACGGTGCTTTAAAACAGCCAAAAACAAAGCAAATGTATAGGTCCACGACTTGCCTTTGAACCAATGCTGCAAGCGATTGGTTAGCTCCAACACACGTGCATCAAAACCAAAACCGAACGCATTGATAAAATAGCGAACAGTACGTGCTTCATCCTCAAAACTCACCTTACCAAGGTCAATGGTAGTGGTTTTGGCTGCCGCCAGACACGCAATCGCAGCACGCGTGGTTCGAACACCCCAGTAGCGTGCCCAGTCATTGCCTGTGCCGAAAGGAAGCAAACCTACGGTAATACCAAAAGTGGGCAACCCCGATTGACAGATGCCGTCTATCACCTCACTGATAGTCCCATCGCCACCCATTACGGCTATGTGCTTGTAACCTTGCTGCAAGGCAAGTAGCGCCAACTCGCGCGCATGCCCTACGTGATCGGTGTAGAAAGGATCATACAACACACCCGCATCTTTCAGCTGCTGCTGAATACGGTTCCATTTCTTTTGCGAGGTTTTATGCCCCGCTTTCAGGTTGGCGATAAAAGCCCAGGTTGGTTTCATAATCGATTGCTTTTTTGTAACAAATAGGCATCTGCCAAAACCATGGCAGCCATGGATTCAACAATGGGCACTGCACGTGGCAATACGCAAGCATCGTGGCGACCCTTCACCTGCAAGGTAATGGGTTGACCATTTGCATCCACCGTTTGTTGGGATTGAAAAAGTGTTGCAATGGGTTTGAACGCCACTCGGAAACAGATGGGCATACCGTTGGAAATACCACCCTGGATACCACCCGAATAGTTGGTAGTGGTTATGATTTGTCCGTCTTCGTTGGTCGTAAATAAGTCGTTGACTTGTGAACCTCTTTTGTCCACAATATCGAAACCCATGCCATAGTCAAAACCTTTGGCAGCATTGATCGAAAGCATAGCAGCAGCCAGTTTGGCTTGCAATTTATCAAATACAGGTTCTCCCCAACCAGCAGGTACTCCTGTAATTTGACAAGCGATGATACCGCCTACTGTATCTCCATCTTGCTTGGCCGCCAAGATAGCCGATTCAACGTCGGCACTACCGCCAGCCTCGGTAATGGTTGCTTTGATCTCAATCGACAAACCGCTTTGTTTCAACAGCAACTGTGCCACAGCACCTGCCACTACACGACAAGCCGTTTCGCGCGCCGAACTGCGACCACCTCCTCGATAATCCCTAAAACCATACTTAGTGGTATAAGTAAAATCGGCATGCGAAGGACGAAACGCATCCTTTACGTTGGAATAATCGGACGAGTGTTGATTGGTGTTGTAAATCACAAAACCAATGGGTGTACCGGTTGTTTTTCCTTCGAAAATACCTGACAGGAATTGCACCTTGTCGGCTTCGCTGCGTGCCGTCGTTAGCGGCGATTGACCAGGGCGACGACGATCTAATTGGGCTTGCACAAAGGCTTCGTCCATCACGACGCCAGCAGGGCAACCGTCAATAACGCCACCCAATGCTACACCGTGCGACTCGCCAAAGCAAGTTAGTCGAAATAATGTGCCAAATGTATTCATGCTAATTTTTATGCTTCACAGTTGCAATCGCCGCAAGAGCAGCCGCTGTTGCAACCACCACCGCAACCTCCACACGAAGGTTGCATTACTTTTTTGATTTCATCCAAAGTAGCTTCGCGTTTTACCAACACTTTACCTACAAAGTGCAAGTTTTCACCAGCCAAAGGATGGTTAAGGTCAACGGTAACGGTATCGGTACCTACCGAAACCACCGAAGCATTGATGCGGTTACCTTCGCTATCTTGCAAAGGGACTACATTGCCTTCGAACAAAATTTCTTCGTCAATTTTGCCGTTTACCTCAAAGATATTTTTAGGCAAATCAATCACGCTTTCGTCATCGTATTCGCCGTACGCACGGTCTGCAGGAATGGTAAAATCGAAAGTACCATCCACTTCGCAAGCCATAATGGCTTTTTCAAAATCTTCCAACACCATGCCCAAACCGCTGTAGAAAGTAAAAGGATTTTCAACAGAAGTGCTTTCCATCAATTCATCTTCTTCGCCTACTTTCAAATCGTAAGTAAGGGCTACGTAATAGTTTTTTAGTTCCATTTTCTTATTGTTTTGTTGAATTAAATAATCGTTTAGTACCAGCTTACACGATCGCTGGGGTCGCTTTGTAGCTCGTATTTTAGGTCGCGCAACAAGTTCGATTTTACACCAATCATAAAATTATACGTGGTATAACGTCCGATGGGTACAAAGCTAACAGACATTTGCCAACAATGCAAATCTTTTGTAAGGGTACAATTCAAATAGCTCCAAGTATTGTTGGTAATATCGTAGTAGGTGGACATCGAAAATGCCCAGGTTTTGGTAAAATTGATACGTCCCGACAAACTCAGGTTGTGCGACAACAATCGATCGTACTCCATGGTTTCTTTATTGAACGTGTGGTATCCGTATCGAACGCTATAGTTGAGCGTTAAACTCCAAGGCATATTAAATGCCTCATAAGCCTTGTCTTCTTCTTTCCAACGTGCTTTTTTGTCTTCCTTGACACCCGATTTTATCAAAGGGTCGTTAGCAGCCAAGGTCTTCTCCAACTCCGACTGCTCTGGCTTAACAGGAGCGGGTGTTTGCCTTGTCTTCTTCTTAAAGGTGGAGTTGTTGAAGGTATAACCAAACGAGGTCGATGCACTTTTGAGTCGCCACAACACTTTGTTTTTCTCCACTTGCGATACGTTTACCTTTACAGGATTGCCAAAGGCATTGAGCTGATAGGTATAAGGATCGAACACCATGTTCAGGTTGAGCGTAAACAGGTTGTAGATCTTGAACCGCAGATTACCGTTGATATCCGACCAGTTGAGCGAATCGGCAAACACGTTGTACGAGGTCGATAAGCTCAGGTTGTCGATGATGCTGATCTTTTTTGCCTGCCCTGTGGTATCCTTGCTGCTCCAATACTTCATTTCCAGGTTATTGGATAGCGACAAGGAAATAGAACCCGACCAGCCCCTTGAAGGAGAACCGCCATACACACCGTTGGCAAAACGGTCGTAGTACACCGTCTGATAGCTGCCATCGTTGGCAGGTCGTTCGTAGCGACCCCAGTAGCCCCATGCTGGATCGCCGTAATCGGGCGAGAAAGAGAAACCTACCATGGGCACCATTTTGTGCCTGAAAATAGGACCTTTTTTACCCGGTTTGCTCTTGATGGTGTAAAAACCAAACAGCTGCGTTTGCATACTCAACGACAAGCTACCATTATAGACATTGTAGAATCCGTAAGTGGTATCACGCACCACTGCGCCATTGACATCCCCCTCCCATTTCTGGTCAATACGCTGGAAATACCATTTCAGATTATTGTTCATCGCAAGGCTCATGTTTAAATACTTAAACAGGGTAAACGATGCCGAAATGGGCAAATCGTGCTTCACACCATTGCGCCAATCGCGCAAGAAATTGGTATTGGCAAACTCGCTTTCCTTTGCAGTAATGCTATTGGTTAGGCTCATCGAATAGCTCATCGAAATCTTTTCGTACCATTTTTCGCTACCCATCCGTTTTTTGCGTTTGAAAGGATATTGCCTACTCATGTTAAAGTTGATGGAGGGCAGCTGCAAGTTAATGGTAGAGTCGGATGTACGTTGCGTTACGTACATACTGGCAGAAAGCGAAAATGGACTATCGCCAAAACGTTGCGAAAAGGTAATGGTTGAACCTTTGGTATTTTGCGACAGCTCGTTGGGATTGTAGTAGCTGTCGATGTTGTTGCGTTCGTAGCTGGAGGTTGAGAAGTTTACGCTGGCAGAAAACGAGGTATTGGGGCTCATTTTCGAATCCTGCGTATGGCTCCACAAAATCCTAAAATCGTTGCTTTTTCGGTAGTCAGGCGTGTTGGGTGTACCGCTTACGTTGGAAACATAGTTCACGTTGAGCGAACCGCCAAAATGGTAGCGCCATTTGTACGACGATGCCAAGGTCAATCCCCAGGAACCTTTCGTATAAATATCGGAGGTAACTGCCAAATCGAGGTAATCGTTGATGGCAAAATAGTAACCCAAGCCTTTGGCATAAAAACCACGGGTGTATTCGTTGCCCAAAGTTGGAAACAAAATACCCGAAGAGTAGGTCGTAGTAATGGGGAAATAACCAAATGGAACAGCCAACGGCAAAGGGATGTCTTCGACCACCATGTAGGCAGGACCACTCACAATGTAGCGACCTTGCTTCATTTTGGCTTTGGTTAGTGCCAAGTAGAAGTGCGGATGGTCGTGCTGGTCGCACGTGGTGTATTTGCCGTTTTCCATGCAATACACATCATCGCTCAACTTTTTGGTCTTTTGGCTGGTCAGATAGCCCTCACCTTGCTGGGTAACCGTTCCGTAGATGAACCCTTTGCGGGAGTTCATGTTGTAGCGAATCTCTTTGGCCTCGATGGTTTCGTTACCATCTTTGAAAACAGGCGTACCCTTTAATTGACCCGTTGAGTCGAGCACACCCATGGCATGCACCGTGCTGCTATCCATGTTGACACGGATGTAGTCTGCCTTCAGCTCCATGCCACCATATACCAACTGCGCATTGCCATAGAGCAAGGCAATACGTGTACCTACCATCACAATGGAATCTTGAGCGGTATAAACCACATCGGAAGCGAAGGAAGATGAAGAAGCAACAGGCTGACGATTTTTGCGTTTGGGCATAGGAGTTTCGGTCGCCAAACTGTCGTTTTGTTGCAGCGTAGGCAAGGCTTCATCTGCCCACAATGTCATACAGGCAAAGAAGCAGCACAAAAGGCATCCTATGATTCGGTTAACGTTCAAAACTATCAAGTACAATAGGTGGCAAAGTTACATAAATTCGAGGTAAGTTGAAAAAGAATCCTAAATTTTAAGTTTTTTTGCTATACTAATAAGGTGTAAAGGCGTATTTCCTCAAAAAAAATACCTACTTTTGCAGTGTTATTTGTAGCAAAAAGAAAACATGATGCGCAAACTTTTTTTCTTCCTTTCTCTTTTCCTTTCGTTGCCTTTGGCGGTTCATGCTTTTACCGTAGTATTGGACGCTGGCCACGGGGGACAAGATGCGGGTGCTGTTGGCTCTTTTTCGAAAGAAAAAAACATCAACTTACGATACACCCTTGCTGTAGGTGATCTGATCAAAAAGAATCACCCCGATGTAAAAGTAATCTACACCCGTAACAAGGACGTCTTTGTCAACTTGAACGAACGTGCACGCATCGCCAACAAAGCCAAAGCCGACTTGTTTATTTCCATTCACACCAATGCTTCTAAAAATAAATCAGCCAACGGTATGGAAACCTTTACCTTGGGGGTATCGAGAAGCAAAGAGAATATGGAAGTCGCTATGCTCGAAAACTCGGTAATTTTGTTAGAAGATGACTACGAAAAGAAATACGAGGGCTTTGACCCCAATTCGACCGATTCGTACATCATGTTCGAATTCATGAAAGACCAATACATGGATCGCAGCATCACCTGTGCTGATCTTATCCAACAAAAGATGATCAAAGCCAGCCAACGCAACGACCGCGGTGTCCGTCAAGCAGGTTTCTTGGTGCTTCGTGCCACCTCGATGCCATCGGTACTGATCGAGTTGGGCTTTATTTCGAACAAAGAAGAAGAAAAATACCTCAACGATACCAACAACCAAAACAAAATCTGCAACGCCATCTACCAAGCATTTGCCGACTACAAACACGATATTGACAAAAAGAACGGCAAATCGGACGTAGCAGAGCCCAAAAGCGAGCCTGTAGCACCAGCTGCTCCTGCAGAAACAGCACCAGCTGCACCCGCTCCAGTTCCTGCGCCAGTTGCACCCACTCCTGCTCCCGCACCTGCACCTACGGTTAGCGCAACCGATAGTACCCAAATAGAATACTACTGGCAAGTGTTGGTATCAAAAAACAACTATGCACTCAACCACAGCGTATTCAAAGGGGTGAACATCGGCAATGTCATCCACGAAAACAACGTGTACAAATACTTAGTAGGTCCAGAAGCAAACACTGAAGCACTTGACCAATACAAAGATTACATTAAGAAAAATTTTCCTGATGCCTTTGTTGTGGCGTATCAGAATGGCAAACGCATCAAATAATTCAACAAGATATGAAAAAACTAACATTATCGCGCGAAGCTAAAATCGGGGTCGTTGTAGTAGTGGCCATCGGTATGCTTTACTTTGGATTGAACTATCTAAAAGGTATCAACATCTTCCAATCTACTACCTATTTCTATGCTCAATACGAACGTGTTGACGGCATCGTACCCACCACACCTGTTATGATTAACGGTTACCAAGTAGGTCATGTCAGCCAAATCGACTTTGACTATACCAAAGAAGCACCCATTACTCTAAAAATTACCGTTGACAACAAATTGGTCGTTCCTCAAGGTACAGTTGCCGAAGTATATGATACTGGTTTGATGGGCGATAAAGCCATTCAACTACGTTTAGGCAAAAGCAATCAGCTGTTGCAACCTGGCGACACCCTACAAGCTGCTGTACAAAACGGTTTGATGGCGGCTGTAACAGATGCTTTGGTAGAACCTATCAAAGCCATGATGCCTCAATTGGATTCAACTATCAAGTCTGTAAACAAAACTCTTAGCAGCGAACGCATTGATGTTATTATGGCAAATGCCGAAGAGGCCGTTAAAAACTTGAAGAACATGAGTGCTGTATTGGACAAAAAAGTGCCCACTACCATGAATAATGTAGAAAACATTACCGCTAACATTTCTGTGATTAGCGACGAGCTAAAAGCCGTTCAATGGGACAGCACCCTACAAAGCATTGATTCGTTAATTGCCAACCTTGAAATGGTCAGCAACCAATTCAAAAACACCGACAATACCTTGGGAGCATTGCTAAACGATGATGCCTTGTACCAAAACTTAGACTCTACCATTCAGAGCGCCAATGCTTTGCTCATCGACCTAAAAGAGAACCCTAAACGCTACGTTCATTTCTCTGTTTTTGGTAGCAAAGAGAAAAAAGAAAAGGCAACTGAAGAAAAATCTGAAAAATAACATTTTTTACATTTTTTAACACTTATAATAAATCCCCTCATTTTCAGGGGATTTATTATTTTTGCCAAAAATTGCGGTAAAAATCCCGCAAACTTTAAATGTTTGATGTTCAACTATTTTAATAAAAACAACTTAACTAATATACTGATTATCTGTTGATTAAATTCAGTGATTTGAATTTCAAACAATTACGATTTTTTTCAATTTTGCAAATAAAAAAGTATTTTTTTTTTCACAAAATATTATAGACTTTTGCAAGGACGAAAAACGAAACCTTACAAAGTACTTGAAAAAATGAAGAACGAAAAATTAACACTTTTGTGGAACGATTGCTTGGCAGTTATCAAGGACAACGTAGATATTGATGTCTTTGATACATGGTTCGCACCCATTGAACCCATTGGCTACCAAGACAACGTACTTACCATATTGGTGCCAAGTCAGTTCTACTACGAGTACTTGGAGGAACAATACGCCGATTTGCTAAGAACTACCCTTACCCGTATTTGCGACAAACACACCAAGTTGATGTATCGCGTACAGGTTGACCCAGGTTGTAAAAAAGGGGGTACTGCAGATATGATTGGATTGGACAAACACGTTGAACGCAAAAAAAGCAGCGCATCCAACTTCGAATCCAACCTCAACAACAAATTAACCTTCGAAAACTTTGTAGAAGGCGAATGTAACAAGCTTACCCGTACCGCCGGCATCAACATTGCCAGCCAACCTGGTAAGACTATTTTCAACCCCTTGTTTATTTACGGCAAATCAGGTGTAGGTAAAACCCACCTTGCCAATGCCATCGGTCTTAAAACAAAGGAATTGCACCCACAAAAACGCATTCTATACGTTTCTGCGAACCTCTTCCAACTGCAATATACCGAAGCCAGCCGTAACGGACAAACCAACGATTTCTTGAACTTCTACCAAACAGTTGACGTGCTTATTATTGACGACATTCAAGAGTTTGGCGAAGGCAAGAAAACCAGCACCCAAAACACCTTCTTCCATATCTTCAACCACTTGCACCAATCTGGCAAGCAGTTGATCCTTACTTGCGACAAAAAACCCGCTGAATTGGAGGGATTGGAAGAACGTTTGCTTAATCGCTTTAAATGGGGTTTGTCAGCCGAATTGGAAGTGCCCGATTTTGCTACCCGCAAAACCATCTTGCAACAAAAAGCACAAAAAGACGGCTTACACCTATCAGAGTCGATCATCAACTACATCGCTGAACACGTCAACGACAACGTGCGCAACTTGGAAGGTACCATCATTTCGTTGGTGGCACAATCGACCCTCAACCAACGTACCATCAACTTAGACTTGGCGAAAAAAGTGGTCAGCAACTTGGTGGGCGTTTCAGAAAACAAGCAAAGCATCAAATCCATTGTCGATACCGTATGCAAATACTTTGGTGTTACTGCCGAACAAATGCAATCCGTATCGCGCAAACGCGAAATTGTACAGGCCCGTCAAATTGCCATGTTCTTTGCCAATAAGTTGACCGAAGAAACCCTTACCACCATTGGCACCACCATTGGCAACCGCAACCACGCCACCGTATTGCACGCATGCAAAACCGTGACCGACTTGGCAGAAACCGACAAACAATTCCGCCATAGCCTCGAAGAATTAGAACAACAATTACACGCTTAATACAAGAACGTATGATTTACAAGTTTTTATTCATTTCCGACGAAGAAGCCGAATTTATGCGCGAAATTTCGATTGATTCGGAAGCCTCCTTCTTGGATTTGCACAACGCCATTTTGGATGCTGTTGACTACGAAAAGGATGCCATGACATCGTTTTTCATCTGCAACGACGAGTGGGAAAAAGAGCAAGAAATTACCTTGGTCGAAATGGATACCACTGCCGACGTTGACAACTACGTAATGGGCGAAACCGCCTTGGACGAACTCATTACGGAAGAGCACCAAAAAATATTGTACGTATTCGACTACATTTCTGACCGTGCTTTCTTCATGGAATTGAAAGAAATCGTCCCTGGTAAAGATTTGGATGCTGCTATTTGCTCTGCCGCTATTGGCACCGCTCCTGCACAATATAAATTGGAAGACATCGAAGCTCTTACCACCACCGTTAAAAAGGATGCAGAGCTGTTCGATGAAAACTTTTATGGCGACGAAGGGTTTGATATGGACGAGTTAGACAGCGAAAGCTTCAGCGATATGAACTTTGACGATGAGTTTGGTTCATTGTAATGAAAAACCTCATCGTATTAGTTGGACCTACAGGCGTTGGGAAAACCGATTTAAGCATTCGGTTAGCTCAACGCTTTTGCGCTTCTATTGTGTCTGCCGATTCGAGGCAGGTGTATCGAGGCATTGAAATTGGCACGGCTGCTCCTACTGCCGAGGAGCAAGCACAAGTTCCCCACTACTTTATCGGCACGAAAGACCTACACGAAGACTACAGCGCAGGTCAGTACGAATTGGATGCATTAGCCACCATCGAACAGCTATTTGAGCACAGCGACTATGTGGTGCTCACAGGAGGTTCGATGATGTACATTGATGCCGTATGCAACGGCATGGACGACATACCGCCTGTTAACGAGCAAATTCGCCAGCAAGTGCAAGATTTGTATGCTACGGAAGGATTGACTTCCCTACAAGCAAAGCTAAAGGAAGTTGATCCCGAACATTACCAAAAAGTGGACCTTTGCAACTATCGCCGTGTGATGCACGCCGTAGAGGTATCGCTATCAATTGGCAAACCCTACTCTACTTTGCTATCGCACAGCAAAAAAGAACGTCCGTTTAACATCATCAAAATAGGGCTTAACCGCCCCCGCCCCGAACTATACGAACGCATCAACCAACGCGTGCTAATCATGGTAGAAAATGGCCTAAAGGCCGAAGCCGAAAGGGTTTATCCTTTCAAAAACTATAACTCCCTCAATACAGTCGGATTCAAGGAATGGTTTCAGCTGTGGGACGGACAGTTAGAAAGCGAAGAAAGGGTGATTGAACTCATCCAACAAAACTCGCGTCACTATGCCAAACGCCAGCTTACTTGGTTCAAACGCGATGCCGCCATTACGTGGTTTCATCCCACAGAAGAGGATGCCATCATGGCATTGATAGCGAATTGGAAAGCCTAAAACAATCCTATGAAAAAGTCACTGCTTCTACTACTCGCTTTGCTAAGCATAGGACTGGCGCATGCACAAGGTGCACTCAGCACCTACGTTACCGTAGGCAACAACAGCGCCAGTGGCACATACGTGGACGTGGACATCAACGCCAACTACTCATACAAAGGATTTGATTTTTTATTAGGGTTAGGCATCACCTCAGCGCCCGAAAACAAGTTGACTTTTCATGCGCTCGATTTCCAAACCAGCTACTTGTTTAATATCCCAAAATTTCCTTTGGAAGTGACCTTTAGGTATTTGTTTAACCCTCACCGGATTTCGCAAATACAAGAGCACAACTGGAGCCTCAGTGCCGCCTACTGCCACCCACACGTAGAGGTAGAACTGGGCTACGTGATTCAGCTCCAATATGCAGGCTACGACCACATTGGACAGGCTGATTTTCAACGATTTCTGTACCGCCTTCAAGCCTACGTATGGCCCAAAAATACAGGATACAACATCACTGTAGGAGCCAGAAACTATGACATACGCAACATAGAGCACCAATTAGAACCTACCGTATTTTTAGGAGCCTGCTATTCGTATCCTAAAAACATTACCTACCAAATAGAGGGACAATACCAACCTGCAGGTTTGGGAAATATGCTGTATAATTTTTACGATTGGAACGTACGACTGGCCGTTGTATGGCGTTTTAATGAACAACATTAACCATGAGCACGATGCATAAAACAAGCTACTACCTACTAACGGCACTGTTCATAGGATTGTTCAGCAGCTGTAACGACGTCAACCTGGGAAACCTTTTTTACAGCAGCGAAAACGTGGATGCACGTTTTGCCGCTTCTATGCAGTACAACACCGAGCATACCGCCATTCGCCAAGAAGTTACGGAAGATTACTGCTTTCTTGTGTGCAGCGACTTGCACATCAAGCAAGCAGAGAATCCTTACATAGATCAGTTTTTTTCTCCCGACATACATAAAGCGGCACAATTTGTGCTGTATAATGGTGACCTTTTTCACGGACAAGAGCCAGAAGCAAAAAAGGCTTACGAACTGTTGCAAGCAAAAAACACCCTGCCCTACTATTGTTCAGCAGGAAACCACGACCTCTACTTTGGCTGGGACTTGTACCACCGCTATTTTGGCAGTGCCACCTATGCCATTGCAGTTGCTACCCCCTCGGCAAACGACTTGATCTTGGTGATAGAATCGGCATCGGGCACCTTGGGCCGCGATCAATTGGCATGGCTGAAAGAACAATTGAGCCTACAGCGAGCAAAATACCGCTATTGCTTTATTGTGACACATACCAATTTTAGCCACCTACATGCCACCAATGGCATTTTTATGCAAGACGAGCTACATGTTCTATTCCGTTTGTTTGCCGACCACCGCGTTACGGCTGTATTTAGCGGGCATTCGCACGTAGAGCACCAAATCACCTACTTGGGTGTGCCCTACTATACCACGGCCGCGCTCAAAAATGGAGCGTACGGTCAAATGACAGTTACGGAAAAACAATGTGTTTGGGAATTTAAACAGCTATAACTGCTATTTTCGACCAAAATCTGCAGGAATTTCGCCCCAGTTGGGGGTATCCCACTTTAAGATCTTATTGGTGTAGGTATTGTTTTGCAACCAACGTTCTGCCGCCTCGATGCGTTCAAAAACAGGTGCATTTTGGGCGGTTCTTTCCAATTTGGTTTTGCATTTTTTTGCTCTAACCCAGGCTTGTGCTGTTACGCTATCGGAGTAGATGGGCATGTTGCTGCCTTGTTTTTTGAGCAATGCCAAGCCATGCACAATCGCCAAAAATTCGCCAATGTTGTTAGTGGCTTCCTTGTAAACGCCTTGGATAAAAATTTGCTGCCCAGTTTTGACGTACACGCCTCGGTATTCCATATCGCCTGGATTGCCACTACAGGCGGCATCCACCGCAAGACTGTCAGCAATGATCGAGCCTGAGGAAGCAGCTTTGGGGCTTGCCGCAGACTTGGGTTTGATAAACTGCCAGTAGTTTTGCCCCAAAGCTGCTTCCGCCTCTTCTCTCGACTCGAACGATTTGTACCTTGCCCCCTCAAATCCTTTGATTTGCTCCTCGCACGCAGCCCACATATCGTACACACCTGGTTGCTTGCCTTTCCATACCGTATAAAACTTACTTTTTGCCATCTTTCTACTTTTGAGGGGTATTGGGATACGATAAAATGTGCCAGGTAACACCAACAGCAATCAGCAGCAATAGCACTCGCACCCACAGCACCGACACTGCAAATACGACCGAAAACAGGATGGTTAACCAAAGCATACCAATGGAATACACCTTGATGCGCACAGGGATGCACTTGTTCTCCTGAAAGTTTTTGATATAAGGTCCCAAGTGCTTACTTGCCAACAAGCGCTGGTGCCAATTAGGGGCACTTTTGAGGTAGCAGTATGCCGTTAGCAACAAAAAAGGCGTCGTGGGTAACACTGGCAAAACAATGCCCAGCAACCCCAACAGCAACGAGATGGTGCCAACTATGCGCAAAACCAAATTTATCATATCGACTGCGAAGATAAGGAAAAAACTCGACTCACCGATGAGGCTTTGGCAAGCATCGTACAATTGTCAATAAATTTTGAAACGAGGTTGTTAATAATCACGTTTTTTTACTACATTTGCATTTGTGAATATTCATCTTAATTATTAATCAAAAAATCTGAATTTTATGGCAGAACAAGTAAAAAAAGACGCTAAAGCGCTACCTAATGCAGAGAAACTAAAAGCATTACAACTCGCAATTGACAAAATCGAAAAGGACCACGGCAAGGGCACCATTATGAAGTTGGGCGACAACAAAGTAATGGACGTTCCTGTTATTCCTACTGGATCTGTGGGACTAAATATGGCCCTTGGTGTGGGAGGTTTTCCACGTGGCAGGGTAATTGAGATTTACGGCCCCGAATCATCTGGTAAAACCACCTTGGCTATCCACGCCATTGCAGAAGCACAAAAAGCAGGTGGCATTGCAGCCATCATTGACGCGGAACATGCATTCGACCGTTTTTATGCTGAAAAACTGGGTGTAGATATCGACAATTTGTTCATCTCGCAACCCGATGACGGCGAACAAGCCCTTGAAATTGCCGACCAACTGATTCGTTCATCTGCTATCGATATCATTGTGATTGACTCAGTAGCAGCCCTTACTCCAAAGGCAGAAATTGAAGGCGATATGGGCGACAACAAAGTAGGTTTGCAAGCGCGCTTGATGTCGCAAGCATTGCGTAAACTTACCGCCAACATCAACCGTACCAACACTTGCTGTATTTTCATCAACCAATTGCGTGAAAAAATCGGCATCATGTTTTGTAACCCCGAAACCACTACCGGTGGTAATGCGCTTAAATTCTACGCATCCATTCGTTTGGACATTCGTCGTGTTAGCCAAATCAAAGACGGCGACGAGGTTATTGGCAACCAAACCCGCGTTAAAGTGGTGAAAAATAAAGTAGCACCTCCATTCCGCAAAGCTGAATTCGACATCATGTTTGGCGAAGGTATTTCGCGCGTCGGCGAAATCATCGACTTGGGTGTTGATTTGGGCATCATCAAAAAAAGCGGTTCGTGGTTTAGCTACGGTGACACCAAACTAGCACAAGGTCGCGATGCTGTAAAAAAACTGCTCAACGACAACCCTGAATTGGCTGCCGAGTTGGAAAGCAAAATTATGGCCTCCATCAATCCAAGCACAGAAGAAGCTTAATCATTGACAACCGAGGCACCTTGGCTTAAAAGGTGCCTCTTATATTTTTTCCTTATGTACAACAACAAATTTAAACGCAACAATGCCCCTCGCAAAAACAACGAATCGGGCAACAAAATGATTTTTGGGATTAGAGCCATTATCGAAACCATTGAAGCAGGTCATGAGATTGACAAAATCTTACTAAAAAAGGATATACAAAGTGAGCTTGCGCAAGAACTATTTGCCGCAGTAAAAGGCAGAAATATTCCTGTAGTGCGCGTTCCAGTAGAGAAAATCGACCGTATTACCAATAAAAACCACCAAGGCGCTGTTGCCTTTATATCACCAGTCGCCTACCAACGCATTACACACCTTATTCCCAAATTATACGAAGATGCCAAATGCCCCTTTATTGTGGTATTAGACGGTGTTACAGATGTGCGTAATTTTGGTGCTATTGCACGTACTTGCGAGTGCGCTGGCGTGGATGCCATTATGATACCTCAACTGGGCAGTGCCAGCATCAATGCTGATGCTATCAAAACCTCGGCAGGTGCGCTTCTTTCACTACCAGTGTGTAGAGAGCACAATCTTGCTGCCATGGTAAACTACCTGAAAGAATGCGGATTGCGTATTTTTGCAGCATCGGAAAAAGCGACACAAACCTATACCGAAGCTGATTACAGCGGCCCTATTGCCATTGTCATGGGCAGCGAGGATGTGGGTATTTCGCCCGAAATCCTAGCCCTTTGCGACGAGCACGTTAGCATTCCTATTAACGGCAATATTTCTTCGCTCAACGTATCGGTTGCCGCAGGCATCCTCATCTACGAAGCAATTAAAGGGCACTAATTTATGAACGTACTATACGAAGACAATCACATCATTATCGTCAACAAGTCCAGCGGAGAAATTGTACAGGGCGACAAAACAGGAGATACACCTCTTGTAGAACACGTGCGCACCTACATCAAAGAGAAATACAATAAACCCGGTAATGTTTTTTGCGGGCTGACGCATCGTTTGGACCGCCCTGTGAGTGGCGTGGTTATCTTTGCCAAAACCAGCAAGGCTTTGGAGCGCATCAACAACATGCTCAAAAACCACGAGATAAAGAAAACCTATTGGGCCATTGTGAAAAATCCGCCCAAACAAAGCGAGGGTATGTTGGTCAACTACTTGGTACGCAACGAAAAACAAAACAAATCGTACGCTTACCCTACAGAAAAGCCCAACTCCAAACGCGCCGAACTGAACTACAAGGTAATTGGCAAATCGGACCGATATACCTTGCTAGAGGTAAACCTCATTACGGGCAGACACCACCAAATACGATGCCAATTAGCAGCCATGGGTTGCCCCATTAAAGGCGACCTAAAATACGGTTTTGATCGCTCCAACCCCGACGGCAGCATCAGCCTACATGCCCGCAGCGTAGAGTTTACTCACCCTGTTTCCAAAGAACTCATCCACGTAGAAGCCCCTACCCCACAAGACACACTGTGGAAAGCGTTGCAATAATCTTCATATACTAACCAAATAAAATCGGTTGGCTCGCATGAGTCAACCGATTTTATTTATAGATTATGGCCCTTCGACTTCGCTCAGGGACCGATGAAAACTCCTCCCTATTTGTTAAACAAATCCTTAATGCTACCAAGTGAGCTAAGCATGGAAGAAGCTTCGTAAGGTAAATAAACGGTTTTGTTGTCTTTGCCCGATACCATTTCTTTTAGGCCGTCGATGTATTTAATGGCCAATAAGTATTGTACAGGATCGGAACCCTTAGCGGCAACAGCAGCCGATATTTGGGCAATGGCTTTGGCCTCGGCTTCGGCTTGCAAAATTTGCGCTTCGGCTTGACCTTGTGCTTTTAAAATGCGTGCTTGTTTTTCGGCTTCAGCAGCATTGATTTCAGCCGCTTTTTCACCTTCCGATTTTAGAATAGCCGATTGTTTTTCACCTTCAGCTTTTAAGATTTCTGCACGACGGTCACGTTCTGCTTGCATTTGTTTTTCCATGGCAAAACGGATGCTTTCTGGAGGCGTAATGTCTTGCAACTCTACACGATTTACTTTCACACCCCATTTATTGGTAGCCTCGTCCAATACATTGCGTAGTTTGGAGTTAATGGTATCGCGCGATGTAAGGGTTTCGTCCAATTCCATTTCGCCCACCACGTTACGCAAGGTGGTTTGGGTTAGTTTCTCGATGGCCATGGGCAAGTTTTTGATTTCGTACACAGACTTAACGGGATCAACAATTTGGAAATACAACAAGGCGTTGATTTCTGTCATAACGTTGTCTTTGGTAATAACGCTTTGTTTATCAAAATCGTACACTTGTTCGCGCAAATCGATGCGGTTAAGCATGCGCAAAGCACCTGTATTCATACGAGCAATAGTTTCTTTGGGGCGCTCCACAATGGGCAGAATAATGTTAATACCTGCTTGCAACGTACGGTGGTAACGTCCCAAGCGTTCTACAATCATGGTTTCGGATTGCGACACAATCTTAATACCGTTCAATACATAGATAATGACCAATGCGGCCAATACGATTAAAATGGTTGAAAATGCACTCATAATATTATTGGAATTATATTCTTAATTAGAAGTTATAAGTTCAGAGTTTATGGTTGCTGACTTTCTACCGTCAATACAAGGCTGTCTTGTTTGAGGATAGTAACGTTGGTACCAACAGGAATAATTTCATTGGTTTCAACAACCGCCTTCCAGTCGTCGCCATTAACGGCCACCCTTCCCGTATGCTTGGTAGGATTGATTTCTTCGGTTACCACACCTCGCATCCCCACTACTGCCTGCGCGTTCATGGGTACGTATTGCTGCTTTTTGGTAATGTACTTAAGTGCCAACGGACGAATAAACATAAAGGCCAACAACGAGCCCGCGCCAAAGGCAATCATCTGCCAATCAAAATCATAGCCGATGTAGGCCACCAAAGCACCCAACAATGTACCAACGGCAAAACACACAATACCAAAACCTGCTGTTACAATTTCTACAATCACCAGCAGTACCGAAATAATAAGCCAATAGTGAAATGGTTCCATGTTTTTAGTTCTTTACGTGTAACAAATATACTAAATAATTCGCTCACAACTCATTTTAATGGATATTTTTGCATTTATTGACAAACTTTTGTATTTTTGTCCTAAATATGCCTAAACGTAATACGCCTATGAATAAATATTTTACGCATAAAACCTGACAATCATTTACAACACACTACTATGAAACTAAAACATTTAATTTTACTCACATTTACACTGATTACAGTTATGACCGCGTGCAATAACTCTCCACAAAAATACAATTCGTACAACGAATACCCCGAATACAAGGGAAATGACTTAGAATATGTTTATTCTCCCGAAAAAACCACCTTCAAACTTTGGTCGCCAGAGGCAGACAGCGTACAGCTACACCTTTATGCGGAAGGTATGGGCGGTGAACGCTTGGATACCAAAATGATGCAATACGTTGGCGAAGGCGTTTGGGAAATGACCATCAAAGGTGATTTGAAAGGCAAATTCTACACCTTCCAAGTGTTGCACGAAGGACAATGGTTGATGGAAACTGTTGGCGGCTACGCCAAAGCAGTAGGCGTTAATGCTTTGCGTGGTGCTGTTATTGATATGGCAGACACCAACCCAGAAGGTTGGGAAAACGACGTACGTCCAGCACAAAAGAACTTTACCGATATTGTACTTTACGAAGTACACGTACGCGACTTTTCTGTATCGCCTAATTCGGGCATGAAAAACAAAGGTAAATTCTTGGCATTTACCGAAGAAGGTACCAAAAACAGCCACGGCCAAGCCACTGGTTTGGACCACTTGAAAGAGTTGGGTGTTACACACGTACACTTGTTACCTGTGTTCGACTTTGCATCGATCGATGAAACCAAATTGGAAGAAAACAAATACAACTGGGGTTACGAACCTGCCAACTTCAACGTTCCAGAAGGCAGCTACTCTACCAACCCATACGACCCAATTTCTCGTATCAAAGATTTTAAACAATTGGTACAAGCATTGCACAACAACGGCATCCGTGTAATCATGGACGTGGTGTACAACCACACCCGTGCGGTTGAATGGTCTTGCTTTACTCACACCGTACCTGGCTACTACTACCGCCAAAATCCTGACGGCAGCTACGCCAATGCTTCTGGTTGCGGCAACGAAACTGCATCAGAACGTGCCATGGTACGTCGCTACATCATCGAATCGTTGGAATTCTGGGCAAAAGAATACCACATCGACGGCTTCCGCTTCGACTTGATGGCCATCCACGACATCGAAACCATGAACCAAATTCGTGCTAAATTGAACGAAATTGATCCTACCTTGTTCATCTACGGTGAAGGTTGGGCAGCCAGCTCGGTAGCGATTCCATACGAACAAACTGCAGCTAAACAACACGTCAACAGAATGCCTGGTATCGCCGTATTTAGTGACGACATCCGCGACGGCTTGCGTGGCGGTTGGGCGGATGCCAAAGTTCCTGGCTTTGCTTGTGGCACACAAGGTTACGACGAAACTATCAAATTTGGTACGGTGGCTGCTACTCCACACGACAGCATCCACTATGGTTTGGTCAACTATTCGAACAACCCATACGCAGCAGAACCATCGCAAGTCATCAACTACGTATCGTGCCACGACGACATGTGCTTGAACGACAAATTGGCGTACGCTGCTCCTTACGGTAGCTCACCACAAGAATTGCGCCGCTACAACCGTTTAGCACAAAGCGTTATCTTCCTATCGCAAGGTGTTCCTTTCATCTATGCTGGTGAAGAAATTATGCGCAACAAACAAGGCGTACACAACACCTATCAATCGCCAGACAGCATCAACCAAATCAACTGGGACTTCAAATACAAAGAAGAACCCATGTTCAACTACTATAAAGGTTTGATTGCCCTACGCAATGCGCACCCTGCATTCAGAATGCCAACCACTGCTATGATCCAAGAAAACTTGCGTTTCTTGTACACTGGTCAAGCATGCGTAGTAGCCTACACCATCGAAAATGGAGCTAACGGCGATGACTGGAAACGCATCTTGGTGGTACACAACGGTAACCGCCACCCCATTAACCTAAGCATTCCTCAAGACAACTGGGTGGTAGCTTGCAACGGCGAAGAAGTAAGACTAAACGGCATCTTCAACTGGAACAAAAATTCCTTGCCAGTGCCCGCATCTTCGACCATGGTATTGTTTAAAAAATAAGAAGCATGACCACACACGAACTCTGCGCACAAATTGAAGCCTTTGCTCCCCTCTCGCTGCAAGACAGCTGGGATAACTCGGGGTTGCAAATCGACAACAACAATGCAGCAGTAACGGGTGTGCTCATTTGCCTTGATATTACTGAAAAGAGCATACAAGAAGCGATGGACAAGGGCTGCAATGTAATTGTAGCCCACCATCCCTTGATTTTTTCTCCGCTCAAAAAAATTGGCAACGCCACCTACGTAGAACGCTGCATCTGTAGCGCCATTGCCAACGGCATTGCCATTTATGCCAACCATACCCCTATCGACAAAGTCAAAGGGGGTTCCAGCTGGCTTTTGGGACAGAAATTGGGTCTGCAAGACTGCACGTACTTGCAAGAAGACGAAATCGCATCCTACGGCATCGTAGGCAATTTGCCCATTGCCATGACCCAACCAACCTTTGTTGACTACGTAAAACAACAGCTCGGTTTGTCGATGGTACGCTGTTCGGAACCAACCGACAAAAAAATCCAGCGAGTAGCCATTTGCGGAGGAAGTGGTGCATTTTTGATTTCAACTGCCAGACAGGCAGGCGCTGACGCCTACATTTGTGGAGACCTAAAACACCACGAATACTACCAAGCAGAAGGAAAACTATTGCTGATGGACGTAGGCCATTTTGAATCGGAAATTGGTACAAAAGAGATTTTTTTTAGCATACTTTCAAAAAAAATCCCTACCTTTGCCCTCTACTTGTCGGAAAACGACAAAAGTCCTATTTATTGTTTATAAAACTCATTCTATATGGCAGAAAAGAAAGTAGAAACTACTGAAATTTCGGTAGAAGAAAGACTAAAAGCATTGTACACCTTGCAAACCATTATGTCTGAAATCGACAAATACACCATTTTGCGTGGTGAGCTTCCTGGTGAAGTACAAGATTTGGAAGACGAAATCATGGGCTTGCAAACTCGTATGCAAAACTACGAAACTGAGATCAGCAACCTACAAGGCGAAATTGTTAAATACAACGAAGCCATTGCAACCTCTACCGCTAACCGTGCTCGTTTCCAAGAACAGTTGAACAACGTACGTAACAACCGTGAGTTCGACCATTTGAGCAAAGAGGTAGAATACGAAAGTCTTGAAATCGAATTGGCAGAAAAACGCATCCGCGAATGTAACATTGCCATCGAACGCAAAAAAGAAGAGCAAGAAAAAACCAGCGCCATCATCAACGAAAAAACCGCTATCCTTACTGAAAAGAAAGAAGAGTTGGACAGCATCATTGTTGAAACCAAACAAGAAGTGGAACGCTTGCGTGAAGAAGCTAAAAACGTAGAAACCAAAATTGAACCTCGTTTGTTGCAAGCTTTCAAACGCATCCGCAAAAATGCTCGCAACGGTTTGGCTGTTGTTTACATCGAACGTGATGCTTGCGGTGGTTGCTTCAACAAAATCCCTGCACAACGTCAATTGGACATCCGCTTGCGCAAAAAAATCATCGTTTGCGAACACTGCGGTCGTATCTTGGTTGACCCAGAATTGGCTGGTGTTGTAGAATAATTGATGATATATACATACAAAAAGACCAAAGTTCCAACGAACTTTGGTCTTTTTATTTCTCCTTTATTACTTTCAAACTCGCTGCGCTCGGACTAATCGACTAATCGACTTTCAACCATATCCTTCGCTGCTGTATCGGACGCTACGGCGGTGCCTAACGACTGCGCCATGGCATCGTAATCGGCTAAAATACGGTTTCTGTAGGCTTTATCGCGTAATAAACGTCGTAATTCTTGGGTTAATGCGGTAGCATTAAAATGATGTCCCAAAAGTTCTTTTACCACCTCCTTTTGAGCGATGATATTAACCAAAGAGACGTAAGGTATTTTAATCAACAATGGCTTTAGAAGCAAGGCTATGCGCGAAAACTTAACGCCGTAACAAACTACCTGTGGCAATTTGAAAAGGGCTGTTTCTAACGTTGCTGTTCCCGAGTTGATAGCCCCTACAACTGCATGCGCCAGCAAAGAATAGGTTTGATCGTAAACAATACGTATATGATGAGGCACATGGGCATACAAAGCAGGCGAAACGGCAGATGTAGCTGCCATGACCAACTGATAACCCTCAAAATCCGATTGTTTTAATTGTGAGAACACCTGGATACTATCAACCACCTCCTGTTTTCTACTACCCGGCAACAACGCAATTAGCGGTTTCTCGGGCAAATTATTTTGCTGTAAAAACACCTCGCGTGTAGGCATACCCTTTTGTCCCTTTTGCACTGTTTGAACCGAAGGATTGCCAACATATACTGCCTCTACCCCATGCTTTGCATAGAAATCGACCTCAAAGGGGAAGATGGCATAAATTCCATCTATGTATTGTTTGATTTGGCGGATGCGCCCTTCTTTCCATGCCCAGATTTTGGGTGGTATGTAGTAGTACACGGGGATGTGTAGCTTTTCTTTTACAAACTTGGCTATTTTGAGGTTGAAACCAGGATAATCGATAAGAATCACCACATCGGGTCGATATGCCTCGATATCGGCACGGCACTCTCGAATATTGCGTAGAATGGCAGGCAGATGGGTCAGCACTCGCACAAAGCCCATCACTGCTGTATCCCGATAGTGGCGCACCAACTCGCCCCCTTCCGCCTGCATCCTATCGCCACCGTAGTAGCGAAATGCCGCTTGGCAGTCATGGGCTTTGAGCGAGTGCATCAGGTTGGCACCGTGTAAATCGCCCGAAGGTTCGCCTGCTATCAAGTAATAGCGCATATTAGGTAAACAAATAGAACAACATACACAAATAGGGAGTCAATCCCAATACACCTCCTCTACAGAAGTGAAAGGCATCGCTCTTGTATCCCCAAAATAAGAAAATCAAATCGGGCAACATACAGAACAGCAAGTACTGCATAAACACAGGGGCGCGAAACCACAAATACACCTCACTAATGGGCGAATGAGATACTGCCGTCCAGGTCGCTAAAAATACCAGCAACGGCAACACAAAACAAAGGGAAATCCCTATCCAAAATTTATTCAGTTTCTTCATTCCAAACTGCTAACTGTTGCACCGAAGGATAGTGCGTAAAATCTACCTGACAAGGCACAATGGCTACGTAACCTTGCTGCATCACGTACTGATCGGTATCGGTAGCATCGGGTTCCAGATTAAGGAACTCGCCCGTCAACCAGTAGTAGTTGTTGCCACCAGGATCTTGACGACACACAAAACGTTCGTTCCAGCGACCATAGCACTGACGGCAAACACGCATACCTTTTAGATGCTCACCCAAAGGAATATTAACATTGAGGCAAACATCTTTGGGCAATCCTTCTGCCAATACTTTTTCAGTAATTTTTACCGCATAGCGCACAGCTTCCGAAAAATCGGCACGTGGATCGTGGCTATCGAGCGAAAAACCTACCGCAGGAATACCTTCTGTACAACCCTCAAATACCGAACCCATGGTGCCTGAATACAATACATTGATGGACGCATTGGTACCATGGTTGATACCCGACAGGATTAAATCAGGCTGACGATCCAGAATGGTATATAACGCCAACTTGACACAGTCACAAGGCGTGCCATTACAACGGTACATTTTTAGCCCGTCCTTTTCCAGATGCTTCCAAAAACGCAAATGGGTATTAACAGTAATAGCACTCGACTGAGCCGAACGAGGACCGTCAGGTGCTACTACCACAATATCGCCCAAATGACGCACAGCATCAACCAAGGAATGAATACCCCTTGCTTCGATACCATCGTCATTGGTAATTAAAATTAGCGGTTTACTCATTGAATATTGTTTTGTTTCAATACATCAACAGCTGCTGACAGATTATCGGGACGAATGGCTACGCTAGCGGTATCGCCTTCTGAAAAAGCGTACATGTACTCAATGTAAATGTTAGCTGCTGCCAATAAATCCAACACTGCATACAACGAACCTGGCGTATTGTCCACATGCAGCGTTAGTACGTCGGTAGTTTTAACAGCAAAACCGTTTTGTTTTAAAATTTGATAGGCTTTATCGGTGTCCGAAACCAACACGCGCAAAATACCGAAATCGGTATTATCGGCAATGCTAAACGCTTTCATATTGATGGCTGACTCGGACAAAATTTTTGCCACATCGTTCAATCGACCGGTTTTATTTTCCAAAAAAATAGACAATTGTTTGGTTATCATAGGTCTTTATTTTTAGGATTATTGAAATTTACGTTTATCCAACACACGTTTAGCTTTGCCTTGGCTGCGTTCGATCGAACGAGGTTCAGACAAAATAATGTTAGGCGAAATACCGATAACACTTTGCAACTTGCTCACCACTTTCTTTTGTAGCTTAATCATGCCCTTCATATCGTCGGTATAGTATTGCTCTTTTACTTCGACTTGGATATCGAAGGTATCTGTATTGTTCACGCGATCGACCGTGATAAAGAAGTGTGGCTCAACCTCTTCCATTTCGCAAAGCACGGCTTCTACTTGCGATGGGAATACATTTACACCACGAATGATCAACATATCATCGCTACGACCCAAGATTTTTTCCATACGAACGGTGGTACGGCCGCATTGGCATTTGTCGTAAATCAAACGGGTAAGGTCGCGGGTACGGAAACGAATCAAAGGCATACCTTCTTTGGTAAGGGTGGTAAACACCAACTCGCCTGTCGAACCTTCTGGCAACGCTTCGCCTGTTTCTGGATCTATGATTTCTGGGTAGAAATGGTCGTCGTGCAAGTGCGTGCCGCATTGGAATTCACATTCGTGACCAACCCCAGGACCGATAATTTCGGTCAAACCGTAAATGTCGTATGCTTTAATTTGCAAACGTTGCTCAATTTCTTTACGCATCGCTTCAGTCCAAGGTTCTGCGCCCAAAACACCAACACGTAGTTTAAATTCTTCGCGAGGAATACCCGATTTTTCCAATGCTTCGGTCAAATACAACGCATACGATGGAGTACATGCAATGGCAGTAGCACCCAAGTCATGCATCATCAGCAATTGTTTTTCGGTGTTACCTACCGACATCGGAATAACGGTTGCACCCAAGTTTTGACCAGCACCATGCGCGCCCAGACCACCGGTAAACAAACCGTAGCCGTACGACACATGAAAGACATCGTTTTTATCCATGCCAAAGGCAGCCAAACAGCGTGCTCCTACCTCTTCCCAAATTTCCAAATCACCTTTGGTATAGCCTGCTACAATGGGTTTGCCCGTGGTACCTGACGAGGCGTGAATACGCACAATATCAGACAAGGGTGCAGATAGCAATCCCCAAGGATAGTAATCGCGTAAATCTTTTTTAGAGGTAAAGGGCAACTTTACAATATCATCAATGGAGTTGATGTCATCAGGTGTTACGTTAGCCTCTTGCATTCTTTTACGGTAAGGTTCACAATTGGCATAAACTCGCTCTACTAATTTTTTAAGTCGTTCTGATTGCAAACGACGTTTTTCTTCGCGGCTCATACATTCTGCCGCCTCGTTCCAAATCATATTTTTATTGAATAATCGGTGAATTGGAGAATCGGTAAATTGATTCTTAATTCATCTAGGTTTATATTGTTGTTGAGTTGTTGAATCGTTGAATCGTTAAATCGTTTAGTTGTTTAGTTGTTGACTTTCGACCTTCGACTTTATTCGCTTCGCTCATGAAGTTGCTCACGCTCGGCATAATCAATGCTGGGCACTTCGACTAGCTCTGTGACCGCATTGCTTCTGCTCTCGCTTAATCGCAACTTTTGACTAACTAATTAATTTACGAAGAAAGCTCATAAACAGTTTGTCGTCCATGAGTGTTTTTTCGCGGTAATTTGCAAAATCTTCAAAATAATCGCTGTAAATATCTTCCAACAACTCGTCGGGCAGCATACATTCCTTGATGGCTTTTTTTGCACACAATCGACGGTAATATTGCGCCGCTTTCAGGTGTTCCTGCCAACCTTGTGGCTTATTTTGATCGATAAGGTGCTCTTTTTGTGTCAATGTATAGAAAAAAGCATAAAAGGTAGCCACATCCACAAACCATGTTTGAATGGCCTGACGGGTTTCGTCCGATAGTTGTTGCAAGCGTTCTTGTGCTACTGTCATATCCTTGTTACAAATAGATAACAAAGTTATCACTTTTTTCTAACATTAAAAACCAATCTATTGGTTTTAGTTGGTGAATCGTTAAAAAATTCTTAATTTCGCCATGAATTTATAAACCTTTAAATTTTAAACGTATGTCTGAAAAGAAATTGGCTTTGTCTGCAACTGACAAAAAAATCGCAGGCGTTTGCGGTGGTTTGGCAGAATACTTTGGCATGGATGCTACTATCTTGCGCATCGTATTGGTATGCTGCGTTATTTTCGGTGGTTTTGGCATTTTGCTTTACCTTATCGCATGGTTGGTAATGTCGATGTCGAAATAATCGACACGCAAAAGTAATAATCCATGCAATTTCAGCTGCATTCGGATTATCGACCCACTGGCGATCAGCCCGAAGCTATTCGTCAATTGGTAAATGGTTTGAACGAGCACGAACCCAACCAAACCTTATTGGGGGTAACCGGCTCGGGCAAAACCTTTACCATTGCCAATGTAATTGCCCAAGTAAATAGGCCCACATTGGTTTTAAGCCACAACAAGACCCTTGCTGCACAGCTATACAGCGAATTTAAAGGCTTCTTCCCCAACAATGCGGTAGAATATTTTGTATCGTACTACGACTACTACCAACCCGAAGCCTACATCCCCACGACCGACACCTATATCGAAAAAGACCTCGCCATCAACGAGGAAATTGATCGTTTGCGTTTGTCTGCCACTTCGGCCCTGCTATCGGGCAGAAAAGACATCATTGTGGTATCGTCGGTATCGTGCATTTATGGCATCGGCAACCCCGAAGATTTTACCAAAAACCAAGTTCACATCCGTGTCGGTCAAAAGATAGTACGCGATGTGTTTTTACGCAACTTAGTAGCAGCCATGTACACCCGAAACGAATTGGACTTTGGGCGCACCAACTTTCGTGTAAAAGGTGATACGGTTGATATCTGGCTATCGCACACCGATGTGGTGGTGCGCGTGATCTTTTGGGACAACGAAATTGAAAGCATCGAACTATTGGATGCTGTTTCGATGCATACGCTTCAGATTTTGGATGAATACAACATACCGCCATCCACCATTTTTGTAACCACTCCCGAAAACACCAAGCGTGCCATCAAAGAAATTGAATTGGACCTTGGTAAGCAAGTAGAATACCTACAATCAATTGGCAAGCACTACGAAGCAAAACGCTTGTACGAGCGTACCACCTACGATTTGGAAATGATTCGTGAAATTGGCTACTGTTCGGGCGTAGAGAACTACTCGCGCTACTTTGACGGGCGTGAGGCGGGCACTCCACCCTTCTGTTTGCTGGATTTCTTTCCACAGGACTTTTTGTTAGTTATTGACGAAAGCCACGTAACCGTGCCACAAATTCATGCCATGTACGGTGGCGATGCGGCGCGCAAAAAGAACTTGGTGGAATATGGGTTCCGTTTGCCTGCTGCCATGGACAATCGTCCGCTAAAATTTGAAGAATTTGAGGCCAAACAAAAGCAAACCATCTACGTAAGTGCCACTCCTGCCGACTACGAATTGGAGAAATCGGGCGGCGTGGTAGTAGAACAAATTATACGACCTACAGGATTACTTGACCCCGAAATTGAGGTTCGTCCCAGCAAAAATCAGATTGACGATTTGCTGGAAGAAATTGCCGTTCGTGCCGAAAAAGACGAGCGCACCATTGTTACCACGCTTACCAAGCGTATGGCGGAAGAATTGGACGTATATTTGAAGAAAAACGGTGTACGCAGCACCTACATCCACTCCGACATTGATACCCTGGAACGCGTGCAAATTTTGGAGGATTTGCGCAAAGGGCTATACGATGTACTAATTGGAGTCAACCTATTGCGTGAAGGCATTGACCTACCACAAGTTTCGTTGGTAGCTATTTTGGATGCCGACAAGGAAGGTTTTTTGCGTTCGCATCGTTCATTGACACAAACTGCTGGTCGTGCTGCCCGCCACTTAGAGGGAAAAGTGCTTATGTATGCTGATACCATTACAGAAAGTATGCGCCTCACCATTGATGAGACCAACCGCCGTCGTGCCATTCAGCAAACTTACAACGAGGCCAACGGCATTACGCCACGTGCCTTGAATAAAAAATCGGCGCATGCGCTTAGTGGGTACGACGTAACGGCAGAGAGTGGACTCATGGGCAAAGTGAGCGAACCTGCTCCGTCCAAACTTACTACTATTGCTACCGACCCTGTGCTTGAACACATGAGCAAAGCGCAACTAGAGAAAGCCATTGCCACCACCAAAAAGCGCATGTTAGAAGCCTCCAAAAACCTCGACTTTTTACAAGCTGCCCAATACCGCGACGAAATGTTGCGGTTAGAGGATTTACTACAGCATACCCAAAAATAACGGACACAAAACAGGTCTTGCTTCGCAGGACCTGCCTACAACAAGGTTCAACCCGCTACGCGGGTAACTACCCCCCGTTTGACCACATTTGTACATACCCCGTAGGGCGGTGCTACCTTGATTTTAAAACCCTACAAAATAGAAGTTAAACCGTTAGTAGTATGCAACATCAACTAAATCAATTTAGCCAAAATTTCCGTAGCAGAGATGGAGTTTAATAATGTTACTGCACAGAGTTTTTTACCTAGATCTTTTATGGAAGCACCTATGTGATATACCGACTCATCGATTATTAAAAATCTATCATGACAACTTTTATTTACATGCACCGTTACGTGTGGATATTGCGTATTATGCCTTTCAAGATCTAATGAAAACTGTTGCGAAATCTTATAGGTGTAAATTTCTGCTAATACACCAGCTTTACGTTTAGAAAGCAAAGTCAACACTGAATCATCTACGTAATTATCGATAATAATTATTCTATCTTTTGCTTCTTCTATAAATTTTGATAGTAAAATATGAGCATCATAAACCTGATTATTGTAGAATATATTCTCCTTGGGCAACTCATATTTTGAAAGTGCTTTAAAAATAGTCTCTATCTGCGAATCTGTTTTATCCTGCCGCTCTATCATCAATAATTGATGATGTTCCAAATGCTCTATTCTGTTAAACAACAGAGTATTATCTAACAAAGTATGGCGCATAGCTACAAAGGCACGCATAATCTGGATATTAACTTGAATCGCTATAGATGATTTCAAAACACCACTAAGCATTGCGATACCATTCTCTGTAAAAGCGTAAGGCAGGTATTTTATATTCTCACCACGTATCGTTTTCAAGGTCGCAAAATGCGACCTTGAAACATTATTATTCTCTGAATCAACTACTTCCTCTTTCAAGGTCACAATTTGTGACCTTGAAAATAAGGTATCATTAGCTTCCTCTTTTGTTAACTGAAACATAAAATCTTCTGGAAACCGTTCTAAATTGCGCTTTACCGCTTCATTTAGACGTTTTGTTTCCACACCATACAAACGCGCCAAATCTCGGTCAAGCATCACCTGCTTCCCTCTAATGTTCAAGATAAGGTTTTCTATTCTCTCTAAAGGATTTTGATTGGCTGGCAACGCAGCGTTGCTTGTAGTAATTTTTTTGCTCATAAAGACTAAAAATTAAGATGAAATAATTTATCGCTAGTAACTATTACTAGTTTAGCGCAAAGATAATGCAAATTTGAGAAACAACACTCAAAAAAACACTGCAAACGCTTTAAGGGCGTTCGCATCTTTCTATAACTCTAGGGAATTTTCTTTTATCTCGTCCTTTCCCATTTTTAAAACAAATTCTATTCTAAATTTATGTAACATTGTGACGTAAATTTAGAATAAAATAACCCTGCGAACGCCCTTTCAAGCGTTCGCAGGGTTGGTATTAGGAGGGGTGCCCGTGAGGGATCAAGGTAATTACTCGCATTCGCTCATGCTAAAAGGCTTCGCCTCGGCATAGCTAAATAAATTTACCTCTGCTCTCAACTCGCACTTTTATTCTACTCTGCCAAAACTGGACGAACAGATAGACCGTGGATGCGGTAGCCGCCCCATTGCACGTCGTCCGAATTGAAGCCAAGTGCGTACCCGTAGTACGAGGCATGGTAAAGTGAACTACTCCAGTAGCAGCCGACAGAACCAGCAACATTCAAGTCTGAACCATCGCGGCCGCCCGCGGCAGGCAAGAAAATACTATTACCATTTGTTTTACTTGTTACCTTATAACCATTTACACCATTTTGAGTTGTCCAAGTACAAGTACAATTATCTATTAACTCTTCTAATTCTGCATTTGTTGGCATACGCCAGGAACCACCCCAAGAAGCATTTGCAGCATCATCTGAAAGGTCAAGAGTGGTTTTATTATCACCTATAAAATTACCATAACTATTATACCACACACCAGAGGTTACACCATCTGCAAAAGTATATTTGTTCACCCCATCCACTGAAGACATTCCACTAGTCATCCATTTATAAGAACTAAAATTGTAAGTAGATTTTGGAGTAGTTTCTCCCCACGCAAAGTAATCACCGTAATCTTCTGGAGAGTCTGCACCTACATTCATAGTAGCCCAAAGAAGACCAGAAGGAAGACCTAAATCTACATATTCGTGACCATTTGTTGGGTCAACTGGCTGAATAGGATCGTCTGGTTGATCTGGGCCATCAGTTATTGTACTAAAGGCAATACTATCTACGGTAGATGCCACAAACTCTGTGCGTGTGCCATCGTTTTGATACACATAGAGTTTTAGTTGTGCCACTGCTATATAGGCAACACATAGCAAAGAGGCAAAAAGTAAAGTAAACTTTTTCATAAGCTATTATTTTTTAATGAATTTTACGTATTGGTTATTGATGCGTAGGATATAAGTGCCTTGGTTTAGGGAAGTTACATCCAATTCAGTACCTTTTTCTTTGATTAGAGATTTACCTGTTAGATTGTAAACTTCTAAAGCCGCATCATCATCTACTCCTTGAATATACAAAGTGTTAGAAACAGGGTTTGGGAATACGAAAATAGATGAAATACCAAGTTCTTCTATATCTGTAGCAGATTCAGCAAAAAGAATTTTATGATATTCAGATGAATAAACTCCATCTTTGTTCAGAATAGTCATAGAAGCCTTAGAGTCGGTAGCATTAATTTCTATGCGTTTAATATCTAGTAAAGCGTATGTGGTTTTATAACCATCTGCCGATACTGCAACGCACTGTGTTACTTCATTTGCGAAAACTTGGCTTGCGAAAAAAAGTGCAAGCACTGAAAGTAAAAGTTTGATTTTCATGTTTTCTTTATTTAAAATTATTAATTATTTAAAACTATAGTACTTATTAGTCCTATTCATAGGATACAGAAAAAGGGGGACTCCATCGTTGCAGTGCTCTGTGGGTGCTGGGTAGCTTCACTAGTGATGCGACACCACCAAGCACCGCGGTAGTCCGTGAGGACTCAAAGTAATTACTCGCATTCGCTCATGCTAAAAGGCTTCGCCTCGGCATAGCTAAATAAATTTACCTCTACTTTCAACTCGCACTTTTATTCTACTCGCGCAATACTGGACGTACAGATCGACCGAGGTAGCGGCTGCGGCCGTAGTAGCTGCTCACAAAGCCTGAATCGAAGTCCAAGCCGTAAGCGTAGTCCGAATCGTTCGTACTAAGAGAACTACTACAGTAGTAACCGTAGGAACCCGCATAGTTCAAGTCTGAACCGTTACGATAACCCGCGGCTGGCAAAAAAATACTATTGCCATTTGTTTTTGAGGTTACTTTATAACCTTTTACACCATTTTGTGTAGTCCAGGTCCAAGTACAATTACCGTTTAACTCTTTAACTTCTGCAGTTGTTGGCATACGCCAAGAAGGTCCCCAATTGGTATATGCTGCGTCCTTATCTAAAGGAAGCGTGGTTGGATTACTTGAATAATTATAATTAGAGCTTGTGTAACTTGATTTTGGAGTAGTCTCGCCCCACGCAAAGTAATCACCGTAATCTTCTGGAGAGTCTGCGCCTACGTTACAAGTAGCCCATTTAGTTCCACTAGGCAAACCTAAATCAACCCATTCATGGCTATCCGCAATATCATTAACATCTACAACCCCAATACTATCTACAGTAGAAGCAACATACGGAACTTTTGTTCCGTCTTTTTTATACACATAAATTGTCATTTCAGCCCAAGCCAACAGCGATACCGCCAGCAAGGCCATTAAAAATAAGAATTTCTTTTTCATATTGTTTTATTCACTATACTAAACTGGTGAATTTGCATATACTTATTTACAATAACCATATAGTTAGATATTATTTCACCTTCATTTTACTCTGCCAATACTGGACGAACAGATCGACCGCGGTAGCGATTGTTGAGGTTGCTGCTCAAAAAGTCTGGACTGAAGCTCAAGTAGTAAGCGTAGTTCGAACTGTCCGTATAAAGTGAACTAGTCCAGTAGTCACCGTAAGAACCCGCATAGATCAAGTACGAACCGTCACGATAACCCGCGGCTGGCAAAAAGATACTGTTACCATTAGTTTTAGAGGTTACTTTATAACCTTTTACACCATTCTGTGTAGTCCAAGTACCAGTACAATTATCTTCTAACTCTTTAACTTCTGCATGTGTTGGCATACGCCAAGAAGTTCCCCAATTGGTATATGCTGCATCCATACTTAAAGGAAGCGTGGTTGGATTACTTGAATAATTATAATCAGAGCTTGTGTAACTTGAGTTTGGAGTAGTCTCGCCCCACGCAAAATAATCACCATAGTCTTCTGGAGAATTAGCTCCTACGTTACAAGTAGCCCATTTCAATCCCGAAGGAAGACCTAAATCTACCCACTCATGACCATCGGCAACACCTGTATCCTTCGGTGCTTCCCATTGAGCATACAAGGTTATATTAGCAGTAGGTTTAACGGTGCCCTTATCTGCATAGGCAGTGCCACTGCCATTAGCTGCGGTATTCCAACCTGCAAATTCTGCTTTTGCATAGGTAAATTCATTCGTTGACAAGGTAATGCTTTCGCCATCTTTAACACGAACAACATCCATACTTCCCGTTCCACCATTGGCATTAAAAGTAATGGTATGCACATTTACAAAACCAATACTATCTACAGTAGAAGCAACATACGGAACTTTTGTTCCGTCTTTTTTATACACATAAATTGTCTTTTCTGCCACTACAAACAGCGATGCCGCAAATAAAGCAATTAAAAGTAAAAAATGCTTTTTCATATTATTTTTTTTATGATTATTATACTTAGTTGAATTATTTCACATTAAAATTATACACTAATTTTATACCAGCATCGAAGTAGCTTAGTTTGCTTACATAGGTAGATACCATAGGCAACACTTCTACTGTAGGAGCAGGATAAAGTGGTTCTGCACCTATTTGAGAAATACTAATCATACTTTGCGCAGAAGCATTGTTTTTGTATAGGTTATAAATGCCATAGTCTGCATACACACCTATACCAAAGCTATCACCATTTTTAAGCGTGAACTCATATCCAATCTCTGCAGAAGCATTTATCTGAAACACTGGACTATCCCAGGAAATTTGCGCATCTAATTGTTCATCGGATAGTTTGCCTGTTATAACTGCATCGGTAAGTGTTACTCCGTATGGAGCATAGTATGCTGTAATGTGAGCGTTTGTAAGTGTTTGGTGACCATTGGTATAAATAGGAACCACAAAGCGTGGACCTATGTTTAAATATAAACCTTTATAAAGTAAACTAAACATAAGTGGCACTTGTAATTGCAATTCACTCATAGAAGATTTTACTTGTTCTGCTGTAATGGTATAATCTATTTGGTCACCTTCTGTATCCATTACGCTATACGCATCATTTACACTACCACTTACTGAAGATGAAACATAAGAAACTGAAACTCCTGTTAATATACCACAATAAGGATTATTTTCTGTTTTACGTTTAAAATAGTGTGCATATTGAAGGTCAAGAGCTGCTTGATAACCAAGATTCCATTTACAAAAACTTGTTTCTGCTATATAAGCAGCCGCACCAGCACGAGCACCTATTGAGAAGCGATTAAACGCTTCTGTATTGCTTATGTTAATAGTATCTGTTTTTACAATGCTTTCCTTGTTCTTAAGTTGCCTATTGTCTGAAGCGAAACGTTTTGCCTCTGAACTTAATACAACCTTATCTCCTAAATTTATTGCAGTGGAAGTAATGGTACAAAGTAAAATCGCAAAGCATATTATTATTTTTTTCATGACTTTATCGTTTTATGTATTATCTAACTACGTATTTTAGAGTAACCTTAGTAGCTGGAGTTTTTACCTCTACTAAGTATTGTCCAGGCAAGTCTTGAGATAAGAAATCAACCTTACTTCTTCCGTTCGATTCTATTGTATAGTAGATTTTACCTACTTTATCATAAACCTTAATCTCTGCATTTTCCATTGGTAAGTTCAAGACTTCTACCCTTTCATTTGGCCCCACTATAGATGGCATCAACATAGGTGTAGGTAGTACATCACCATCGAAACTATATGTTTGTGTGCCATATATACATTTACATGCCACATCATTTGTTTGTGTTGGTAATTCAATGCGAGCGTAATAGTCTCCTGTTCCAAGAAGCGAACGGTCTATAGTATAGGAGTATCCATTGCCTACTACTTGTGAGTCACCATTATCTGTTATTCTATACCATGTAACGTCTTTTTCTTCAAATACATAGCCTTGTGCTTTAATTTCA
>JAZQZN010000036.1:0-132272 GCA_045634045.1 Candidatus Enterocola sp. | reverse complement strand
CATAATATCTCGAATCTCGTAATCCTCCATTGAATTAATCGTAGTTGAATAACGCTTGTGATATTGCTTTGTCTTTAAATTCTGATGGGCTGTATGACTTTGTGGAATATCTACAATATATATAACTTCATTTGGCTTGGTCATATCTACAACCAAACAACTAATTTCTAATCCTTTAATTTTAGGACTGATATTACTTGATATAACTTGGGCTATGGTTTCCTTGGATACTTTTGTGGTATCTATCGGTGTTATATGGGATGGAATATGCCGTTTATCTTCCTCGTCAAACTCCTTAACACCATATATTATGGTGCCACCATTAGCATTAGCCATTGCACTAACATCCTTGGACATTTCGCCTTTCCATTTATCGCTGGTTGTGTTAATGTCACTTTTGTACTCAAGTGTTGTGCTTTCTTCAACGCCGGCAGCAATCAATGCATTAATATCTTCAATTGAGGTTATTTTATTCATGTCAAAATATACTTGTTAGCATAACCTATCATAAAATATAGAAAAAGTGTGGTTTTTGCATATTATATGATAGGTTGAGCAAAATTACTTATTGTTTGTTAGGCTATTTTTCAAAGCTATACCTTTTGCTGTAAGGCGATATTTCTGTTTTTGACTATTAGGCTTTTCTGGAATAGTCAGTTCCAATATACCAGCCTCCAGAAGTGGATGAATATATTTTCTCCTAAATTTAGTTCTATCGGTAAGCCCCATAAATGCTAACATTTCACCAAAAAAGCGTGCTTCAGTACAGAATACAATCAGTTTGTCAAGGTTTTCAATATTAGGTACTGACTGGGTGCCGACTGGGTGCCGACTGGGTGCCATCTTGTACACTTATAGGCAAAATTATGCGGATAAAGTTATCTGTAAACTTGAAACAATCTTCACCATAAGCACGCAAGATACGGGGTATACCAGAGCCTAATGATTCTACCAATTCCACATCGCGGTAGATACGCATCAATTCCTTATTGCGTGGAATGGATATACCGTTGAAGAACTCCTCTTTTGTGAGAGATTCGGGCAAACGACCTGCTGAGGTTATCTCAAGCCTATCGGGGAATATCTCAAACTTGGGCGGAACTTCAAATGAGTAGTCGTTATGCACAATAGCATTGATGACTGCCTCGCGCAAGGCAACCTTATTCCACAATGGGGTTTCGATACGCTCCATTGGGGTTATCGTTGCTGCTACCTTGTTCTCAATGTCCAACTTTGATAATACGCTCTTGGTCGCTTTGATAAGAGAGCAGTATCCATACTCATTGTTCTCCACCAAATCACAACGGTCAAGGCTTGAATACTTCGGCACCTTGATTGAATTGCGGTTCTCATCGGCCAGCAGATAGGCAACATAGTTGTACTTGCCATCATTGGAGTTAGATTGACAATTAAATAAGGTAAAGTTGCCCAAACCTAATGGCGCCATAGAAAAAGCAAAAAAGCTCAGAGAGAACCTGCGGCTTTTTGAGGTAGGTTAATAGTGCCGAAGGCATCGGCGCAAAGCGCCGCGGGCGAAGCCCGAATATAAAAACGGTATGGCGCCACAGCAAAAAAAAAAGCTCAGAGAGAATCTCTGAGCTTTTTTGGTGTGGTGCCACCAGGAATCGAACCGGGGACACAAGGATTTTCAGTCCTTTGCTCTACCAACTGAGCTATGGCACCAAACGGGATTGCAAAGGTAACACCTTTTCTTTAAAATCCAAACTTTTTGGAGAAAAAATGTGCGCTTTTATTGCTTTTTTATTATTCTATGGGTTTTTGCACCACTCCCTTGCCTTTTTTACCGTCTATTTTGGCCACCATGGGGCGATCACAGCGCACGTGCTTGATGTATTTTGTTTCGCGCACAACGGGTAATGATTCCAAAAATGCCATGTCGCACACCTCTTTTTCGCTAAATTCGTCTACGTTTAGGTAGGCAGAACCGCACGAAGTAAGGTTTTGGAAGAAGTGTGTTCCTTGACTAGGGTCGATGTGATACGAAGTCTGACCCGCCTCTACAATGACTTTAGCTCCGGCAATATTGGGCCATTTTACGGGTATGCCCAACCAGGTATCGCTACTGCCCCACCTTCCTGGTCCAATCAGCATGTAGGGACGATCCTCGTCCATCAAGCTACGATTCACGCTATCGATATCGTAAGCAATCAGCTGGTTGTTTGAAGGAGAGAACATGCCTTCTTTTACATATACGACGTCGTATATGCCGTCTATGATGCCATTGCCGAGGGCCTGTTGAGAGGTGACCACCGTTTCTGACATAGGGATTTCGTCTAAATTTTCATCAATCGACTTGTTAGCATCCACAATAGGGCGGATTTGCAGCAAATAGAAGGTGTTATTCTTGTTCTCGGCATAGTCGAGGTTAACGGCAAACTCAATTTCGACAGGACGCCCCATTTCACGCTCCCCTACTTTTAGCACCTTATCGACAATGTCTGCCAAGGGGAATACTTCGTGCTCCAAAATATTGGCAAACGTAATAACACGACGGTATTTTTCTTCGTAGATGCCATCGCGAATCACCTGATCATAGGGATCGAAAGTGGATGCAATATATTTCAGCGTACCATCCTGTTCAGCCTCACGCACAGGAAGTCTAAATAGGTTAAACCCATCGTCAACTTGCGGCGAGAAGGTAGTTTTTGACATATCCAACGCATTGAAATGTGTCTGCGTTTCGTTGAGTGCAAATTCCAAGGTACTGGTTTGCAAAATATTGTGAGGATGCTTGGGCGAAAAGCGGAGCGTTTGACCACCATCCACAATGTATTTGCCCAATCCTAAGGCAATGTTGGCCACCCCATCTTCTGGCTTTTCGTTGCCAATGGGATAGAAGTTGAGCGAACGACCCACACCCGAGAACGAGGGGTAGAAACGATCACCATATTGTCTGCCACACACCTCTTGCAACACAACCGCCATTTTTTCGCGGCTAATCACGTTTTTAGTGGCTTTCATATACGACCTACTACCAGCAAAGTAAACCGACGCATACACCGCCTTAATAGCCTCACAAACCATGGTCAGCGTAGTGATGCGATGTCCTTTGGGATTGGGCACCATATACGTAGAATAAACGCCTGCAAATGGCTGGTAGTGGGCATCCTCCAACAAGCTACTTGAACGTATCGCAATGGGCGAATCAACGGCTTTTAGGTAAGCATATAGGTCTGCCACCACCGACCGGGGCAGCTTGGCAGCCAAGAAGTGTTTCAAAATTTCTTCGTCCGACAAATTATCGGATAGCGCCACCCCATACAAATGGTTTTGCTCCATAAACTCGTCGAATTTATCGACACAAAGCACCACCGTTTTAGGGATGACAATTTGCGTGGTATCAAAGTCGAAAAACTCCTTGTTGCGTTTGGACACCAAATCCAGAAACGCCAAACCACGGCCCTTACCCCCCATGGAACCCTCGCCAATGCGTGCAAAATTGGAATAGCTGTCGTAGCGGTCGCTCATAAACACAGCCACGACACCTTGATTTTTGATCTTTCGGTACGCTACAATGGCATCAAAAATAATCTTTCGGGCAGCATCTACATCTTCTATTCGTTCGACACTTAAATCGCGTAGAAATTCGGCAAGTGGGAACATCGCACGAGAATACAACCACCTGGACAAATGATTACGCGACAGATGATAGAACATTGACTCCGAGGGAATGTCAAAAATTTTATTTTGCAAATCCTTGAGGTTCTTAATGACAGCCACCACCCATTTGGTATCGGGGTCGATAAAATGAAACTCACCAAATCCAAAGGTAGAGGTTACAGCCTCCTTCAGCTCCAAGTGGAATGTTTTGGATGTTTTATTGATAAATACAGCTCTGAGCAAACGAGCCTCTTCGCGGTTATTTTCTTCGCTCGATTCCAAAATAATGGGTAAGAAACGGTCTTGGCTACGCATGTACGATGCCAATTTTACACCTGCCGCCGCATCAATTTCGCCCTCGCGCTCAAAACGCACATCAGACACCACGCCCAACAGGTTGCGTTTGTACTTGTCGTACAGTTCTTTCGCTTCTTCGTAGTTACGTGCTAAAAGGATTTTTGGACGTCCACGCATGCGCAACATCTGTTCGTGCTCATTCAACGCCTCGGTCATAAACGAACGCGACTGCACAAATACGTGCTTGTATAAGTAAGGTAAAATAGCAGAATAAAACTTCATCGAGTTTTCGACAAAGAGAATCACCTGTACGCCCACCGATTCGATATCGGCATCCACATTCATCTTGTCTTCCAACAGCTTTACAATCGCCAATAGCAGATCGGTTTCGCCCAACCAGCTGAACACGTAATCAATGGCAGAAAAGTCTTGATGATGGTAGAGTTTGTGAAACACCTCGCTCGAAAAAGGAGTCAACAAAACAACAGGAGTAGTTGGGAAATGCTCTTTCAGCTGCTTGGCATAATCAAACACACCACTATTTTCGACAGCAGGCATCATGATGAACAGGTCGAACGTACGGGTACGCAACATCTCCTGCGCCTCTTCCAATGTCGATGCCAAGGTAAAACGAGGTGGATAGCGCAAGTTGAGCGAAGTATATTCGTTAAAGATTTGCTCATCAATGCGTCCGTCCTCTTCCAAGGTAAATGCATCGTACTTGCTGGCAATCAGCAAAATATTATAGACACGTTGCGTCATTAGGTTGGCAAACGACGTATCCTTAAAATACAGTTTTTTGATGCTCTCTCTGCTATCCATGGCATTTATTAAAAAAAGCCCTTGCCACAAAGGCGAAGGGCTTTAGTTGTTCTTTATTTCCTTTTATTAGTAGAAGAAGAAATCGCAACGACGATTTTTCAACTCGGCTTTAGGAGGATTAGCCAATGCGCCTTGTGGTTGAACGGCGATGCGTTCTTCTGCGATACCTGCTTTAACCAACGCCGCTTTTACCGCATTAACACGTTTTTCGCTTAATTTTAGGTTATAGTCGTTAGAACCAGGGAAGTCGCAATAGCCACGCAACTCTACTTTTAATTCTGGATTTTCGTTAAGTTTTGCTACAACAGTTTCGATGTTCTTTTTAGCTTTACCATCCAAGTTTGCTTTGTCGAAACCGAAGTAAACTGATTGGTTGTAATCTACGCTTGGATCAACACCCAAAACAGTGAACACTTGTTTGCAGCAGGTGTTTTCCATAACATCTTGAGGAACGCTTTCACCCCAATAGTTTACGAATGCACCTTTAGGAGTGTTGGCTTCGCGATCGCGGAAATCGGGTACTCCGTCACCATCTTCGTCAGGAGTAGTAGCGTGTTGTTTTTCTAGTTCGTCCAAACGAGGTAAGATATTGTTAGCTACGGTATCTTCTAGAACTTTTACGCGTTTTTCCAAGCTATCCAAACGAGCTTCGATGTTGCTTTCGCCAGTACGCAATTTGTGGTAGTCCATCATAGAAAGGTTGCGCATGTGACCACCTTCTTTTGCATTAGGAGCCAATTTAACACGCAAACTTGCAGTTACATAGAACTCACCGTCGTTCATGGTACCTTTGGTATAGTCTTGACCTTCGAAGTTATCTTTGTTGTGAATACGATAGTATCCAGACAAGCCTACTGCCAAATATTTGTTGATGTTATATTCTACTTGTGTACCCAATGGGATAGAAATGTTTTTACCATTGTTTACGTCTTTAGGTGTAGCTTCTGCATACGAGTTATCGTCTTCTGCAGTATTTTTTACATCGTAGAATACCATACCAACACCGGCATTCAAATACCAGTTCCAAGCAGCGCTACTGCGGTATTGTCCGAACAAGTTAAGCAAGTTTACAGACAACATCAACGATGGTGCATACATATTACCTTGGAAGTAATACTTGCCATATTTAGTGCTACTGGTATGACCGTGATAAGGCATGTATTGAAAGTTAGCAATAAGACCCCATGCTGGGTTGAACGTATATTCCACATCAAGACCAACGGTCCACAACAATTCTGAAGAAGACAACAATTGATCCATGCGTTGATTAACGTCACCGTCAAATTGAGAAAAACCGCCGTTTACTTGAATTGACCAGTGAGAAAAGTCTTTAAATTCGTGCAAAACCTTGGTTTGAGTGCTTTCTGTAGATTCTACATTGACTTCGGCAGCTGCGAATGCCCACATCGAAATCAACATCAAAGAGCACAAAGCGAAAAGTTTTTTCATATACAAGTTGATTAAATTACGTAATTATTCAGCTACAAAGATATACATCTTTTTTTATATAATGCTAAAAATCAGCTATTTTTTATAAAAAATCACAAAAAATAATTTTTAGCCCATGACTTTGCCAAACAAAGTAGCCGCTGTGGCACGCTCAATTTCTACCTCAACGCAAGTGCCAATTTGCACGTCACCCTTGTCGAATAGCACCACCTTATTTTGTGACGTACGGCCATAAAGTTGCTCTTTAGAGCGTTTTGAGTAGCCTTCGACCAACACTTCGAACGTTTTGCCCACGTCCCTAAGGTTGCTTTCGTGCGACAACTCCAACTGCAAATCGATCATTTCTTGCAAGCGGCGCAATTTGATTTCTTCCGACACATTATCGGGCAAATGCTTCGAGGCATACGTACCCTCACGCTCCGAATACTTAAACATAAAGGCACTGTCGAAAGCCGCCTCACGCATCAGCTGCAATGTAAGTTGATGATCCTCTTCGGTTTCATCGTGGAAACCCGTAAACATATCGGTCGATATGCCACAATCAGGAATGTACTGACGAATCAATGCCACTTTTCCGAGGTACCATTCGCGGGTGTACTTGCGGTTCATTGATTTTAGAATCTTATTGCTACCCGATTGCACAGGCAAATGGATGTGCTTGCAGAGGTTCTTATGACGGGCAATTACCTGGATGGTTTCTTCGTGAATATCCTTGGGATGCGAAGTCGTAAAACGAATACGAATATCAGGCACTGCTGTTGCCAATTTATCCAACAGCTGCGCAAAATTGATGTCTTCAAATAGGTACGAGTTGACATTTTGTCCCAACAAGGTTACTTCCTTGTAGCCCTTATCGCGCAAATCGACAACTTCGTTGAGGATGCTTTCGTACGGACGAGAACGCTCACGACCACGGGTATAAGGCACAATGCAATAGGAGCAGAAATTGTTGCAACCCCGCATAATCGACACAAAACCAGAGATTTTATTACCGCCGATGCGACGAGGCAGAATGTCTTTATAGGTTTCGGTCGTCGAAAATTCGACATTGATTGCCTTGTTGCCTTGCTCTGCTTGTGCAATCAGATGTGGCAAATCCATGTAAGCATCTGGGCCTACTACCAAATCAACGGCTTTTTGCTCCAACAAACCTTCTTTTACGCGTTCTGCCATACAGCCCAACACACCCACAATAAGGTTTTTCTTTTTGCGTTTCAGCTGCGAAAGAAACTCGATGCGGCCGTTGGCCTTTTGCTCTGCGTGGTCGCGAATCGAACAGGTGTTCATAAACACTGCATCTGCTTCGTTGATATCATCACACAGCTCATATCCAGCCATTTGCATTACCGCTGCCACCACTTCACTGTCAGCAAAGTTCATTTGACAACCGTAGGTCTCAATAAAAAGTTTTTTGCTATTTGCCTCTGCCATACATTCCTATTTTATATGCAAGCGCAAAGATACAGATTTTATCTTATTTTTCTTTTTTGCCTCAATGCAAAAGAAACAAAACAAAGAGAAAATCAATCCTTCCACCTCAATGCACACGTTTTCAGTTAAAATATGTTAATTATCATAGAATTTTACCGCAAACGTTTGCTATTCCAAAAAACCTCCTTATATTTGCAATCGAAAGTCTAAAAGATTCTTCATAGTTTAAGGTTTAGGTTAAGATAAAGGAGGTTCTCCTCCTTTATCTTTTTTATTGAACAACAACATTTTAGACCATCGCATAGCACCTTATTAACAAGGATTAAGACCAAAAGATTTGTTTATTCGAAAAGAATAACCTACCTTTGCCCTTGTCTTACGAATAAGGGAGAGTCTCGATACCACAATCATCGGGATTCTTTATTTTTTTGTGTTTTTTCAAAGCAACAATAAATAATTAAATAAAGAAACATTATGGCTATTACTTACATGTCGAAAGAAGGTTACGATAACCTTCTGAAAGAAATTTCACACTTGGAGTCGGTAGAAAGACCTCGCATCGTGGCTGCTATTGCAGAAGCACGCGACAAAGGTGACCTTTCTGAAAATGCCGAATACGATTCAGCAAAAGAAGCACAAGGCTTGTTGGAAGCAAAAATTTCGATGCTAAAAGCTACCTTGTTGGATGTACGTATTTTGGACGAATCGCAAGTATCGACCGATTCGGTACAAATCCTTACCAAAGTAACCATCCGCAACACCAAAAACAACCAACAAATGAAATACACCTTGGTGTCGGAAGCTGAAGCTAACCTACGCGAAGGCAAAATTTCAACGGGCACTCCTATTGCCAAAGCCCTTATCGGCAAAAAAATTGGCGACATTGTGCCCGTACAGTTGCCTGTTGGTACTGTTGAGTTCGAAATCATGAACATTGAACTATAATAAGGTATGGCAAGCATTTTTAGCAGAATTGTAGCGGGCGAAATTCCTTGCTATAAGGTAGCAGAAAACGACAAATTCTTTGCATTCTTGGACATCAATCCTTTGGTAAAAGGACACACCTTGGTGATTCCCAAAGCAGAGGTAGATTACTACTTCGACCTATCGGACGAAGATGTTGCAAGTATTCAGGTATTTGCAAAACAAGTGGCAGCTGCCATAAAAAAAGCATTTCCTTGCCAAAAAGTAGGACAAGCAGTAATCGGGTTGGAAGTTCCACATGCGCACATTCATTTGATTCCCATTCAAAAAGAAAGTGACATGCTCTTCTCTAATCCAAAATTGAAACTTACACCAGAAGAGTTCAAAGAAATCGCCGAAAAGTTGCAAAGCAACTTTCGATAGTCAATCGTAGCTAGTAGCTAGTCGCTTGTGACTGGTCATTTGTATAAAAAAATCCAGAGCGCTGCTCTGGATTTTTTTATTTATGCGTAACGCAGAAATTATTTCTTAGAATTACTCGCATGCGCTCGTGATTTTAAAAGGGCGCTCTGCAATAGCCAATAAAATTGGTATATATTTTAAGGACGCATTCTATTACAAGTAAACTAAAATAGAACACATCCTTAAAATATAATAGCCCAAACTTGCGTTTGGGCTATTGCTCTCGCTTGCATTAAAATTCTAAATTATTAGGAGTGCGGGGGAATGGAATCACATCACGAATATTGGTCATGCCAGTAACGAACAATAATAGGCGTTCAAAACCTAAGCCAAAACCAGAGTGAGGTGCAGAACCCCAACGACGGGTATTTAGGTACCACCAAATGTCTTTTTCAGGAACACCCATTTCAGCAGCACGATTCTTTAGCTTGTCGTAATCTGCTTCACGTTCCGAACCACCGATGATTTCGCCAATTTTGGGGAACAATACGTCCATCGCACGAACGGTTTTACCGTCTTCGTTTTGTTTCATGTAGAACGACTTGATCTCCTTAGGATAGTCGGTAAGGATCACAGGACGTTTGAAGTGTTCTTCCACCAAGTAGCGTTCGTGTTCCGATTGCAAGTCGGTACCCCAACCCACACGGAATTCGAATTTTTTACCGTTTTTAATGGCTTCTTCCAAAATTTGGATACCTTCGGTATAGGTCAAACGAACAAAATCGTGTTTTAGAACAAAGTTGATACGATCGATCAATTCTTTGTCGAACATATCATTAAGGAATTGAATATCATCTTTACAGTGTTCCAACGCCCATGTCAAGCAGAATTTAACAAAATCTTCAGCCAATTGCATATTGTCAGTAATGTCATAGAAAGACATTTCTGGTTCAATCATCCAGAACTCCGACAAGTGACGTGGAGTATTTGAATTTTCTGCACGGAAAGTAGGACCAAAAGTATAAATCTCGCCCAATGCCAATGCACCCAACTCACCTTCCAACTGACCCGATACGGTTAGGCTGGCATGTTTGCCATAAAAATCTTGGGTGTAGTCGGTTTTGCCTTCTTCATTTTTAGGCAAGTTATCCAAATCCATGGTTGTTACGGTAAACATTTGTCCTGCACCTTCGCAGTCAGAAGCCGTAATCAGTGGAGTATGGAAGTAGTAGAAACCACGTTGGTGGAAGAAAGTATGAATCGCCATCGCCATGTTGTGACGGATGCGCAATACTGCACCAAAAGTATTGGTACGAGGACGCAAGTAGGCGATATCGCGCAAAAACTCCATTGAGTGGCCTTTCTTTTGCAAAGGATAGGTTTCTGGATCTGCCTCGCCATACACCTCGATAGATGCAGCTTGGATTTCGACCGATTGTCCTTTGCCCATCGATTGTACCAATGTTCCGTTTACACCGATACAAGCGCCAGTGGTGATCTTTTTCAATTCAGCCTCTTCGAAATTGGCATTATCCACCACAATTTGTACATTATTTATAGTAGAGCCATCGTTCAAAGCGATGAAACTAACATTTTTGTTACCACGACGGGTACGCACCCATCCTTTAACGATTACATTTTCGCCATACGAGGTCATTTGAAGTACCTCTGCTACTTTTTTTCTTCCAATAATTCCCATTCTATCTGGATTTTTGTCAATTAGGCTGCAAATTTAGTAATAAAAGGATAAAAGAGAAAATTTATTACTGATGTTCTTTGCGCAATAAATCTTCTATTGTTTTTACAGGTGTAAACGTTTCGATAGGAACTTCTACAAAAATGGTATTCCAATTTGCCATAGCACCATTCCACAAGCCAGGCAACTCTTGAATGGTCATTGCAATGCCGTTTTGTTTCTTTTTCGAAATAAAACCGGTATTCTTATCGATGTAGTTTTTCAGGTTAAACTTATTGCCTTTGTAGTTACGTACAGCACAAATCAAATCGACAGGATTAAAGTGCGATGCCTGTTTAACCATATCTACTTGGAATCGGTTGTTGAAATCGATTTGCGATGCCTCAATAATTTGCAAGCTACTGTGTCCGCGTTCGTTGCGTACCCAGTAAGGACCACCGCCGGGTTCGCCTTCGTTTTTTACCATACCACACACACGAATAGGACGGTTCAGTTTGCGCGCCAAATAGCTCACACGCTCACGCATCGAACGGCTGTAGTAGGTCATCGAGAAACGGATATTGAGAACTTTGGAAGCATATCCCTCTATGTTCGAAAGCATCGATTCATTGACAGAAAGCGATTCTAACTGGTGCAACGCCTCAAACACCGTTTGCTGTACCATGAGCAAATAGCCTGCCAATGCTTTCTTGTACAAATAGGTAGTAGGACGCAAGGCATCCGTAGTAACGTTGTCGATGTTTTTGATAAAAATCATATCCACATCCAACTGATTGAGGTTTTCGATAAGCGCACCGTGTCCGCCTGGACGCAACAAAATACTACCATCGGTATTGCGCACCAAATTACCATCTTGGTCCAACGCCACCATATCAGTTTTACTCATCTGCTCCGAGAATTGAATGTCGTAGCGAACACCGTATCTTTCTTCAAAAATAGGCACTATATTGGCCACCTTTTCTTCAAACATAGCCCTGTGCTCGGGCGATATAGTAAAGTGCAAATGCACGGTTTTATCGGTCATTTGGGCATAAGCAGCACCTTCTACCAAGTGTTCTTCGAACGAGGTACGCACCTCTTCTCCATACTTATGAAAAGCAAGCATGGCCTTGGGTTTACGTTGGTAGTTCAAACCGCAAGGTTGCAGGATGTAACGAGCAATGTCGGTGTACTTTTTCTGATCAACCAATAATTTTAGCTCCATGCCATCCCTCAACAAAACTTCGTTCAACTCTTTGGCAAGTGCCATTTGAGCCACCTTGTCGAGGCACCTGATCATACCAGCAAAGCCTATTTTCTTTTCGGAAGCATCGTATTTTTGCTCCAAATCAATCAGGTCCTTGAACATACGCGATGCAGCACCCGATGCAGGCACAAATTTCACCATGCTCAAATCGGTCTTGTTTGTATCAAAATAGTTGGCATATTCTTGCACTTCCTCGGGCGAAAAATGCACGATTCCATCGCCAACCGTTGCTGCACCTGCTAAGTTAGCATACGGAAATCCCTTTTCAAAATTTTCAATTTGCGACTGAAACTGCAATTCTGAAATGCCCTTATCGGCTAATTGTTTTAAATCCTTAGTTGATAACATAAAGTTAATTTTTCTGTTACAAATTTACGCCTCTTTTTTGGTTTTCTTGGTAGTTTTTAGCTGTTTCTCCAATTTAGCAATCATTTTTTCCTGATCGTTGATGGTTTTTAGCAACTCGTTCAACTCTTCGTTCTCGATAGAGGTGGGGTATTCAGCTTCTACGCGCAACAAAAAGTCAGATAAAATATTCATGTAGTTGATAAACGCATCATAGGGCGATTCGAAGGTATTGCCCCAAGTAGGTTTAAAACTCATAAAGCGGAAATAATCAGCACATTGTATGTGTAACCAGTCGCGTTTTAGGTTCTTTTCCTTGCACAAATTAACACGCTCGGTTACACTGTACAGCTTGTTAGACGCCTCTTCTTGTAAGGCATTGCCCAACATAATGCCCAAATCTTTTTCTTCACCTTGCCACGATACTGGATAAGGAGCCGACAAGGCTGCTACAGGATCATCTTTAACAGCCGATGGCGTTACAAAACCAATGCCATTGCGTTTTGCCAACAATGGCAAGGCTTTTAGGAATTCAAAGATACCGGTCGATTCTTTTTGCACATCACCAAAGGTTTCGTAGCCCATCCAAAGGTTACAAATGGTTTCTTCTGCTGGCGATGCATTGAGCCAATCCATCAACTTATCGACAGTTAATGGGTACTCCGACCACGATGGGTCTGAGAAATGGAAGGTGATGTGGTTACTTAAAATGTGGTTGCGCGCCAATAATTTTACTTTGGGCAGGTAGGCATGTTGATAAACGTAGTTAGGACTGCGCCAGCCCAAAATGTGTTTTGCACCCTCCATCAAGATGGTTTTATAGCCCATTGACGCTACTTTTTCGCCGATTTCATCGGAATAAATAAAGTCTGTATTACGAAAAGCAGTAGGTTTCTTGCCGAACAATTCTTTGATTTTGGCAGCATGTTTTTCCACTTGTCGTTCGAACTCATTTTCATCAAACAACGATGCCATGGAGTGACCATAAGGCTCTGCCAAAAATTCTACCTTGCCCGTTTCTGCCAACTGTTGGAATGAGTCAATGACTTCGGGAGCATATTGCTCCAATTGCTCGATAGCAGCACCCGACAAGGAAAAAGCACAGGTAAAATTGTACTCTTTGTTGGCAATTAGCTGCAACAAAATTTTGTTGGTAGGCAAGAAAGATTTTTCTGCCAGGTAACGCACCCTGTCTTCGGTGGCAAAATCGTCGTAATAGTAGTGGTCATTTCCAATTTCAAAAAAACGATAACGTTTTAATACGTATGGAATGTGAACTTCAAAGTATAAGCAGATGGTTTTCATATAATTAGGAATTAGGAATTTTTCGAGTAGCGAGAGCAGAGGCAATGTTTACATTGACTATGCCGAGTCACGAGACGTACTGATGACCGAAGGGAATAAAAATCATGAAATGCGCAGCATTGAATAATTAGGAATTAGGAATTATTTATCACCGTATCATATATGGCGCGGACTTTAAGGCCAGCTTTGTCCCATGTTATTTGATTAACCTCATTTCTGCCCTCTCGGCTCAAGGTTTCGTAAATAGAGGGATATTCGACAATGGCATAAATGGCATCTGCCATGGCATCAACATCCCAGTAGTCGGTTTTAATGGCATGGTCCAGAATTTCGGCACAACCCGATTGCTTGGAAATAATGGATGGCGTACCAACCTGCATGGCTTCCAATGGCGAAATACCAAAGGGTTCGGATACCGACGGCATCATATACACATCGCTATCTGCCAGCATCTGCGTTACTTGTTTCCCTTTCAAAAAACCAGTAAAGTGCATCCTATCGGCGATACCCTTGGCCGCCACCAAATCAATCATGGCTTGCATCATATCGCCACTACCCGCCATCACAAAACGTACATTTTTGGTTCGTTGCAACACCTTTGCTGCAGCTTCTACAAAATATTCTGGTCCTTTTTGCATGGTAATGCGTCCCAAAAAGGTGACCAATTTTTCTTTTCGAGGCGTTTTTACAAATTGCTCTACGTTAGGAATCGGGTCAACCGCATTGTGCACGGTAGTTACCTTGCGAGGATCTTGGTGGTACTTTTCGATGACCGTTCTGCGGGTAAGTTCACTTACACAAATAATGTGGTCTGCCACATCCATCCCTCTACGCTCGATGCTATAAACCGTTGGATTTACCTGTCCGCGACTGCGGTCAAAATCGGTAGCGTGCACGTGAATGACCAACGGTTTGCCCGTAATCTGCTTGGCAAAGATACCGGCAGGATAAGTCAGCCAGTCGTGCGAGTGAATGACATCAAAATCCAAACTATGCGCCAACACCCCTGCCACTGCCTCGTAATTGCTAATTTCCTGCAACAAGTTGTCGGGGTAACGACCCGAAAATTCGATACAACCAATTTCGTTGGTACCTATACGGCTAAAATCATAGCGAATACGGTCGCGGTAGAAAAAATACTCATCGGGATGCATAATGCCGCCCAAAGTTGCATCCACCTGCTGGTACGACACGTCTTTCCACACCACGGGCACGTTGCAAGCACCTATGATTTTTAAAAAACTTTGGTCCTCGTCGCCATAAGGTTTGGGAATCACAAAAGTAATTGACTGGTCTTCTTGCTCTGCCATTCCTCGCGTCAGTCCGTAACTGGCCGTTCCCAAACCGCCCAAAATATGTGGTGGAAATTCCCACCCAAACATCAATGCTTTCATGGTATCAGGATTACTGCATTTCTTTCAATAGTTGTAATGTGCGTAAAATTTCACCTACTGATGGTGCATACGACATAGCACCGTGTCCTTTGTAGGGTGGATTGCCGTCGTGCAATTCGGATAGCGTACCAATGCACAATTTTTTCATTTCTGCCTCCATGCCAATGAGCAAACGTTCTACAAACGATGCTCCACCCATTTTATGGATCTTCAGGTACGCTTCGGCATACAAGCCCGTAAACCAGGGCCAAACAGGTCCGTTGTGGTAGTTGCGGTTGCGCTCCAACATACCACCCACATAGTTAGGGCGATAGTAGCCACTTTTAGGGCTCAAGCTACGCAATCCTTTTGGGGTAAGCAGCTCGCGCGTGCAGACATCCAACACCGATTTTTGCTGCTGCCTGGTAAGGGGCGAATAAGGCAAAGCTACTGCCAATAGCATATTGGGGCGTACCTCAACGTCGCGGTACTGACCATTTACGTAATCGTACAAATACAACCCATTCCAAAAGGTATCCACAAACGAGCGTTGGGTCTGCTCAGCTAGGTCGGTCCATGTAGCTTTTTGCGCCACATCCTTTGTGAGCGTAGTAGCATACGACAAAGCATTATACCACAGGGCATTGATTTCGACCACAAAACCCGTTCGAGGGGTAATGGGCAAGCTGTTTTCGGTAGCATTCATCCAGGTCATTGGGACACTGGTGCCGTCAACCGATACCAAACCGTTGTTGCGTAAGTAGAGGTGGGGATGTTGCTGTAGTACGATGTACTGCACCATATCAACTACCGCTTTTGCCAGCTGATTCGGTAACTTGCCAACCTGACGTTCGTACTGCTGAATGGCCCATACAAACCACAACAACGCATCTGGGGCATCCAATTCGGTAATACCAGCAGCGGGATTCCCCTCCATCATGTTCGCAATTTCTGCTACAGCTGTTTGCGCAATTTGCAAGAACGTATCGGCATCACCGATGCTCAAAGTACAGCCAGGCAAGGCAATAAATTGATCACGAGCACGCACCCTGAACCAAGGATAACCAGCCAAGAGATAAGTGCCAGTTTCTGTTTTCTTGGTAAACTGAATAGCTGCATTGCGCAAACAATGGTACATATCGACACGTGGCTGACGCAACGCCAATTCGGTTTCCCATATTTTTTTGAGGTGGGTAGGCGCTATTTCTGTAGTCCCTGCGGTAAAATAGATGCTTTCGCCTTGTTTAATAGGCATCTCAAAATAGCCTGGCACCATCAAATCTTCCGTAAACGGACAACCTCTTTCCTGCTCTTTTGCATACATCACATGGTTGTACCAGTGCGGATCGTGCACATATACTGGTTGCTTGGAAAATTGCAAAAACAAGGTAGGATAGTTAGGATACAAGCAAAAAGCCGCACCTTTTTTACTTGTTCTTGGGGTAGTATCCGCCACGCCATTGGCAACAGACAAATCGTGCACAGCACGAAATGCTAAGAAAGGTTTGAAACGAATGGTGGTGGCAGAATGAGCTTGCAACAAGGTGTATTTGGTAATGGTACGCGCTTCGTTCGACACCATAAGGCGTTCTTTGGAAATGATCACACCCCCTACTCGGTACACAGTTTTGGAAATAAGTTCGCACGAAAACTCCCGAATGTACTTGTGCCCGTTGGGGCTAAAATGACCACCTTCGTACTGGTGCACTCCAAGGTTAAATTCGGCACTGTGTTGCACAATGGTTTCATCGAGCGACGACAGCAAAATGTGCTTGTTGCTATCGATGCTTGGAACTGGGATAACCAGCTGACCATGGTACTTGCGGGTATTGCAATCTGCCAAGGTCGTGCTGTTGTAAGCTCCCGACCGATTGGTGCGCAACATTTCTTTGGTAAGCGACTTATCGAGGTTGGTAAGCACGCTTTTGTCAAAATTCAAATAGTTCATGCCTCTTTGTTTTTGCAATCGTTTGCTAAATTAAAAATAAAAGTGGCAAAAAGCAAATAAGTAGCAAGAAAAAACAAATTATTAGAGAAGATAAATGCGTTAGCGTGTGGCAATTACAAAACGAGGATTAGAAAAATCGTCGTGCAACAAGGCGGTTTGATAGCCGTAGGGAGTGAAAAGGGCTTGTGTAGGCTCGCCCAACTGTCGATTGATTTCTACATAAACGGAGGGAACCTGTATGCGATGTGCATAAGCGGCAATGGCACGATAGAACAGCAAAGGATCGGCATCTGGCACAAACAAGGCAGTGTGTGGCTCGAAGTTGAGCACATTGGCTTGCATGTCTTGCTTCTCGCTATCCATGATGTATGGCGGATTGCTTACAATGACATCAAATTCCTGATGGGGAAGCAAATTTTCCGACAGCATATCTGCCTGGATAAATTCGACATTTACTCCGATGGATTGGGCATTTTTTTGCGCTACCGATAGGGCTTTTTCAGAAAAGTCAATGGCTGTTACTTGCGCCTGTGGCAGGTAGTGTGCTAGCGCAATGGCAATGCAACCGCTGCCTGTACCCATATCCAATATGCGCAAAGTAGAACAATGCTGATGTTGCTGAATGATGAGGCGAACCAATTCTGCTGTTTCTGGACGAGGAATCAGCACATCAGGCGTAACGGCAAACGAAAGATCCATAAAGGTTTCTTTGCCCAATACATACTGCAGCGGGGTATGGTTTTTCAATGCATGCAGGTAGGCTAACAGGCATCTTTGTTGATCATCAGTCGCCTGTATATCCGAAAGAAAGTAGGTTTGCTGCACATCCACTTGCAATACATGCGCCACACAGTCCCTAAACAGCAGGGAAATTTCGTGCGGGGTGTACAGCGACGAAAGGGCTTGCTTGTATTGGAGATAGAGATTTTGCATGGTGCAAAGATAAGCGTTTTGCCCAAGTTTTTGGAAATATACCAACTTGTTTTACAGAAAAACGCAAAAGGATTTGGTGTAACATCCTAAAAAGTGTACCTTTGAAGGTATCTTCTTTTTTTGACCAATGACGCTTGACACAACATACATGCGCAGGTGCTTCTATTTAGCGCGTTTGGGGCGAGGCCATGTGGCGCCTAATCCCATGGTGGGCTGTGTGGTGGTAGCTGAAGGGCGCATCATTGGCGAGGGGTACCATAGACGTTACGGAGCGCCACATGCCGAGGTAAACGCGCTAAATAGCGTCAAAGAAAAACACCTACTGCCCCAAAGTACTGTATATGTCAATTTAGAGCCCTGCTCGCATTACGGCAAAACGCCTCCTTGCGCCGACAGGCTCATATGCGAAGGCGTACAAAAAGTAGTGGTATGTAACTTAGACCCAAACCCTCAAGTAGCCGGCAGGGGTATTGCCAAATTGCGCGCTGCAGGCATCAAAGTGGAAACAGGATTGCTCGAAAAGGAAGGTTGGGAGTTGAACAAACGCTTTTTTACGTATTTTACCCAGCATCGCCCCTACATCATCCTGAAATGGGCACAAACTGCCGATGGATTTTTGGATGCTGACGACGAAAAGCCCATACGCATCTCAACCGATATCACTAAAGCCCTGGTGCATCAAATGCGCGCAGAAGAAAGTGCTATTTTGGTGGGTACACGTACTGCACTAAAGGATAATCCGCAGCTACATACCCGTCGCTGGTACGGCAAACATCCCTTGCGCATCGCCATCGACCGCAACTGTACCATCCCTGCCACGCACCACTTGTTGGATGGCACCATCGACACGCTTATTGTCAACAACCAACGTAACGATGCTCCCTATTTGCAGCTGGATTTTTCGGAGAACATCATTCCACAGCTATTGACTGCATTGTACGAACGCAACATACAATCCATCATCATTGAAGGAGGCGAAAAAACCTTGCAACAATTTATTGATGGCGATTATTTTGACGAAATTCAGGTAGAAATTGGGGCATACGCTTGTCAAAAGGGTACACCAGCACCTCAACTACCCACCCATAAATTACGCCAAAGCATACAGCACATAGGCGACGGAACATTTGTGCATTATTACCGATAATATGGATCGTTTTGAGCAAATTATAGAGTTTGTATTTTCGGGTGCCTATTGGTACTTAACCATTGCCAGCATTGCAGTGGTACTGCTCGAAAATAAAAATCCAGTGCGCACCATTGCGTGGGTACTGCTCTTGCTCTTTTTACCCTACATAGGTCTGTTCATTTACATCATCTTCGGCAGAAGTTTTAAGCGCCAAAGTCGTTTGTCGCGCAAGATGCGCCTACAAAAAGAAAATAATTTGCAGCCTATTCTGCAACGACAATACTACGATAATACCAACCCTGCCATTACCGCCAATCAACCCCTTATTGACCTACTAAAGAACACTGGCGAGGCTCCGTTATTGGGCAACAACGATGTAAAAATCTATACTAATGGCAACAACTTGCTGCAAGATATGCTGGCAGATATTCAGCAGGCACAGCACCACATTCATGCTGAATATTACATCATTGAGAGCGACAAAACAGGCGAAGCCTTTAAAAATGCCCTTATTCAAAAAGCAAAAGAAGGAGTAAGGGTGCGCTTTATTTACGACGACTTGGGCAGCTGGAAGCTGAAACGTTCTGCCATCAACGAGATGAAAAAAGCAGGCATCCGCATGCAGTCGTTTTTTAAGATTCGTTTCCCCTACTTTACCACCAAACTAAACTACCGCAACCACCGCAAAATTGTTGTTATTGACGGCAAGGTAGGCTACTTGGGGGGCTTTAACATTGCAGACCGCTACACCAAAGGCTTGGAATGGGGTGTTTGGCGCGATACCCACCTACGCATCGAAGGCGATGCGGTTATCGGATTGCAAACTATCTTCCAAACCGACTGGTTGTACATGACCAAACATTGGCTGCATGATCCGCTGTATTTCCCCATTTCATCGAAAGATAACAACACTGGTATTCAGATAGTAGGCAGCGGTCCAGACCAAGATTGGCAAACCATTATGCAAGGCTACCTGCATGCCATTATGCACGCCAAGAAGTACATCTACATCCAAACTCCCTACTTCCTGCCCAACGAAAGCATCGCCAATGCCATTGAAATGGCAGCCTTGCGAGGAGTGGATGTAAAACTGATGATTCCAAATCGATCTGACGAAAAAATTGCCTTTGAAGCATCCATTTCGTACATGGAGAATATCCTAAAATCTGGCGTTGAAGTGCTACAATATAAAAAGGGATTTATCCATTCCAAAACCATGGTAGTAGATGGAGAGCTAAGCATTGTAGGAACAGCCAACATGGATTTACGCAGCTTTGAACAGAACTTTGAAGTCAATGCCTTTGTGTACGACCGCAAAACTGCCGAAGAACTTACCTATATTTTTACCACAGACATCAAGCATTGCAAAAAACTATCGTACCTAACCTGGAAACGTCGTCCGTTTGGCCGAAAGATACTGCAATCAATGGCTCGTTTACTTTCACCTGCCCTATGAAAAGGATTTTTTTAGTTGGATACATGTGCGCAGGCAAAACTACCATAGGCACCGAATTGGCACAAAAATTGGGCTATCGTTTTGTCGATTTAGACCAATACATAGAACAAAAGCAAGGCAAAAGCATTGCGACTATTTTTGCCGAAAAAGGAGAAGCCTACTTTAGGCAATTAGAGCGCCAGGCATTGACCGATATATTTGTACAAGAAAAAGTGGTGATAGCAACAGGTGGTGGTACCCCCTGCCAAGGCGATAACATGGTACTCATGAACCAAAACGGCACAACGGTGTTTTTAAACCCCGACATGGATGAATTAGTAGCCCGCTTGGAAATTGGCAAGCACACCCGCCCACTGCTAAAAGACAAAACAAGCGCAGAAATGCGCCATTTCATCGAAGAAATGATGGCCCAACGCCTACCCTACTACTCCCAAGCAAAATACACTTGCAGTGGCAATTTGGCAACAGGAGCACAAGATATCCTTCAACTCTTACAAAACGCATAGCACATGCAGGAAGACAACTTCTCATCGTCGTCAGCATTTATAGAACCCGGCATCGCCACCAAAGCATGGACGGGTATTTCTTGTATGCAGGTACGGTCGCGCAATGCCCTCTACGTAGGCATGCGCTACGGCAGACGTTTCTTGCTTAAGTCCATTAGAAAAGAATACCAGGGTTATACGGCTTATCAGCTACTGCACGAAAAAGAATTTAGCCTCGGCATATCGCTCAACCACCCACACATTGCCGCCACCTACTCTTTAGAAGAAGTAAACGATTTAGGCTTGTGCATTGTACAAGAATACGTTGACGGTGTCACTTTGGGAAAGTGGATCAAACAAAACCCTGTGTATGAACTACGCAAGAGGGTGCTTTTTCAACTATTGGATGCACTTAAGTACATCCACAGCCTACAGCTGGTGCACCACGACCTCAAGCTGAGCAACATCATGGTTACCAACAATGGAAACAATGTAAAACTCATCGATTTTGGACTCTCCAATACAGACGATGCCATATCGTCGGTAGCCAACAACCCACAAGAAGACATCAAAAAGTTAGGGGAACTGATTACTCTGCTCTTGGGCAAAAAGTACGCCCGCATAGCAAGCAAATGCTTGCATGGGCAGTACTCCAATATAGAAGCCATAGAAAAGGCCATACGTGCACAAAACAGTAGGCCTAAAACCGTTATATTGAGCCTTGTAGGCCTTGTTTTGTTTGCGATGGCTGCCCAACCTCACCTAAAAACAGCGTATAAAGATTATCAATACAATCAAGACAAAAAAGAGGCTACCCTTTCCCTAGACTCTGCCTACCAAGCGACATGCGAAAAATTAGAAAAGTTCCCATACAAAGAAGTTGCCTTTTATACCAAAAAAGACTACGTAAACTATTACACAAGCCTTGCTGCCAAATTACCAAAAGACAAATACGCACCCTACTACGAAGTGCACTGCGCACACATAGCCCACATAGACTCCATTGAGAAAACCCTACCCTCTATGCCTGAGGAAAACTCCTTTGAGTTATTCCTAGAGTGGGCAGAGTATAAAGTTGAATAAAGAAAAACCCTCGAGCCACAAAAAAGCGACTCGAGGGGTATTGCACAAAACGCAAGGTTGATTTCACTTATAGGCTATTTTTTATCTCTTCAACATCAACACCTTCACAAACAATTGTCCCTTGACGAATTTCATCTAAATATTCTTCATTAGCATATAAATAACTTGATTCTCCACGTTCTTTTAACTTTTTAGATATTTTAAGGTTAACTTTGTCGTTATATATACATTCATCTATTTCTTCGCTTGTATATCCTCCGCCAAGTGATTCATATAAATCCTCTTGTTCTTCTGTTAAAAACTCTACACTATCCCCCAAAATATCTCTTGTCCAATTTTGTTCTCCGATAATATTCAATACAAACTGATTAAAATCTTCATTATGAGAGTGATGAAGTAATTTTCTAACTATTACTTCTTGTTGTTTAGTTAGTTTTTCCATTATCCATAAATCATATTTTTTATCTCTTCTACGTTAATTCCTTCGCAAATAACTTCTCCTTCACGTATAGCGGTTAAATATTCCTCATTTTCGTATAAGTATTTTGTAACTCCACTTTCTTCTAATATATTTGCAATTTCTTGATTTATGGCACTGTTTTCAATATCTTCTTGAACATCGCACATTGTAAAGTCTCCACCTAATTTGTTATACAAATCCTTTTGCTCTTCTGTTAAATATGATGGGTCGGAACCAAGTATACTGCGAGTCCAATTATGTTCTTCTATAACATCTAATATAAATTGAGTAATTTCCTCATTATACGAACGATGAAGAAGTTCACATACGATATCTTCTTGTTGTTTGGTTAATTTTTCCATTTACCTATATTTTTTATCTCTTCTACGTTAATACCTTCACAAATAATCCTACCTTCTCTAATTTCATTCAAATAATCTTCGTTTTCGTAAAGATATTTAGTTACACCTTGTTCCTTTAATTTCTCTGAAATTTCAAAATTTATATCATCAATATGACAAATTTCATCAATTTCCTCAATGGTATATCCTCCACCAAGAGACTCAAATAAATCTTCTTGTTCCTCTGTCATAAGACCACCACATTCACTTAAAACATCTCTTGTCCAATTTTTTCTTCCGATTATTTCAAGAATATGTTGGGTTATTTCCTCGCTATGTGTGTGATGAAGAAGTATGCAAATACCATCTAATTGTTGTTGTGTTAGTCTTTCCATTTCTTTAACTCAGCTGTCAACTCGTCTACTTTTCTAATGCCAATAATACCACCTAAAACAAGTTGCATGCAGAAGTATAAACTCATATTTACTTTTCTATGTAATTGTATAGTTCAATGAGTGTATCTAGATACCACTGCAATAGGCCACTATCATTTTTATCAAATTTTTTATTTATAATCAAAGCCCATTTATCCTTATTCTTTGCACCTTGCTCTAGCGTAAACTCTTTAATAATGTGATTTGCAGGCGCCCCGGCAAGCTTAGATTCATAAATTTGTTTTGTTTTATCGCCTTCGAAACCTTCTATTTTCACAGAAGCCTCACATTCTCTAACACTATATACAACAACATATTTAGAATCTAGCAAACTTGATTTTACTCTAGCATACGGTCTGCCTTTACAAAGGCTCAATTTAATCTTAGCTTTTGAAAGAAGTTGTTCTTTTAATGGATTCCATAAGATAGCCTCCCAATCTATTTCAGATCTTTTTAGTTTCCTTGGAGAATCAAATGCTTTAAGGTTGGTAACGGCAGACATCTCAAGCGTAGCCTCCACAATCTCACCTAAATTATCGTCGTCATTGATAATACTTGCTATTTTATTTAGAAGAGAAGACACGCTAAATACACGATTGCTCAAATATGTTTCCTTTTGGCACATACGGAAAACAACCTTTTCCCAATCTTCATCAAACTCTTCTGTAGAGTTGAGTCTTTCTGTTTCTTCTTCATTTAACGGACGAAGTTTAAGTTTTGAAGCAATCTTCTCATTCCAACTCTTGAAATCGGGTTCTTCTGTTAGCTGATTATACACATAAGGATATGCAATCTGCATACAAACAAGAGCGTAGTTAATTAATTTGTCACGCAAAGACTCATTACCTGCCCCTTCACCTTTTTGCTCCTCGTATATGATAGAGATAAGAGCAAGCGTATTGGTAAGACGTTTCAAAGAACGTGGGTTTGTACCCACAGACAGACGTGTTATTTCAGAAAGTTGCTCTGCAAGCGAATTGTCGGCAAGTTCTTCATCGGTAAAGAATTCTATTTTACTTAGTGCATCCACTAAGAAAGTATCCACATTATATGATGCCACTGGCATTGAGAATGGCAACTGAATAATCTTATCAAAGAAAGAACGGAACTCACGTTCGTTTGCTTGAGTAAGCTCACCAAACTTAGGTTTTAAACCTTTGATAACCACATCGTAGTCGATAGCAAGCACAAATACACAGTTTTCAAGGTCGAAGATATTCTTCAATAGTTCCAAAATCTCCACTGCCACAGGAGGGTCGATACGGTCTAGGTCATCAATGTAGAACACAAAACCTTGTTTTGAAGAGTCTTTTGAAAGAGCATCTTCAACAAGTTTTGCAATTTCCTCTTTAAGCTGTGTTATATCAGATGATGCAGAATCACCTATATCAAATGCCTCATCTACCAAACCCGAATCAAGGCCAGCAATACCAACAGCAGCTTTAGTTCCAACCACTGCCATTTTTTTGAATAAACTTCCTATTTTCTTCTTGCTCTCAGCCCATTTTTGGTTATTGGTAGTTAATGCACCTATTTGGTTTATTATACCCTCCAATATAGACATAATTGCTTGAGATGGAGTTTTCATTAAAGAATACTGCCATGTATTAATCCAAATAGGATAATATGGCGCACCATCCATGTCACAAAGGTTGTAACGTAGTAGGTTCATCAAAGATGTTTTGCCACTACCCCATTCACCTTGTAGCGCAATAGTAATAGGAGTATCAGTAAGTTTAATATATTTAATCAATGCATTTTGATATACTTGAATACCCAAAAGGTCATCTTGCGTATGCTTACGAGGAACATCAATAACACTAGTCTTCATGGTTTCTTTATTTTTTACAGTGTTTGTTATTATTAATTATTTCTTGGTTTTGCATTCTTTTCTGCTGTCACTCCTTCTGGTATAATCTTAATTAAGAGAATTAAATTCTCGGTCGATGCTCTTTTTCCACTCGTAATCGTATTTCTTTAATCTTTTGAGAATAATCCTTTCATTACTTTTGTAGCCACTACCACACCTGCCAACTTAAAGAAAGTACCTGCAAGACTGCGTTTTTAGTTTTCTTGTTTTATATTCTATGTTAGCCTATAGACTCTAACCAACGATTTTTATGCTAATTACATTAGTTATCATTATAACCATGTTTTCTTGTATCTAAGACCTCTTTCCAATAGTTCTCCCTAGCTATAATGACATCATCGCTAACATTACTATTAAATGTTTCTAATATTGAGAAATAGAAATTATTTTTTATGTAATCTGCTGATAATTTCGTTAGTTTATTATTATTACCATGGCAAGTTTTAATATAACAGTCCCATCTTGCGTATATCATATTTTCACCATAGGCAGAACCAACATATTTTTTTCCTGTGCCCTTATCTGTCAGCAAATACACTCCTTTTTGATTTCGTAATGCAGTTTCCCAATTAGGCGTTTTTATAAGATGACTTAATTCTTTCCACGAGATATTTACATTATCATATCCTGGGAAATGATAAGTATTGTACTTCTCTGGCAAGACTTCTTTTACTGTACAATCTTTTATTGTTGTATCTGCGCACCTTATTAAATTTTGAGATTTATTATCAAAATGTATAATAACCCTACCTTCATACTTTTCTAATTCTGGAATTGCCTCGTATTCATATCCGAGTCCGTTTTTTTGATTTAAATCTTTTACTACTCTACCTATATGAAAAAGTAGCCAAGAATCTTTTTGGTTTGGTATAGGAACAAAACCTAAAGAAATATTTCCTTCCTTAAAATTTCCTTTTTTTGAATAGTTATGATATTGTCCATAAAGCATCACACCGATCTCTTCATCGTTATAATATTTTATAGCTGGCACTTTCTTATCTGCAAAATGTAGGTTAAATCTCAATTTTACATTTTTCAAGTCATCTAGTTGTAGTAAATCATTTAGATAAATAGGATCTTTCATATTTTATTAATTTATGTAGAAGATATAATTAAACTAACGAATTAAACTCGCGGTCGATGCTCTTTTTCCACTCGTAATCGTCTTTTATTTCTTTAATCTTTTGAAGCACATCATTGTACTCCACCTGCAGTTTGTGCACTTGAGACCTGGCTGCCTCTATATCTTCTGGGTCTGTAAGAGACACTCTGCTTGTATTAAGATTCTTAAGTTCTCTTTTAAGTCTGCTCGCTTCTGCGTTGTATTGTTCTAAAGTCATAATCTTTTAATTATAGCATTACATCCTTCAAAGGCATCTTTACAAATTTCTTCTACACTAGATGGAATAATAATCTCTTTTAAATTACTACATCCATGAAAAGCATCAAATCCAATTTTTCTTACACCATTTGGTATTTCTATAATTTGTAAGGAAGTACACTCTTCAAATGCACCATCAGGTATCACGGTTATATTTTCTGAAAGAATCACCTTTTGTAAATTACTACAACCACAAAATACACTATTACCCAATTTCTTAACACTAGAAGGTATAATTATTTCTTGCAAGGAACTACAGTTCATAAATGCACCATTACCTATCTCTTCTACTTCTGATGGAATAACTATCTCTTGCAATGAACTACAACCTTTAAAAGTAGAATCCCCTATTTTCCTTAGATTTGATGGAAGTTTTACTCTTAGTAAATCGGTATTGTTTTCAAAACCATTATCAAATAATGCAAGAAAAGGTATCCATCTAGGGATTACACCTGTTCCGTCACTTTTTACTTTATAAATAGACATAACTTAAAAATCGATTAACCTATACATCGAGAGGTTTTACTCGGAGTGATATTTTGTTTATTTCAAGATATTGACATTAAGTTCATTTATCACAAAATGCATTGATCAAACCTAGTTGACCAACGCATTTTTATACTAATTTCTCATATTTATCATAAGATGAGAGTATCCTACTGTCATAAATATTCTACACTTCGCAAATTGTAATGAACTAAATCAAAGTTGAAATCATATGAATCAATTTCATCACATTCAAGCTCATAGAATTTATCTCCGTATACAATATTATTCAGTAATCTATCTGGCCAATGCTCTTGTAAGACTTCTGGTATGTTTCTACAATCATTCCAATCACAACAGTCTAAAACACGTAACTTCTCTGGATCAAATTCATCTGTTCTTATTATAGTAGAATAAAAAGCACCTAAACGTATTTTTTACTCTTTTCCAACTACTTCTTTTAATTTTTCCCAGATGCGGACCATGGCTAGGGTGTCGAGGCGACAGTAGGCAAGGAGGGCATTGCGGGCTTGTTGGGCGCTAGTGGCATCCATATCTTTTATGGTTGGGAATATTGTCATGGCATCGCCTCCGTTTTGCACTAGTTCGTCTAGGTTGTGATAATTTAGTTCACTATCGTCTGGGAACAACGCTGGTAACACGCTCTTAATACTAAATGAACCACCCATGGCTGAATTGTAATAATTGCCTTGACGAAATGGTATCAACAAGTCTATGATATTATCATGAATATTCATCAAGTGATCAGAAAGTTCAGGAAAAACTTCTGCCATTTCCTTGATGCGTCCTTTCTCAAAAGGGTCGTTGTATGCCATAATGCATGCGTCAAGCGGAATATCATTGCACAACTCTTTGGCCAAGTCTTTGCGCGGGTCGCTACCATCGCTAGGTGCCAAATATCCCTTGTGCTTCAACTCTCCACCTTCTTTTTCTATGTAGTGCAGAGAGTATTGAAAAGCGATTTGCTGATATGGTTTAGCACCTGCGTATTGTGGAATAGCATCTTGCATAGTCTCAAAGTCTAAGAAATAAAGAGGATACTTTATTTTATTTAAAAATTTATATACACCATCTTTATTTATACATTCTTTGTTGTTTAATGTGCAATCTACTTGCATTTGCTGCACTGGGGTCAATTTTATATCTTTAATATTCTCAAAAGTCTTAACCCCTTGTTTGTGATATTCTATACATTTAGCAATACCCAATCTATAAAGTTTAAAAATACTCTGCTTGCTTTCTGTATCTATACCCAAAGAGGTAGAACAATATTTCCAAAACGCACAACCATAAGGTTTGTGGCATTGCGCACCTATCTCAATATTAGGTTCTGCGCCACCAAGCACCTCAGCTATTTTTGGCAAAGCATTTGGTACTTTTTGAATTTCATTGTCTACTTTTTCTGCCAAATTGAGAATACAAAACAACTGTTTCACATCCAAATTATCTTCACGTACATATTTCTTGTTTAATGTAACAAGATATGTTCCTTTCACAGAGACTTCACATTTTTCTAGCACCCATTTTTGATATGCTATGTCTTTTGCATATTTGTTAAATTTTTCTGGATTTTCAACAATATCACTTTCTGCGCTTGAAATACTCTTTACCTCATAAATATCCCAACTATTGCCATTGCGCTTCAATATATCCACAGCACAATAATGATTCAAACCTTTTTCTACGCAACTGAAAGATGCTTCACATATTGCTTCTGTGCCATTGTGTATTGCTTCACTAGTTTTTTGTATCATTGCTAATATATCCAACCTCTCGCCCACTTTGGTGGTAACATCCACAGCGTTTGGAAACAAACTCCTAGCAAGTTTACCTACTTCGGTACCTACACTAAAGCGCACTTGAACACTATCGTCTACCACGCTTTCATTTGGTTTGTTCACATTTAGCCACAATGCTTTTTCACATTGGCAATAGCTTAAATATTTAGATTTTGATAATGTTTTCATTTCAAGTGTTATTTTACCTCTTCCCAACCTTTTTTGATGTTGTCGGCAATTTGGGTTGCAGTGTGTATTCAATTATTTCTTTTTCGATTTCTTTACTGGTTCCATTTCCACTATAAGTGAATGAAGTTCTTCTGGTATGCGTTCGTAATAGTAATCATACTTCTTAGCAGGAACATTTATCACCTTTAAAGAAGTACAACCATAGAAGGCATTCCATGTAATTACATTTACGCCTGTAGGTAATGTTATACTCTCTAAGGCAGTACAATCGCTGAAGGTACTCAATTCTATCTTCTTGATTTTTCCATTAATTGCCACACTTGTTAGAGAGGTACAATCCCTAAAGGCTTTGCCTCCTATCGCTGTTACACTAGAAGGAATTTCAATACTTATAAGAGATGTACAACCATAAAAAGCACCCCAACCTATCTTTTTTACACTAGAAGGAATTACTACATTTGTTAGAGATGTACAACCATAAAAAGCATTATCTCCTATCTCGGTTACACTTGAAGGAATAATAGTTGAATTTCATCCTTGAATAAGTTTATTAGTTGCTGTTTCTATAATTGCATTACAACCTTCTCTTGAATCATACACACTATTACCTTCTTCTACAATTATACTTGTTAGAGAGGTACACCCCTCAAAGAGACATTCTCCTATCGCTGTTACACTAGAAGGAATTACAATACTTGTTAGAGAGGTACAATTATAAAAAGCACGTACTCCTATCTCTGTTACACTAGAAGGAATTACAATACTTGTTAGAGAGGTACAATCCCTAAAGGCATACATACCTATCTTTGTTACACCTGCTGGAATTATTCCAACACCATCTACAACTTCATATTTTGCCATAATTTTAAGTACGATTCACCTACGTATCGAGAGGTTTATATTATTATGCTAGTTTTAACTTGGATTAAGGCTATTTGGAGTTTCCAAGGACGCCCCAAACGAGCCTTATCCATTTGTTCATTTATTTCTTTTTACTTTCAACGCTTTTTTTCATTTCAAGTGTTATTTTACCTCTTCCCAGCCTTTTTTGATGTTGTCGGCAATTTCGGCAGAGAGGATTTCGCGGATTTGTGTTTCGTCGGAGCTAAATGCCATGTCGCGTTTTATCATTTCCTTACGCGAGTTGCTACAGACAAATAAGCAGTATCACACTCCTCGCCCACCTATGTGATAAATACTTTTCTGATAAAGCAAACCAATCTTATGCTAAAATCTCGTATTTATCATTAGTAAATGCAGAGAAATCACCAGCTCCCTTACCAAATTGAGCTTCTAATGCGGCTTTAATTTCCGAATCAACTGGTTTTCCAGAGGACCAACAAGATTGAACAGTAAAAATCACGCCAGCACCAATTCTGTGATTTAGTTTTTTCTTTGTTCTTAATTGTCTTACATAAGTTGCCATAATATTAATAACTTTAAAGTTTACCTACTCTTTAAAGGATTTTCGGCTTTCTCCTATTTATCTACTTTATTTTTTTACAACTGGACGCACAGATAATCCTTGACAACGGCTTGTATCCAATACTATCATAGATGCACTATATGGATCATAGGTCATATAAAATGCACGATAATCTGTTGCACCAGATATTTCATCGTATGATAAATCTGAGCTCCAATACCATTCAGTTAATCGTGTTACATCGTATGTTTTATAAGACCAACCTGCACTTGGGATAAAGATCTCAAATCCATTTATTTTAGAAACACCTACATACCCCCTAATATATTGACCATTTAACAAAACATGTTCTTCATAGAAATCACAATATTCTCCTAACTCAGTTATTTGTTCTCTAGTTGGCATACACCAGTTTGAACCCCAATTCACTGTTGCAGCATCATCAATTGGCTCCAACCTTGTTTTATTATCTACTTTTCCTGTTGAATTAAATAAAACATACTTACTGTATTGATTCCAATTATTTTTAACTCCAGCATAGAATTTATATGTCTCAGGTGAATAATAAGATTGTGACTCTGTTTCACCCCAAGCATAAAAGTTACCATACTCAGCAGGTAGAGTAGCACCAACATTGTAAGTAGCCCACAAAGTTCTACTTGGTAAGCCTAAATCCACATAAGTATAATTTCCTTTTTTACCACTTACAGTAAAACCTTGACGTTTAGTTTCACTTTCATCTACTTCAAAATCTTCTACTGGAATATAATCGTTAGGAGTCCCTACTACGCCCCTAATCAACAAACCATCAGCTTTAGTTTTAAAATTGGTATCTACAAGTCCATCCATAAAGAATAATCCCATTGCAGACTTCGTTGTGGTAACAGCTCCAACTCCTGACCATGAAGACCAGTAATGTCCTTCTATTTTTGTCGCTGTCATATAGCTTTCATGTGGCTTATATTTACCTGCTGGCAAGAAGATTGAATTGCCATTTTTCTTAGAGGTTACAACATAACCTGACACTCCCTTGCCATTGATATTGTTTGACCATCTCCAATCACAATTATTCATTAACTCTTCTATTTCTTTATAGGTTGGCATGCGCCATGATCTGCCCCAATTAACTGTAGCAGCATCATATTTAGAGGATAATATATTATTAGGACTGCAAATATTGGCGAAATACTCATAATTTAATACAATACTTGAAGAGTGTGGGACTGTTGTACCCCATGCATAATAATCGCCAAAATCCCATGCATTTATTGCGCCTAAATTGCAAGTTGCCCATTTAACAGATAGTCCTAAATCTACATATCCATGGCCTCCAACCTTACCAGATTCTTTCATTTCATAAACATCTGGAACAAAATCATTAGAAGATCCAACAACACCACGCACTTGCAAGCCAGAAGATTTATCCAAGACATCTAACAGCTGATATCTATTTGATTTTATCACAAAATCTGCAGCAGTCAGCGAACCCGAAACTTGACCAGTAGAAATCTCCGAAGACCAATAATATCCCTCACCTTTTGATGAAAGAGTTGTTGTTCCTTTTTTATAGTAAGCTCCAGCAGGTAAGAATATTGATTTCCCATTCTTGTTTGATGTTATAATATAACCTGACAAACCAGATTCTTTGTAATCTTCTTCCCATGTCCATTTGCAATTATCCTTTAATTCTTTAAATTCTGATTTTGTCGGCATACGCCATGATTTACTCCAGTTTGATGACACTGCATCATATTTCCATGATAAAATACCATCAGAACTACAAGGGTTGTATGTATAATCATATGCATTTGTACTATATGGATTTGTTTCACCCCATCTAAAATATTCACCTAGTTCCTCTGGTTTTGATGCTCCTACGTTATACGTTGCCCACTTGACTGATAGTCCTAAATCTACGTATCCATAACCATCAATTTTACCATCCTCCATCTCTATTTCAGAACCTGATCCCATATTTGTATTTGAATCTGACGGACCATTATCAAAACCTGATTCACAAGAGGAAAATAGAAAAACACATAATAACATTTGTAAAAACAAGGGTATTATTTTTATACCCAAAATGCTATTTAAGACTTTTTTTGTTTTCATTACAATATATTTTAATTTAAATAGTACTCTGTTTTAAAGTATTCTTTGATTGGTTTTGAAGCTAACACCTCTACCCAAACATAGTTTGCATATCGTGTGCGTTCGTTTTCAAAACCCAAATAAATCACAGATTTGCCCTTCACTGGGATACGACCAGTGCTAGATTGCATGCCCATAATAGAATGGTTTATATCGTAAACGATATTACCATTTGTATTGCGATCGTTAAATTTTTTGGCATGAGAAGAACTGTTGAACACGTACATATTGATGTAAGCATCTTCTTCGCGCAAGGGCGTATAATCGCCTAAAATGGTTTTGATAATACCAGAACTCTTATTTGATTCATACACAGGAAGTCCAAGCATCTTAATCTTACGATACGAAGTATTCATATTCTCTCCAAACTCGCCATCTGAAGAACGATCTGCTTCGTTGGTAGAAATACGCATGCTGTACAAAATATCTGTAGCACCAGCTGGCACTTGAATAGGTACTATACCACGATATGTACCTGAAAATGCAGCCTTCAGCTGACCACGTAATGTAAATTTTCGTGGTTCGTCAAAGATTTTAATCATCTCAATACCAGGAGTAGACCAAGCAAGGAAATCTCCTTTTTTCGCCTCTACAGTACGCTCATTAACCTTAACTGGAGTGAGCCTTTCTATTGTAGTAGTGGTATAAGCAACTGCAAAATCAGCGTATTGTGAGTTAGATCCGGGATTGAATTCGACTAAATAAATAGCTGAATTTTCGATTGGTAGGTTAAAATCAAATTTTGTGTTGCCTGACAATGTTTTAAGTGTAGCTTTCGAGTTGTAGTTATAAACCTTAACTGTGGCAGGATTTTTACATCGTATCTGAACAAATAACCTATCACCCCTTTTTAGGTAAACAGGGTAAGTAACTTTCTTTTCCACCAAACAATCTACATTGTCTACCACTGGCACGTACAATTCGCTCAAATGGTTACTTACTGTGGTATAAATATCGTCCTGTAAACGTTCAAGTCGATGTTGCAACTCGTCGCATTTGGCAACAGAAGCCGAATCCAAACCAAATGGATCGTAGTCATAATTCAATTGATCGGATAATAGAAGCAACTTTTTGGCATTGTCAAAATCCAATGTACTAACACGTCGCAAAGACCTTTCGACTTCCCTAACCAACGTTAATGTTTTTTGGTAAAGTGCCAAATCTTCTCCTGATAGCTGTTTTTTCTGTTCTGAACAGCTAACCGCAAGCAAGAGCGACAAAAAGAGGCAACTATTTTTGATGATTTTATTCATAGCTTTGACTTTTTTACAAAAGTAACGTTTGCATAAACGTGTGTCAAAGTCCTTGTTAGTCCTTATTATTTTATAGGTTTTATGTAGGAGAAGAATAAAAAAAAACTCTCGCTACTGATCTGTAACGAGAGCCATGTTTTGCATATCGGTTGCTATTTATCTGCTGACAACTTTAACGTGTAACAATCCATTTTTAGAACCTGCCACATAGGAACTTGGACGTTTACCATCTGTCAATAGATTATCTATATACAAGGGGTAGCCTTCTAAAAAACAGATGGTCTGAAAGGTATCGTTCACTTGCAATTTGGCATTGGAACTATGCAATACTTTGTAGGTATTTTGGCCCAAATACCTAAAGATGCATCGTCTGTTGGGAAGCCAGGTAACCTCTACTTCTTGGCCTGGCTGTAGGTCTTCCGAACGAATTCCTACTCCATTAAAGGTAACACTTTCGTCAGTTTCTAACGTCTTAAGGTATTCTATGTAGCCATCCCAATCATCGAATCCCAAGAATTTAGCGAGCAAACAAAGGGTAGAACGTCGGGTGGTATCGGCGCCATCGATGTAACCCCACAATCTTTTTAGGGTAGTGGGAGAAATGTTCTCGTGCAAACGCTCCCATATTACACCGGCTAAAAACTCAAAGTCGTAGGGAGTTTTGATTTGTCGGTTGACTTGTTTTTCAATGTCCTGACGTAATGATACTATTTCTGGTGAGTATTTATTCATAACATTGCAAAGATAGTGCTAATGTTTATAAACTATATAGTCCTTGTTAGTCCTTATTATAGAGCGTTTCTCCATATTCAGCCGAGTGCATACCTGTTTACATTTCTATACAAAAAAATGGTGCAGGCAGGCTATACGAATCTGAGGTACTGGCATACCGACGCAACATATAAACACTACCCACACCAAAGTATGGGCGTTATGTGCTTATTGACTTGTTGCTTATGAAAAGTGCCAGTTTCCAGATTCAAGACAATAGCATAAACGCTATCAATATTATATTGGTTCTTGTTAGTTCCTTTGGAACAAATGCTTTACAAAAGTATAAATATTTTTGCTTAAACCACCCTATTACAAGATTTTTTTAAGAGTCTACCCTATATGCTTTTTTTATTTTTTGTAGAAATTAGAAAGAATATCCTTAACTTTGCGGCGTTATTAAAATACAGAATATGAGAACTTATACTTGCGCTGCCGATTTGGGCGACATTAAAGCGGCTGTAAAAGAAGCCTTGGAAGTAAAAGCCAATCCTTATAAATGGGATACCATGGGTAAAAACAAAACCCTGTTGATGGTATTCTTTAACTCGAGTTTGCGTACTCGTTTGAGTACCCAAAAAGCGGGCATGAATTTGGGCATGAACACCATTGTACTAGACGTAAACGCAGGTGCGTGGAAATTGGAAACCGAACGTGGCGTTATTATGGACGGTGACAAACCCGAACACTTATTGGAAGCGATTCCAGTGATGGGTAGCTACTGTGATTTGATTGGTGTGCGTTCTTTTGCTCGTTTTGAGAACAAACAATTTGACTACGAAGAGGTTATTTTGAACCAATTTATTAAATACTCAGGCAAACCTGTGTTTAGCATGGAATCGGCCACTTGCCACCCTTTGCAAGCTTTTGCCGATTTGATTACCATAGAAGAGTACAAACAACAAGAACGCCCCAAAGTGGTATTGACCTGGGCTCCTCACCCACGTGCGCTACCACAAGCCGTTCCTAACTCGTTTGCCGATTTTATGAACGTAGCCGACGTTGATTTTGTAATTACCCACCCAGAAGGTTACGAATTGGCTCCTGAATTTGTGCGTGGTGCACGCGTAGAGTACGACCAACGCAAAGCCTTTGAAGGTGCACACTTTATTTATGCTAAAAACTGGTCGGCCTACCAAGACCCCAACTACGGCAAAATTTTGTGCCAAGACCGTGCTTGGACCGTTGATACCGAAAAAATGGCATTAACCGACAATGCATACTTTATGCACTGCTTGCCCGTTCGCCGCAACATGATTGTTACCGACGATGTGATTGAAAGCGAACGCAGCATTGTCATTCCCGAAGCCGCCAACCGCGTAGTATCGGCTCAAACCGTTATTAAACGTATGTTAGAAGCGATGTAATGCTTCGACAACCCTTCGACAAGCTCAGGGACCGATAAAGGAGAGTCGGTGAACTAAATAATAATAAAGGCGACCTAATGGTCGCCTTTTTGTTAAATCATAAATCTTTCCAATTTATTTTTCCATCTTTCCCAATCGGGCATTTCTTTTTCCAATAATTCCCAAAAAGCTTTTGTGTGGTTACGATGTACAAGATGACAAAGTTCGTGGGTTATAACATATTCTATGCACGGACGAGGCGCCATAATAAGTCTTGTATTAAGTATTATTTTCCCACGTGGAGTACAACTACCCCAGCGATTCTCCATTTCTAGTATACTAATAGAAGATGGCTTAACTCCATATCTAACAAACTTATCTATAATAGCTTGCGCATACTCTAAAAACTTTTCATTTGCATGCTCTTTATACCATTGCTTCAATAAGTCCTTAACTTTATCTTTTGAAGTACATACCACCTCAAAATTTCTACCCTTATATTTCACACTATTATATTTCCCTTCTTCTACTTTGAGTAAGAACTGACGTCCTAAATAATAATGTGATTCTCCGCTTATATATCTCTTTGGAGGCATTGGAATCCCATATTCTTTGAATATTTGCAACTGACGCCATATCCATTTTGCGCGCTTCTGCAATTTATTAGATATTATGTCTATCTCTGTTCCAATAGGCGCAGAAACTTCAACCTTTCCCGTTGGATATACTTTAATACCAAGTGTTTTCCTATCCGAAAATAAAACTTTATATGGTATTAGATTCTTGCCAAATAATAATCCACCCTCCATTACTTATACCATTTTTTAGCAACCTCAACACAATTATCTATAATTGCGTCAATATTATCAAAACTTATAGGAAAACCCTTTTCTCGTTTTATCTCGTCAATTAAATAATCCTCAATATTGAGTTTTATTTCAGAAATAACCTTATCCTTAAATGTCCAATCTACCATCAATTTATCAGCAACAAAAATAGAAGACTTAATAATTTTATCAATCTCCATAGCCGTTGCTAATGCTAAGGCTAATGTATCAAACGAAGAATTATTTTTGCATACCTGTTTATAAACCTCTAAGGTAAGACCATAGTATGCCTTTGCTGCTGGATTATCTTGTAAAGACTCTGGAATATCACTATCTGTATGACTTAGTACCTTATGCATTATATTTTCTGCTTTTTGTAGGTATTCAGCCTCTGTTATACGACCTTGTCTATATTCTTCAATAGTTTCTTGCAACATCTTAGAGAACTTCTTAAAGAAAGCTGGGTCTGTTTCTAAATTTTCTGTAATATATTTGGCAGTACGAGAAGCTATAGTATCCGCTTTAGCAGCTTTACCAATAACCTTCTCTATTTCCTCCGCAAATAGTTCCTTATCAAAGATATTAACCAAGTTTGTAATAACCTCCACCTCGCCACTCTCTATATGAGTATCAATTAGTTTTTGTATCTGACCTTCGTATTGAGCATAATTTACCGTATCAGAATAACGTTCTTGAACTGCTTTTCTTAGTTTTAAGAACATAGATAAATCCGTTTTATAGCGGTCTATTTGTTCTTGTGGAGTTGATTTATAAAATTCAATAGACGCCAAAGAAACCTTTAATGTTTTGGCAAAAGCAGTTAGTTTATCATAAAAATCTATTCTAGCATCTTCCGCACGTAATATCTCACCTAACGATTCTAAATCTTGTTTATTTTTGGCTGTTTTTAATGTATCCCAAACATCACTATGGCGCTGTGGTAATTTAGCAACTTCAAGAGCAATATTGGTATATATACCTACCACGTCCTCTTCATCAAAATCTGTATAAATATCTAATGCCTCATTTAAGTTTGCAAATACACCGTAATAGTCTATAATATATCCAAACTCTTTATCATCACAAACCCTATTTACGCGTGCTATTGCTTGCAATAAAGTATGTTCCTTTAATTTTCTATCTAAGTATAATACTGTATTTTTAGGTTCATCAAAGCCTGTTAATAATTTATCTACTACAATTATAATTTCTGGACTTTCACCATTTTTAAAACGGTTTATGATGTTTTGTTCGTACTTGGTAGCAGTTCCATGTTCATCCATCATACGCTTCCAGAATGCTACTTCCGTATTAGACGTTTCTCCGTAAACCTCATCCTCGCCTTCGCGTGTATCGGGTGATGTTATTAACACCTCTGAAGACACAATACCAATCTCATCTAAAAACTTTTTATACAAGATGGCTATACGTTTGCGTGGAGCCACTAATTGACCTTTAAATTTAGAACCTTGCCAATTATCACGAAAATGCTGTGATATATCCCAGGCAATGGCATAAATTCGTTGCTCTGTTTGGTTAATTTGGTCTGCCCTGCTAAATTTCTTTTTTAAGTCTGCACGTTGGGCATCTGTCATCCATTCGCATATACGTTCAAAATAACGGTCGATGGAATCAGCATGTACATGCTGTGGCACCATTCTTCCCTCATAAAGAAGAGGAACAACTGCTCCATCTTTTACAGCTTGATCTACCGTGTAAATAGGTTTGATAATTCCACCAAATTTAGCCGCCGTACTTTTCTCTTTCTTCATAAGAGGTGTTCCTGTCATAGCGACAAAACAAGCATTAGGTAGTGTCCTTTGCATTTTTATACCCATTTCTCCGTATTGACTTCTGTGCCCCTCATCTATCAGAACAAATATATTAGCATCAGTTAATGGGGTCTTCATTCTATTTACTGCTGCATCAAATTTATTGATAATAGTAGTAATAACGGTAGAACGATTGCTTTCTAATAATTTTACCAAATTACTACCAGTAGTAGCATTCTCTACTTGAACCTGACATTTTCTAAAGGTAGCAGTAATCTGTCTATCTAAGTCTGTTCTATCAGTAACTAGTATAATACGTGGATTTTTAATGCTTTTCTCCAAGATTATTGACTGAGCCAATAACACCATCGTTAGCGACTTACCTGAACCCTGAGTATGCCAAATTACACCTCCTCTACGTTTCCCTCCCTCAATATTGCATACACGCTCCATAACCTTTTCTACAGCAAAAAACTGTTGGTATCGTGCTATTTTCTTTACACCATCATCAAATAAAGTAAAACGATACATAAGTTCAAGTAAACGTTCTGGCCTACACAGATTGTAAAGATATGCATCCTGAACAGATGGTGTCTTAGGATTTCCATACTGCACACCTTCTTCTGCTGCCATCATATAATCTGTTTCGTTAGAATAATATCGCTTATTTACTACTTCTGTTAACTTATAACGATATAGTTCTTCTGCTGTCTTATCAATAAATTGCTCTACCCATTTATTCCAAAACTTTTTAGGAGTGGCAGTTGTAGCATAACTTACATCATTTACATTGGTAGCTAATAAAAGAGCCGAATATACATACAATGAACGAATACCATCCTCTTTTTGGTTACGCAGATGCTGAGAAATAGCTTGATCTAGTGAATCCTTTATATCTGGTCTCTTACACTCTATTACACACAAAGGTATACCATTTACAAACAATACTATATCAGGACGATATGTTTCACTCATTCCAGCACGACTCACTGCGAATTCCTCAGTAACATGGAATACATTATTCTCAATGTTATTCCAATCTATATACTGCATTACGTAGCTCTTCTTATCGCCATCAACAATTTGCTCTACTGTTTTACCTGCAGTTAAAAGATCGTAGGCTGTTTGCGCTGCAGCAATATAACCCTCAGACATTGGCAGTTTTTTTAGCGCATCTATACCAGCTGTTATATTCTGCTCAGAAAATAAAGTTGTACGCCAAGAGCTCACTTGTACTGCATTTATCTTCGCCAGTTGCTTACGTAATACTGACTCAAGCAATACAGAACTTGTATTTCCTCCACGTAACTCCATCGCCTCATCTGGCGACAAATATTCGTAACCAAGCTTTTTTAGCATCTTTAAAGCAGGCATTTGGCTGATATTATTTTCTTTAAATGAGAGGGGCATCAGGTAATACTATTTCTTTAAGACTTTCTTTTCTTCACTTTTTATTCTACGCTCAACTTTTTTGACATCTTCTGCAGGAGGCAGATTTTCTGGTTGTATCCCACGAGCTAATAACATCTTACGAACAGCAGTGTTATTATCTATATGTTCTTTTGTGATAGAATTTTCTCCTCGTAAGTCTTTAGATTGAACATTTACATTTGTCATTTCAGCAGCGAAATCCTTCGCTTTTATACTTATTGTTGGCAAGAAATCTGCTATTGGACGGTTTTCTGGCACGCCCATTTTTCGTTTCATTTGTTGTGTTGATAAACAAAAAAGTGCCTGATCACCTTTTGAACGAATTATAGCAAATCCTTTATCATTTACTCCTCTTTCATATAGGACACCAGAGAGTTTCTTCTCTGTTTCTTGTAATTTAGTTCTAGCCTGTAACCGTTCCGTTTCTAAAAGTCGTTGCTCTACTAATTCTGCCCTACGAGTTTGAACTGCAAAATAGGTCTGTGCAAAGGCTATTTGTTGTTTTCTTGGATCTCCATTTTGAGCGATTAGGTAACATGCATAACGAGTAAGTAAAATGTCATCTATCTCATGTTTAGCTCCTTTACCTACCTCTATCACTTTGCTGACGTCAGCAAAGTGTTCAGGAATACCCTGACCAGCATTTGAACATGCTTCCTTCGCTTTTTCTATAACATTTATAAAATTTCTCCACTGAGTGTATCCTAGTATAGAATACAAATCTCTTGCACTCCAGCATTCTACTCCTTCTACAATTGTAGTAGCTCCTTCAAATTGCATAAATAAATCTTGAATTTCAGATGTTTTCATAATAATGTATGTTTAAAATATTAGAATATATCATAAATTATTCCATATTGTTTCAAAACTACTTGCTTCACCTTTTAATAATGGTAATTCACTAAGATCATGATTATTCTTTATATGAAGTTTGCTATTACGTATATCCAAAATTGCAACCTTGATTTCTGGATCAAGTTTTTTTCTTAATTGCATTTCCATTAACGTTAAAATCTGATCAGCCTGAGACTTCTTTAATGGTTGATCCTTAAAGTACAACTTTACAACATAAAAAATAGATTTGCCGTTTCTTCTTTTTTCTTCTAATCCTAACTCTGGATTTATTCTAATAGTCAATTTCCCTACTTTCCAATCTTTCCTTGGAGGTTTAAACCACTCTATCTTTTTCTTCCCTAAAAACTTCTTATAGCCATTAATCAACTCTGGATAATGCCTCTTTTTCTTATCATCCCTTAAAGTCTCTAGTATGTTATCAAGAACATCTCCACTTAAATCTTTTTTATGTATATCTACAATCCCCTCTCTCAAAGGTTTATAAAAATCCATATAAGCCTCGTATTCATCTCTATTTTTAATCGATTTAACAATACTCAATTTCGCATTACCCGTTCTATTTACAAAATCAACAAATTGTGTTAAACTAATTTCAAATTTCTCAATCATAGATCCTTAATTTTCTAAACTTTTACTCTTATTTTTCCAGTTAATAGTTGTTGCATTAGACCTCTTTTTTGTTGGCGCAATGCTTCTAATTTTTTACGATGATTTTTTATTTCTCTATCTGCAGAAGTTAACACCTCTGCTATCGCTGTTTGCTCTGATAATGTAGGTATTTTCACCGATATATTTCTAAAACCATTTAATGAGACTACATATCTTTGACCACTACCATCACATATTCGCTGAGCTTGCTTATAAAATTCATCTGTTTTAAATGCGTACGCTCTATATAATAAATCCATATCTATATGTAGTCTTAATCTAACTATATGGTAACTATAAACAACATCATTCATATCTTCCATCGCTACTGCAGAAAAAGCAATATCCGTTGGTGTTTCTGAAGAAGGAGTAAAAAATACATCACCTCTTTTTATTGAACATGACTTAGCTTTATCTGGCTTGGCTGTAACTAAATGTTTGATTTCATCATTGTATATAAAATCTCTATAGAACACATCTACGAAATTAAGAAGTCTTACGGGGACCTCTCCGTCGTTTATCTTTTTATCTATACCTGCTGATGATATAGTACCTATTTCACCTAATTTTACTTGCTTCCATGGCTCTGTGAAACCAGGTAGGCGTGTGCGGCCTGTAAGTAAACGTTGCATCAATCCACGTTTACGTAATTCTAATTTTTCTATTAGTTTGCTTTGCTTCTCTATCGCATCATCCCAAGTACACAATATCTCCGCTATTTTTTTCTGCTCCGCCAGAGGTGGAATTGGGATTATATACCTAGCTACAATATCCGCAGAGAGGTTGCCTTGACCTCCTTGTAAATACATTGATATAAACCTACCTTTCTGTAACTCTAAAAATGGATATAAATAAGGATTTATAACTTTCTCAGAACGAATACATAGAATTGCTTGATTAATTGCACCATTTATTTGCGAAATTGCGCAATCACCACTGTTTGCCCCATATAACGCATATATTAAATCACCAACATTTACCATCTTTGCAGAAGATTTAGATAAGCCCTCTTCTGTTAAAGATAAAGTAGTTCTACTATTATGTATCTCACCTGAACGAATAAAGGGAATCTTTCCGCCATACATTTCCTTAACCATAGAATTAGGAGTTCCACCGCTAAAATATTTTGCTATTTCACCCAACCTTTTCACTTCCCACTCCTGTGGAATAATCCCAATTGGAGAGTCTTTATATCCTATTGGTATAATATTCATAATTTACATATTATCAGTTTTATATTAGAAATCAATCTTACTAATTTCTGCAAAGCTTATCATTATATCATTGTATCTGCTTTCTATAAAAGAAAAACAAGCAGCATTTCTGATATTAATATTGCTTTGTTGAATTATTCTTTTATATTTTGCATCAAGAATAGGAGAAATATTCTCATCCATTATAGCTTCAACACTTTTTATCATTGAAGCTAATATAATATCAATATTTGTAAAATTATTAGCTAATAATGCATTCTCAAGAGCTCTCATATAATACCCAAATATTTTACAATAATCTGCATCATTACTATTTTCCTCATTTAATGCGTAACCAATAAATACAGAATGTCTTAAATCATGATAAATTTGTTGGTTTTTTAATCTCTGTTCCTCTAAAATGGATTTAAGTCTATCTAGTTCAGAAAGTTTATTTCTAATCTCTATTGTATTATAGATTTGCCACCCAACGACAAAGGTTACAATAATTGCAAGCAATGCAACAATAACCCCAATAAATGTTTCTAAACTAATAACAGATAGTTTCCATACATTACATACCCACAAAAGAATTAGCGTTATAACTAAAACTATTGCAGTTATAGATAAACCTATTGCCCAACTTAATTTTGTCTCTATTTTCATATTCACTTTTTTATTTATCACTATCCTTTTTATTCTTGTTCTCTTTTAGCAACTTTTTGTGCTTGGTTTCAATGCTTTTTATACTCTCTACTACAGGCAGTTTTTATGGCATCGTTCCACCTAATTCTTTAATGGTTTGACGAACTCGAATTCCTCCATTTGCTGCACCTCAGCAATGCATGTCTGAATGGCAAAGTAAGTTTGAGCTTGTGCTACTATTACTTTGTTGGGGTCTGCATTTTGAACTGCCAAGTAACAAACATAACGAGTAAGTTTAATAGTTTCAATAGGGCGAACCGTCCCAGAACCTATTGCAACCATTTCGGTGATATCACCGAAATGGTCTTCAACATCATTACCACTATTTACACAGGCCTCTTTTGCCTTATTTATTACTTGTAGAAAATTTCTATAGTCTGAATATAATAGCTTTGGCTAAATCTCTTGACGACCAATATTCTACACCATTTTCGTCTATTCTTCTTATACTTTCAAAGATAGACACCGTTTCTTTAGTTAACTTCGTATTCATAGTAAGATATTTTACATTCCCAATTCTTTTAGATATTCTCTCATTTTTGCTTGCACAGTAGAAAGTTCTGCTTCCAAGGTTTCTATTTCTTTTTGCAAAGCAACCACATCTATTTCGGCCTCTTCTTCGTAAGTATCTACATAGCGAGGAATATTAAGATTATAATCGTTTTCATGTATTTTGTTGCGTGTAGCTACGTATGCATATTTATCTTCTACTACACCTGCTGAGAGTTTACCTTCTGCAAAATTTCTGTACGTAGAAACGATATGTTCTATATCGGTATCGCGCAATCGGTTTTGATTTTTACCGTTTTCAAACTCGCGGCTTGCATCTATAAACAGCACATTTTCTGTTATCTTTGCCTTGTTGAAGATAATAATTGCAGCAGGAATACCTGTACCATAAAATAAGTTAGCAGGCAAACCGATTACTGCTTCTAGTAGATTTTCTTCTACTGTTTGTTGACGAATTTTTCCCTCGCTCGCGCCACGGAACAACACACCATGTGGAATTACAACACCCACTCTACCATGTTGATTGGCTACCTCTAACATGTGACTAATAAAGGCCCAATCACCTTTGCTCTTAGGAGGAACACCACGCCAGAATCTATTGTACTGATCTGTTGGAGCATCTTCTGCTCCCCATTTTTCTAATGAGAAAGGAGGGTTTGCTACTACAGTATCAAACTTCATCAACTCATCTCCATCTTTCAACTTAGGATTTCGCAAAGTATCGCCCCAACGAATAACGGCGCTATCAAAACCATGTAACAGCATATTCATCATGGCCAAAGCCCAAGTGCTTCCGTTTAATTCTTGTCCATAAAGCGAGAAATTATCAGAGCCCACCTCTCTACCTGCTTTAATCAACAACGAACCAGAGCCACAGGTAGGGTCGCAAATTCGTGAACCTGGCGCACTTTTTGTTAACTTCGCTAATAATGCAGATACCTCTTTTGGCGTAAAAAACTCCCCAGCTTTCTTGCCTGCATCACTCGCAAAGTGTTCTATCAAGAACATATAAGCATCGCCGATTACATCGTTGTGCTCCAAATGCGATTCATCAAATTGTAATTTAGGGTCAGCAAAGTCTTCTAACAAAGTTTTAAGTCGTACATTTCTATCCTTTACTTCACCAAGACTACTACTATTAAAACTAATATTACGGAAAATACCGATTCCATCTTCGCTATTAAGTTTCTCTCTATTGGCATTTTCTAAATCCACTAAAGCAATATCAATCAACTCACCGATGTTAAGTGCATTACGGTTATCGTACAAATAGTAGAACGAACTTGTTTCCGGTATTTGAAAACGCTCACGTCGCATTGCACGTTGCGTACGCTCCTCATCACCCTCATATCGTTCTAAATATGCTTCGTATTTTGCTTTATTTACATCACTGATGTACTTAAGAAACAGCATAGTTAAGATATAGTCTTTGTACTGACTAGGATCTACTACTCCACGAAACGTATCGCAGGCATTCCAAACAACTTTATTAATGTCTTCTTGTGTAATCTTTGCGCTCATAATTATAAATTGTTTATTATTTTACTTTCCATTAATTGACCTCGTTTTTGCATAATTGCTTGGTATAATGCCTGCTCACGCTTGTAAAGTCCTGCCAATTCCAAGCATTGCTTTTGTTTCTCTACAGATGGTATAGGAATTTCTATCTCACCCAACACATTTTTAGATATAGACATAATAGAACTTCCTAAAGCTTGTTGCGTCAATATCTTTTGCGTACTAGACAAATTAAGAAACCATGCCACATACGCTGGTAAAACTTTTTCTTTGTCTGTTATGCGTAATACTAAAAAAGAAGAAGAAGCAACACAATTATATTCCAATTTAGGCACTTCTATACACTGATTCTTGCTACCTTTACACACAAACAACAAATCTCCGGTTTGAAGTAGATGTTTGTTATTTGTTTCTTTTACCTCAATACTTGGACGCAACAATTTAAAAAGTTTACCTTCTTCATTAAAATCACTTTGTTGAAGATAAACACTATTAGGATTTAGAGATACTTTTGCAAAAACACCTGTTTGTAGCGTCGTTATGTGATTAATTTTTCTTTTCATATAAAAATCTTGCTCTACAAAAGTAAAAATCAAATTCTATATACACAAATTTTTTTTCGTATATTTTCTACTAAATGTTTATATAAAATAGATTTCTTCACGTAGTGAAGAAAAAAATAAGGGCTAACTATTTTAATAGCAGCCCTTTTTCTAAAAAAATATAACTAATCCCTACTTATTATCCTCCAAAATTTCCTTAATTACTTTTTCGTGGAAGGTTTTGCGCACGTTTACTTCTTCTTCGCGAATAAGGAAACCGCCTTTGCCTATGACAGTTTTGCCGTCTTTAAACTTGACTGAGGCTAATCGGAACTTGATGTTATCAAAATCTGTTCCGTACACATCCAATCCCAAACGTATGGGTTTTAGCAGGGCAATGTGGTAGTTAAACGATTCGTCCAAACCTTGCGTACCACCTACACCTAAACGGTATTTATCCATGGATACCATAAAGGGATAGATTTCTATTTCGTTGTTTTTTACCACCAACTCTACCGATACACTGTCGATAACATTCTTGGTTTTTTTGCTAAACATCAACATCTTAGCAATTTCGGAAAATGTTTCTCCATCCATTAACACCAAACTATCGCCTCGCAACCAAGCACCCGCATTGACGGTAGGTAGCAAAATATTCATTGCAGAATCTAACGTTGCATTGGCAGATAATTCGCATGCCACACTACCATCAAACGAGCGTAACATGGGCAGCACGCTGTCCAACTCGGGCATCACGTGTATTAAACTGCCAACTTGCACACTATCCATATCAACCGCCACAGCGACATCAGCTTTTTGGATATTATTGCATTGATAGCTGACGTGCATGGCTGCCTTGCCTACTTGCGTGCTAGTGGATAGATTGGCGATGCTCAACACTTGGTCTTTGATACGGACATTTCCTTTAAAGTCTGCCAACTTCATTTTGCTAAAGAACACCGAATCGACATTGGCACGGAAACGCACATCCAAATTATGTGGTATCGCAATAAGCGATGCGCCCGACAAAGAATCCACAGCTATTTCGTCTGTTTCATCATCCAAGCCGATGCTATCGGCTACTGCCAAGGTAGCATTTTCTTGTGCAACTAAACTATCGGCAGAAACATGATTCATGGCAGTATTTGCAGCCCTAATAAGCTGGTTCAAATCCAACCGCCTTGATTTTAGCTCCAAATTGGCGCGCAAGGTCTTGCCACGCAACAAGAAGCGACGCATATTATCAACCTGACCCGACAAACGAACATTAGACCTACCTATGCGTAAACGCAAATCGTCCAACTGCAAGGTATCATCGTTGAACGACACATCTACCTTGCTGAGCGAGGTACGCAATGGGAAATGAGGATCACGCATACGGAACGACTTGAGGTAGATATGTCCTTTATTGGTAAAATGCTTTAGGTAGGTTTCGGAAACATCATCACTCTGCATCACTTGCATACCCATTTTATACAAACTATCCAAATTTATTGCCTTTTGCAGAGAATCTGGGATACGCACCATCTGGTTTTTTGCTATACGTTTAAACTGTCTAAAACGTGGGGTAGCATCAAAAGTAAGCAAGGTAGAATCTAACACCATGCCAGCACGTGGAGTGGACCACAATACCGAATCGAAATATAGCCTTACCGCACCCGTTGGAACAAAGGTATGCTCTTTGTTGGGCATTACACTGGTAGAAGCCATGGCACGTTTGGCTTTGAACAAAAGTGTATCGTTTGCCACGCCATCAAAGCCCTTACAAGCCAACGAAACACGCAAACGAGGAGCACGATTGCCGCTGAGGTCATCCGCTAAAAAGCTGGCTGACAAACGCTCTATATTCGCCTTTACTTTGCGCTTATGGCGAATAGTCATATCGCTAAATGCAATCCTTGCGTTCACCAACGAGGTGTCGATACGCGATGCTCGCTTACCAAATTTTACACCAGTATTCGTAAACAAGCTGGCACGCAACGAATCTACCACAACACGGGTACGAGCTTGCGGAATATTGACAAACAAATCGTCGCCCGTAAGGGTGCTTTGCGAATGAATGTTGTAGATTTTCTGCTCCAACAAGTCTTGCAAAAAGAATTGCGCATTGATGTCGGCATCCACCAAACCACGCACACGCGAACGCTCGTAGAAAGGATATAGTTCGTTCAGTTCCTTTAGGTTAAGGTGTCCCTTACAGCGCAAGTTCCAATGCTCTCGCTTTTGCTTGTAGCGAGCATCTGCCTTTAGGTTAAGGTGCGATTTACCACTTTTGAATACAAAATCTTGAACACTTAAGTAGGTAGAGTCCTTGCTATTGGGGTGGTATGCTACCTGGGCATTGAGCTGTAAGCGGTCTATTTTTTCCTTACGACCTTCGGCAGTTCCTTTTAAATTATTCAATGCCAATGTTGCTTGCACCGATGGAAGTTGTGTTTTTCCGTAAAAACCTTTGGCAGCAGCTTCCGCCTCGACACCACCGCTTAATCGGATACCCTTAAAATAAGGCGATAGGTTTTTGGGCATTACGGTCAGTATATTCTCTAATTTTGGAGCATGCATTCTTACGTTGGCATCTACATAATAGGTGCTATCTGCCTCGTAAATATGTGCCAAACCATTGGCAGAAAGTTCGGTTTCATCGAATAAAATAGAACACTTGTCTATATCAAATTTGGTATATGTAGTGTCTGCCTTGACCTCCACTTGCAGTTGCAACGGCTTGCCCACAATGGCCAACAAAGAATCGCTCATGGTTACTTGTGGTGCATCGATTTGCGCTTTTAAGGCTACGCTATCGGCATGCATCGAAGCATCAGCAAACAAACTGAATGGATGAATGGCATAATGTGCATTGGCAGGTTGTTCATTGTAAGTAATACTATCAATGTTTATTTGCACCAAAGCACGCAGCTGCTGAGGAGTATATATTGCCTGGCCTTTTAGCTGTATTGGTTGTATCGAAGCCTGGTAGTAAGCCGTATCGTTTTGGTAAAAAATAGCACCGTCTGATAGGCAAAGCGTATCAACATAAATAGGAGGCAAGGGCGACGACGCCGTGGTATCGGGCTCCGAAGGAGGCATAACATCCCAATTGTTCGCTTGGGCTGTAGTGCGGGCAAATACACGTGGGGTACCCAAATAAAGGGTGCAAATGCGCAATTCGTCGTTCAATAAGTAATCATCTACATTTATACAAGCATGCAAACTATCGGCGCACAAAAGGGTGTCTTTAGGCGTTATCGCATTGCTGTACACTACCACCTTGTTTAAGGTCAGGGACACATGGGGCCAGGTACTAAACAAGGTATAATCCATATCGCCAATTTCTACCTCAGCATTCATGAATTCAGGCACCATTTTCAACAATTCGGTGCGGACGCTAGGCGTAATAGCTACGCGCAATGCTATAAATGGCGATGCAAGAAACAGCACAAATAGCAACATCACTACGCACACAACAATGCACAATGCCTTGGCTAATTTTTTCATGCAGTCGTTACAATTTTAAAGAGTTTGTCGTTACGACGCAAGGTTTCGGTGGTTTTGATGGAGAATACATCACCTTTTTTAACCTCGTCGACGGGTTGCAAATCAAGACGAAGTTCAGTAATGGTGTCTTCGTAGGCACCAGTGGTTTCGCCTGTAACCAAAATTTTGTCGCCCACTTTGAGGTTTTGAGTTTCTAAGATACATTCTGCCACTCCTATTTTTTTGAAGTAGTTGGTAATTTTACCGATGTACATTTTCTTTTCGACAGCCGACGAGCCGTAACGAGGACTCCATTCGCCCAAACGTTGTCCTAAATAGTAGCCATTCCAAAAACCACGATTAAATACGCGCGATAGGCTGTCGTCCCAAGCTGCAATTTTTTCATCGCTAAAGGTACCGTCCAAACAGCTGTCAATGGCCTCGCGGTAGGCACTTACTACGTGCTTAACGTATTCGGCACCACGGGCACGTCCTTCAATTTTGAATACACGCACACCCGATTGCATCATTTTGTTGATGAAATGGATGGTTTTTAAGTCTTTAGGCGACATGATATAGGCATTGTCAACGTCTAATTCGACATCGCCTTCCTTGTCTAAAACGGTATAGGCCCTGCGGCAAATTTGCATGCAAGCACCGCGGTTTGCGCTGCGATTAAACTCGTGCAAGCTCAAATAGCATTTGCCCGATACCGCCATGCAAAGTGCACCGTGGCAGAACATTTCGATGCGTACTTTTTTGCCGTTTTTACCGCAGATATTTTCTTCCTCAATGGCGCGGTAAATTTCAGCTACTTGGTCGAGCGAAAGCTCGCGCGCCAATACCACTACATCGGCAAATTGGGCATAAAAGCGCAATGCCTCTACGTTGGCAATGTTTAATTGGGTTGAAAGATGTACCTCAACACCCTGACTACATGCATACTGCATCGCTGCCACATCGGCAGCAATGATGGCGCTGATGCCCGCCTCTTTGGCGGTATCGACAATGGCGCGCATGGTATCCAGGTCGTTGTCGTACAATACGGTGTTAAGGGTAAGGTAAGTTTTTACGCCTTTTTCGTTGCATCGAGCCACAATTTCGCGCAAGTCGTCGTGCGTAAAGTTGCTGGACGAATGGCTACGCATGTTCAATTTTTCGATGCCAAAATATACCGAATCGGCACCCGCTTGCAAGGCGGCTGCCAAACTTTCCCACGACCCAACAGGAGCCATGATTTCGTACTCTTCTCTGCTACCCAATAGGGCTGGATTAACTAATTGCTCTGAGTTCATATAGCATGCATTGTTTCTTTACAAAAATACAACCCTCTTTTGAATTTTTCAAAATTATTTTTTTGCTATTTTATGCAAAGGTTTGCGAAAAAAAAATAATTTTGTAGCATATTTATGCATCATCCGTAAGGAATTTATGTAAAAAACATACGCATATGAAAAGACAACTACTTACCCTACTCGCAGGACTGCTTTTAGGAGTCCTTCCTGCTGTAGCTGACGTGACCTTTACTGTAAACGTTCCAGCAGGCACCAAACAATGCTTTATTACGGGCGGATTGCCTGAACTTACCAATTGGTCGGCTGGTGCAGCTATTGCCATGAACAAGGTAGAGGGAAAAGATCAATTTACCGTTACCATTGCAGGTATTACTACCGCCGATGTGAGTGCATCAGAAGGTTATAAATACATTTGCGGACCCGATTGGAAATACGTAGAAATAACAGCTAGTAGTGGCGAAGTTTCCAACCGCAAAACGGTGGGTAATCCTGATACCGTTGCCAAATGGCGCAATACCTACAACCCCATTGGCTTGGTAGAAAAGTACACCATTAACGGCAAAGACTACCCTGTTCAGATTTTGCTACCTGCTGCTTACGACAAAACCAAGTCGTACCCCGTTACCTATATGTTTGGCAGACATATGCGCTACCGCGATGCTGGTGACGATGCACAAATGGGCGACCGTATCTTGTATTCGGACTCGTGGAACGTAGCCAGTGCCATTAAAGCCATGGAATCTGCTGGCGAAAATCCGGGCATTATTGTTGTTATTTATGCTCAACTCCCCGAATTTACGCCGTGGAAAAACGAAGAATTTATGGGAACAGGTGCTGCTGACAAATTCTTATCGAGCGTGGTAAAAGAATTTATCCCTGTATTTGAACAAAAATACAGTGTCGATAATCAGAACAGAAGCATCACAGGTGCCGACGTAGCTGGTCTGTTTGCCTACTATGCTACTATCCAGCACCCAGACCTATTTGGATCGTGTGGTTTGTTTGCTCCTTCGTTTTGGTACAACAAAGAAGCGTTAGCAGCTTACATGGAAAGTTTTACCCCCAAAGCTACCAATACCAAATTTGTATTTACATCGGCTAAAAACGACATGGAATTTACCCGTACCGACAACGCTACCTTTATGGGGTATCTAAAAGAGGCGGGTTATACCAACATCAAAACGTTGAACAGCACTACAGGTATGCACGACGACAAAACGTGGGGTAGCCAATTTCCTGTCGTGTTTAAATACCTAAAAGGCATCAGCGAAGATGCATCGCTTACCGATGTAGAAAGCCGCAGTCTAGCTGTAGAAAATCGTGCAGCAACCGATGTTCAAAGCACTTGGACCTTTATGAAAGGCGAAGGCACTACTACCCTTACATGTACCGACTACAAAACCACTTCGGGCTATTTCTATAAAGATGGTAAAACTGCCACACCAGCACAAATTATTGCGGTAGAAATTCCCGTAGATGGCAAAACATACTCCTACTATTGGAACTTAAACAATGGCAGCGATTGTAGCGGTTCTTTACTAATAAATTCAAATAAAAGTATTGGTTTTAAAAATTCGAGAACCACTCCTTCTTGGCAACGTGTAGCTGTGTTTGAAGATGGTTACAAAGAATCTGCGGTTAGTGCATCCTTATTTAAGATAAATGGCATAACGGCAAAAGTAGGCGCAAACTTTACAGTCAGTGCCGTAGTAGAATTTGATGAAGACAAAACAGTTTCAGTACGCTCTTCTACCGTAAACTCGGGTGGCGACAATGGCGAAATGGTTAGCGGAACCGTTTCTGACGACTGCACCACGGCAAAAATTACCTACTCCTACCTCACCAACCAACTCATCATTGAAGAAGGAGTAGAGGCAGAGGAGGAAGCTATTGATTTGGATTACTTTAAAGGCGAACCTGCGGTTGTACGAACAGGTAGCACCGTAAAAGTAAAGGTAAAAATCAACGACCTAAATGGCAATACAGTTGCCTATCGCATGAACCATAACAATCAATCGTCCGAAGCCATCACCTTTACCATAGGAAGCAATGGCGAATCGTACTATACCATCAACAATGCGCAAAGCGGCATTTATGGTTTTTACATGGATGTAACAGCGCATGGAACTACCACCAAAGCCTACAAGGCTGTTTACGTAAAAGTATTGGACGGAAAAACCATCGAGCCCAAGATTCACACCAATCCCTATGCCGAAATAAACTGGGCAACCATCAACCAATACAAAGGTAATTTCCACACACATACCACCCAATCGAACGATGCATCAGACAACTTTACCACCGCTTACGTGGTAGATAAGTACCACAGCGCAGGCTATAAGATTTTATCGCTTACCGACCACGACTACAACCCCTACCCATGGACGATGTTCCCTCAATTTAAACCAGGAGTTCAAGCTCGCGATCCACAAGCCTTAGGTATGTTGGCTGTTCCTGGTAACGAATTAAGCAAGGATAACACCAATAGTTGGAACGAAAGCAGTGGCGGACAATTTAATCACCACAACGACTTCTTTACAGGACGTCAAGGACAAGAATTTGCTTCGCTACAAGAATCCTATGCCTATACCTACGCCCTTGGTGGTATGCAAATTATTAACCACCCAGGACAATATTGGGATTTGGGTACCACCTATTCCGAAACCGCTAAAAATGGTCCTGGCTGGCACGCAAATAACTTTAAAACCTATCCATCGCTTATTGGTTTAGAGGTTTATAACCAAGGCAATCGTCGTCCCAACGACCGCATTTTGTGGGATCAAATCTTGGACCGCACAATGCCAAGCAAAACCGTATTTGGCTACTCTTGCGATGACGCGCACAACGACGATCAGTTGTTTAAGAACTACAACTTTATGCTCATGGAAGATTTGACCACCGAAGAGCTAAAAGATGCCATGCGCAAAGGCGAAAGCTATTTCTGCTACGAACCCCTTGGTTCTGGTAAAGGCAAAGCACCTCGCATTAGCAATATAGTTGTTGACGAAGAAAACAAAACCATTACCATTGAGGCAAATGGCGATGTTTGCTGGATTTATTCGACCGACAAAACTTCCACCTCTAACTCGTCGCGCCGCAGTACGGTGGTAGGACACGGCAACACCTTTAGCTACGATGGCTACCAAGGTAGTTACGTGCGTGCCTTTATTACCAACCAATACGGCGAAACCTGCACACAACCCATTAGCTTTGTCGATGTCAATTACGTGGGCGTAAACGATGCCGAAGAAGATGGTCCGCTTACCATGGTGCTATACCCTAACCCAACTACCTCTCAGATTTCGGTGTTCATGAACGAATCGGAACAAGAAGAAAACATCTACGTATTTGACCTTAACGGCAAAAACGTGCTCAACAAAACCGTTGATGGTACCATTACCGTTTTGCCCACCGAGTCTTTGACAACAGGCATGTACGTGGTACGCTGCGGAAACCGAATGGGTAAATTTATTAAGAAGTAAAAAAGGTTATTTTCTATAAATAGCTATAAAAAGGCGAATCTGTATACGCAGTTCGCCTTTTTTCTTATGTTGCACATAATTTTACCAAAAAAAGATGTAACTTCGCTAAACGCTTCTAATTTACAGAAACTAACCTCAAGTACTATGACTCCAGAACAAAAAGCAAGAAAACAAATTGATAATTTATTTAGGGGAGCAGGCTGGCAAGTTGTTAGCAGAGAAGAATATGCCCCAAACATATCTGCGGTTGCTATAGAGGAAGGTCTTTTAAAAAATAACAAACGAGCAGATTATTTCCTTTTTCTAAACGGTAAGGCAGTTGGCGTTTTAGAAGCAAAAAGAGAAGATTTAAAGGAGGACTTATCATGCGCATGTGAACAAGCTGAATTATATGCAAAAGGTGTCCCTTCTAAATATCAAGCATACCAAAGACCGTTACCACTAATTTACCTATCCAATGGCAAACAGGTCCTATTTAAAGACTTTAGAGATCCTAACTCTGAACTTATAGAACTTAACAGAATACACACACCTAAAGAAATTGTAAAACTGCTAGGAATTAAAGACGAATATGCAGCCTTACCTATGCTCACTGAACGTGAGAAAAAAGCATTGCGCGCCTGTCAATATGAAGCTATAACTAAGTTGGAAGAATCCTTTAAAACTGGTCAAAACCGAGCACTTATGGTGTTGGCCACTGGCTCTGGAAAGACATATACAGCTTGTATGGCAGCATATAGAATGTTGTCATATACACCTATGAAGCGAGTTCTGTTCCTTGTGGATAGAAATAACCTTGGTAAGCAAGCCGAGGGAGAGTTTGGAATGTTCCGCTTGACAGAGAATGGTGATCCGTTCAACACAATATTTACGGTTAACAGGCTTCGCTCTGCGAAAATACCATCAGATAGCAATGTTGTTATTTGCACGATTCAGCGTCTTTTCTCTTTATTGAAGGGAGAAGATATTAACGATAGCGATGACGATGAGAATTATGGAGCAGATGAGGTAAATGAGGTTTCGTTGCCTACACAACTTATGTTGCCACCCGATTTCTTTGATATGATTATCATTGACGAGTGTCACCGTTCAATCTATGGCAACTGGAAAAAAGTACTTGACTATTTCAGTAGTGCCAAAATGGTTGGCCTAACTGCAACTCCAGCTCCAGAAACATTAGCATTCTTCAACAATAACCGCATTGTAAACTATACATTGGAGAAGTCTATTGCTGATGGTGTTAACGTAGATTATCGAGTATATCGTATCAAGACACAGGCGACAGAAGACGGGGGTGCTATTCGTGAAGGCGAGGAAGTTAAAAAGATTACTCGCTACACGGGCACAGTGGAGAACATCAAAAACCAAGACGAAATAACTTATACAAAGACCGAATTAAATCGCGACATTGTCAATCCTGCACAAATAAAACTCGTTCTTGAAACATATCGTGATGCTGTATATACAGAAATGTTCATTGATCCACAGCGTGATCCTAACATGGATTACTTACCAAAAACCTTGATATTTGCTCTTAATGACGCTCATGCAAGCAATATCGTAAAGATTGCAAAGGAGGTATTCGGCAGGTCTGATAATAAATTCGTACAAAAGATTACATATTCTGCAGGCGATAGCAATGAGTTGATACGCCAGTTTCGTAATGATAAAGATTTCCGCATAGCTGTTACAGTAACACTTGTTGCAACAGGTACTGATGTTAAGCCATTGGAGGTAGTAATGTTTATGCGCGATGTTGAATCTGAATCATTGTACACTCAGATGAAAGGTCGTGGTGTTCGAACCATCGGTGACGAGCAATTACGCAATGTCACCCCTAATGCATTCAGCAAAGATTTATTTTTCTTGGTGGATGCTGTCGGAGTAACAGAACACGAAATGAAGGTTACTCGTCCTAGTGGTGATGAGCCACCACCTATTATAACACTGAAAGAGCTTCTTGAACGTATTACTCACGGTAATGTATTTGATGAATATCTGCGTCTGTTGGCCGCTCGACTCTCTCGAATTTACAACAAGTGTAATGACTCGGAGCGTAATGAATTTATCAAGCTGGCCAATGCTGATATGAAAGATATCTCTATTGCCATCTACAATGCGTTGGAAGGTGATATATTGCCTCCATACAATGATATAAATGAGCCAAACAATGAGCGTAAAGGGTTAGTTGCTCCACTTGTAAATAACCCTGAAGCAAGAAAATATCTACTTATTCTCAATGCTGGTTTTGTAACTATTTTGCAGCCTGGAGAAGATACATTGATTTCGAAGGGTTTTTCATTGGAGGAGGCAAACGAAACCACAAAGGCTTTTGAGGAGTATGTCAATGAGCACAAAGACGAGATAGAGGCACTTCGCATTATCTATAATAATAACGGCGAGCCTCTCACATACGCTATGCTCAAAGATTTGGAGAATCAGTTGAAGTTTGAGAATAATAAATTCAATCCACATCTTTTGTGGAATACTTATGCTCTCATCAAACCTGATGCTGTGGTTAAATTCTCAACTCAGGAAGAGAAAGATGCTATCACCAACATTATTCAGTTGGTACGATTTGCGTATCATCAAATAACAACGTTAAACAGTCTGCACTCATCAGCCAACCAATATTTCAACCTTTGGTGTGGTCAGATGCAACGTAGTATTACCGATGCTCAGGCAACTCTTATTAAGCAGATAGTTTCATATATTGCGTCAAACGGATCGTGTACTATTAGGGACATCCAAGAGTGGGATAAACCTTATGCAGCACAACTTATTTACTCGTTCGGTAATCTGGATAAAGCAAACGAGTCAATTCAATCATTATCACAGTTCTTGATTTATAGAAAAACAGCATAACAAATATGGCACAAGCAACAGCTAATACACAAAGCCTTACCAAGAAGGTATGGAATCTGGCAACTACATTAGCCGGGCAAGGTATCGGTTTTACCGATTACATAACACAATTGACCTATCTTCTGTTCTTGAAGATGGATGATGAGAATGTTCGGATCTTTGGTGAGGACTCGGCAATTCCAGAAGGATACCGCTGGGCAGACCTTATCCACCTTGATGGCCTCGATTTGGTCAAGCAGTACGAGGAGACCCTTGAAGAGTTGAGTGGTCAAGACAACCTTATTGGTACAATCTACACCAAAGCCCAAAATAAGATTGATAAGCCAGTTTACCTCAAGAAGGTAATTACACTTATCAACGAAGAGTCATGGCTCGTGATGGATGGCGATGTTAAGGGGGCCATTTATGAGAGCATCTTGGAAAAGAACGGTCAGGATAAAAAGAGCGGTGCAGGTCAATATTTTACCCCTCGTTCACTTATCCAAGCTATGGTAGATGTTGCTTGCCCTCAAATTGGTGAAACTGTTTGCGACCCTGCGTGTGGTACTGGTGGATTTTTGCTTGCTGCCTACGACTATATGAAGCCTCAGTCGTCAGATAAGGCAAAACAAGACTTTTTGCGTAACAACGCTCTTCATGGTTATGACAACACAGCTCTTGTCGTAACCTTGGCTTCAATGAACCTCTACTTGCACGGTATTGGTACAGATAGAAGCCCTATTATATGTCAGGACTCATTAGAAAAGGCTCCTTCAACTTTGGTAGATGTGATTCTTGCAAACCCTCCATTTGGTACTCGTCCTGCTGGTTCTGTTGAAATTGACCGCCAGGACTTCTATGTGGATACAAAGAACAACCAGCTCAACTTCTTGCAGCACATGATGGTAATGCTGAAATTTGGAGGTCGTGCTGCCGTCGTTTTACCTGATAATGTATTGTTTGAGGGTAGTGCTGGCGAGACTATTCGTAAAGAGTTATTGAAGAATTTTAATCTTCATACCATCCTCCGTCTGCCTACCGGCATATTCTATGCTCAGGGTGTTAAAGCGAATGTTTTATTTTTCACCAAAGGAACTCCCACAAAAGATATTTGGTTCTTTGATTACCGTACTGGCGTGAAGCATACATTGGCCACTAATCCTATGCTTCGCCATCACCTTGATGAGTTTGTAGAGTGCTATAAGGCTGATAACATCAACGCCCGCACGGAAACATATAACGCTGAAAGCAATCCAAATGGCAGATGGCGTAAGTACGATGTCAATGATGTTATGAAACGTGACAAAACTAGTCTTGATATCTCGTGGATTAAACTCAATGACGATGATAACGATATGTCGTTGGCTGAACTTATGACAAACATTCAAGAGAAGAGCGATAACATTAGTAAGGCTGTTGCCGAGTTGCAAGAACTTTTAGCTAATATCAAGGAGTAATATGGACACCAAGAAACTTCGACAAAAAATACTTGACCTCGCAATCCGAGGGAAGCTCGTTCCACAAGACCCAAACGACGAGCCTGCATCTATATTACTTGAGCGTATTCGTGCAGAGAAAGAACAACTCATAAAAGAGGGCAAAATCAAGCGCAGCAAGAAGTCAGCGGCTACCGATAAGTCACATTATGAGAATGTACCCTTTGAAATACCGGAAAGTTGGTGTTGGACAACATTAGGAGATGTATTTACCTTACAGGCAGGTAAAAATATAACAGCCAAAGAAATCTCGGATAAACAAGAAACAATATATACTTTTCCTTGTTATGGCGGGAATGGATTAAGAGGATATGTTAGTAGCTACAATAGAACTGGTCGTTTCCCACTAATTGGAAGACAAGGAGCATTATGCGGCAATATCAATGTTGCAGATGGTTTGTTCTATGCTACCGAACATGCTGTAGTTGTTGAATCTTATTGTAATATAGATGTTGATTGGGCTGTATATGCTCTTATATATCTAAATCTTAATCAATATGCAACATCAACAGCTCAGCCAGGACTATCTGTTGCTACTATAAATGAAGTATTGCTCCCTGTTCCTCCCATCGATGAGCAAAATAGAATTGCAAATGAAATAGAAAAGTGGTTCGATTTGATCAAGGAAATTGAAGCTGGAAAAATTGAGCTCGAATCTTACATAAAGCAAACTAAATCCAGAATTCTCGACCTTGCCATATCGGGTAAACTTGTACCACAAGACCCAAACGACGAACCTGCAATAGAACTGCTAAAACGCATTAATCCGAACTTTATTCCTTGTGATAACTCCCATTATGAGAACTTACCATTTGAAATCCCAAGTAACTGGTCTTGGGCAACACTTGGCAGTATAGGTAAGTGGCAGTCTGGGGCTACACCAAGTAGAATGAGAAAAGATTACTATGGTGGTGAAATTCCATGGCTAAAAACAGGTGATTTGAACGATGGTTTCATAGTGAATATCCCAGAGACTATCACCGCATTAGCATTAAACGAAACATCTGTAAAGCTTAATCCAGCAGGAAGTATATTGATTGCTATGTATGGTGCAACTATTGGTAAGATAGGAATTCTTACTATGCCAGCTACAACAAATCAAGCCTGCTGTGCTTGCATAAGCCATAATGGTATTGAACAAATGTACCTATTTTATTACTTGCTATCGCATAAGGAAGAATTTGTCCGCCAGGGAGGTGGTGGTGCTCAACCAAACATTTCAAAAGAAAAGATTGTTGAAACGCTAATCCCAATTCCTCCTTTGAGCGAACAACTAAGAATTATCAAAGCTATAGAAGCGATTTTTAATCGAATAGACAACATTACAGCCGAGTTCTCATAGCTCGGCTGTAATCGTATCTATCGTATCCATCGTATCTATAGTATCTAATATAGCCCCCTAAAATTAAAAACGCCCCCCAAGTATGCTACCTTACGGTTCGCCTGGGAGGCTCATTATCGTTAGTTAATGAACTATTCTAGATTAAAAAGTTTCTGCAAAGGTAATTCTTTTTTGAAGGATATCCAAATATTTTTACTATTTCTTCCATAAAAGCATTTCTTTCCATCCTTCAGGAAATCCCATATATCCAGTTTCTACAATCGGATATTTGTCTATGAGATTATAGAAATGCTGTTTAAATTTTGTACGAGGATTAACGGTTTGAAGTAGATACAATATAATACACAAAGTGTAAAATAGTCTAGAACTCTGAACTTTATCTACCTCGTCATTTGTTAACCAAATTTTGGCTGTTTTATTGTAATGTTTTTTAGGTACCACATCTACTTTTATATTCCACAAACGTGCGTGATGGGCACAAATATTGCGGATGTAGTTCAATGTGTGCAACCAAGAACAAAATATCTTCTCGTCCATAATCCCAAAAGCCTTTGCCAACTCTGTGCGGTCTGCACGCTTCGATAAACCTTGACATATTTTTGATAGCTCGCTGAAATATAATAATTCTACACTCATCCAACTAGGTGGACTTTTGGGCAAGTCATATTTTGCTTTGTAGTGTTGTATAAATATTGTGTCATTTTTTTGCAGTTCAAGATTAATATGCTTTTTAATGACATTGTATACATTGACTTGTTTTCCTGTACGAGGGTCTGTATATGTTGGCTTAAAGATATTTTTCTTAGTCTGCCAATGCGATCCATATTTATGGCTTAGTTGATGAATTACCTGCGTTCTTAAAGCAATCTCAATACGTTCGATAGCATCAAATATAAGAAGCCTCAACTTTCGGTCGAATTTGTATAAATCGTAAACATTATCCCAAGTTGTACCCTCTTTAAATTGGTCTAATACATTACCATCGTCATCCATCTTTTTGAATGGAAGCATATATGCGCTCATTCTATAATAACTAACATTAGAAAGATGTCTAATGGCTCTTTCCTCGTCTTCAATAACCAATCCTCGACTTTTGAGCAAAGTTATTTGTTCATCAAATTTTAATGCAGGTTTAGTATATTTTACCATCTATCAATTCATTTAGTTTACAAAGGTAATAAAATATCATCAGTTGTGATACATTTCATTGTACTTATAGTTGTATAACTCCCATTATGAGAACTTGCCAGAAAATTGGTGCTTGGCCAGGGTTAAAGATGTGTTTATTATCAATCCAAGAAATAAAGCTGCGGATGAAGTTGTTGCAGGCTTTATTCCAATGACTCTCATAGATGAAGGATATTCTAACACATTCTCATATGAAGAACGAACTTGGGGAACGATCAAAACTGGCTTTACTCATTTTGCAAATGGTGATGTAGCTGTTGCCAAAATATCTCCTTGTCTTGAAAATAGGAAATCAATTGTACTGAGAGATCTACCAAATGGCATTGGGGCAGGAACAACAGAACTGCACGTGTTTAGATCAACTGCAGTTTTACCTGAATACGCATTATTCTTTTTTAAGTCTGAATACTTTATAAGCAAATGTATTGGCACATTTAATGGTGTAGTTGGTCAGCAGAGAGTTGGTAAAAATATTATAGAGGAAATACATATTCCCATACCACCAAAAAATGAGCAAGAGAAGATCGTTTCTAAAATAAAATCCATATTCGCTCAACTTAACACAATAACAGCCGAATTATAGTTCGGCTGATATTGTATCTAAATTCTCAAATAAACCCTTTATGCTAGTTGAGATTCGATATTGTTCTGGCAAAGGAGGCAAACAGATAGTCATACTTTTCATATCTGCCTGCGTTAATTTCAGACGAGTTGAGCCATTTACACATTCAGAATAATCGTAACTATTCAAGTAATGGGTTAAAAAGTTAATATCGCATTCTGGCTTTAAAATATGAGCATGATTATTTACCCAGAACATACCTGTTACTATATACGCTTTGTTTGCAAACTTATCTAAGAATGGTGCTCCATCCTCGCCAAGCAGAATATAAGTTCCGTCCAATTTATATTCATCTATCAAATCAACTTGTCCTGTTGCACCATAATACGGGTATAGATTTCTAGCATTCTTTTTTCTTTCCTGCCGTTCTGTGGAATTGATAGGTAGACGTTGATTATCATAAATCTTACAAACATCTTCAAGCCTACATACAGTCCACCCAACAGGCAAGTTCTCATAATGGGAGTTATCACAAGGCTGGAAGGCGGGATTTATCCTCCTCAAAAGTTCAATAGCAGGCTCATCATTAGGATCTTGTGGAACCAATTTGCCAGATATTGCAAGGTCGAGAATCTTGGATTTGATCTTTCTAACATAATTAGTTAGTTCAGATAGATCATCCTCAACACTTACCACAACACCAAGCCATCTATCTAGCTCTTCTGCAATTCGGAGTTGTTCTCTGTATGGAGGTAATGGGATTAGCGTTGAACTTGCCGTCTCGAGTGACAATTTCGGTTGCGCAACTTGATGAAATCGGGAACAGAAATGATCTTGTGCAATTGAAGACATAAGTACATACATTAAATACTGCTTTGAGCACTTGATGTCTGTCAACTTTGCAGCATTCTCTGTAAGATTTGCCCCATCTAATTCTGCAGGGACAAGACCCACATCCCCAATAGTTCCAGCAATGGTCAAATATAGGTCATTACTAGATATTGTATAATTCTTAATCTCTGCAAATACATCTTCGTCAATGTATTTCAACGATGAGAGTAACACTGTATGATCCTTCATATCAGTAACTCTGATATAAATATGAGGAGTAATTATATCAGCGAAACTTTTACCTTTTGGCAGTCTCTTTCCTCCTTTTATTGCGCACAGTTCTCCCAGTGTAGTCCAACACCAACTTTCCGGTATTTCAAAGGGTACATTCTCATAATGTGACTTATGTACACTATCTTATTACCATACTCACTTACAAAGAAATTATGGAAATTAAGAAATTCGAAAACTTCTTGGCAAAGTCAGACTTAGCAAAGAATACCATTGCATCGTATCTATGGACGACAAACCATTTTGCTGTAAATTATGGCGAGTTTAACAAAGAGAATTTACTGGCTTACAAAGGATTCCTTGTTGAACATTTCAAGCCTCAAACAGTTAATTTGAGGCTGCAAGCCATCAATAAATACCTTGAATTTACCAAGAAAGAAAAATTGAAACTTAAGTTTATCAAGGTACAACAAAAAAACTTCCTAGAGAATGTTATCAGTGATGCGGATTATAAATTTCTCAAAGAATGCTTAAAACGAGATAAACATACAGAGTGGTATTTTATTGTTTGGTTCTTAACAGCCACAGGTGCGCGAGTTAGTGAATTATTACAGATTAAAGTTGAACATGTCCAACTGGGATTTCTAGATTTATACACAAAGGGAGGTAAAATCCGACGCCTGTATATTCCTAAAAAGTTACGTAATGAAGCATTAAAATGGCTAAAAGAAAAAGAAATAACAACAGGGTATCTTTTCCTAAATAGATTTGGGAAACAAATTACATCGCGTGGGATTGCAACACAACTCAAACATTATGCATCAAAATACGGGCTAAATCCTAGAATGATTTATCCTCACTCGTTCAGACACCGCTTCGCAAAGAACTTTCTTGATAGATTTAATGATATAGCTTTATTGGCAGATTTAATGGGACATGAAAGTATAGAAACAACTCGCATATACTTACGAAGAACTGCTAGTGAGCAAAAGCAGATAGTAGATAAAGTAGTAAATTGGTAAAGCAGCCTCTCGCTACATTCAATAAATTTCATTACCTTTACAAACTCAAACTAACCACAACCTATGCAAATAGCACACCTGAATTTTTCGGAGCATCCGCTGTTTTTGGCGCCCATGGAAGACGTTACCAACCCTAATTTTAGGATGTTGTGCAAGCGTTACGGGGCAGATATGGTATATACCGAGTTTATTTCGGCCGATGCCCTGATTCGTAGCGTATCGCGTACCGAACAAAAACTAACCATTAGCGACGAAGAAAGACCGGTGGCTATTCAGCTATACGGAAAAGACCCTGTGGCCATGGCAGAGGCGGCTCAAATTGCCGAAAGTGCCCACCCCGACATCATTGATATCAACTTTGGCTGCCCGGTAAAAAAGGTAGCTGGCAAAGGGGCTGGTGCTGGGCTTTTGCGCGATATTCCTCGCATGTTGGCCATTACCAAAGCGGTGAAAAATGCGGTAAAAACACCGGTTACCGTAAAAACCCGTTTGGGCTGGGACGATAGCAGTAAAATTATTGTCGATTTGGCAGAAAGCCTGCAAGACGAAGGCATTGCAGCACTCAGCATACACGGCCGCACCCGCGCCCAGATGTACAAAGGCGATGCCGACTGGACGCTGATTGGAGCGGTTAAAAACAACCCTCGCATGCACATTCCGATTATTGGCAACGGCGACGTTACCACACCAGAACGTGCCAAAGAATGTTTTGACCGCTACGGGGTAGATGCTGTTATGGTGGGCAGGGCATCCATTGGGCAACCTTGGATTTTTAAAGAAATGAAGCACTACCTGCAAACAGGCGAGCTGATGCCACCCATGACTTTCCAAGAGAAAATGGAAATCATCAAGGAGCAAGTACTCAGAAGCGTAGAATGGTTGGACGAACGTCGTGGTGTGCTGCACATACGTCGTCATTTGGCTGCTACCCCTGTATTTAAGGGCATTTCGCACTTCAAAGAAACACGCATCGCCATGCTGCGCGCTGCCACCGTGGACGAATTATTTACCATCTTCGATCAAATAGAAAAGTTGATAGGCGATAGTGAAGCACCCATTTAATGCAATGAAAAAGCGGATTTTGATCATCACCGATGCGTTGCCACCATCATTTGCGCCACGCATGAGCTACTTAATGAATGAATTAAGTGCCAAAGGGTATGACATTACCGCATTTGCCATAGAGCAACCTCAAAGCAACTGCAACCTACCCACAGGGAATGCCTCCATACACAACTTTGTTTATGCATCGGCATCGACCGTTATTCGATTGAAAAACTTGGTGGGTGAAGTGCTGTTCGATTACAAAAACAAGTGGTTTTATCGACAAATTAAGCCACACCTACAAGGCAAAACTTTTGATGCCATCTTGTGCAGTACCTACGAAACTTTTCCGCTGCCTGCAGCCCTAAAACTTGCCAAAGAGTTGCAGCTGACTTTACTTGCCGATTTGCGCGATATCACCGAACAATTTGGCGATAGCTACTTTAAAAATCGACATCCCAAGGCGCCTTGGTTGGGCAAATGGTTTGCTAATATCAAAATGAAGCAGCGCAACAAGGTAATAAAGCAAGCCAATGCCGTTGTAAGCGTATCGCCCTGGCATCGAGACTATTTAAAAAGGTGGAATGGCCAAGTGCACCTCATCTACAATGGATACGATGCCAATAAATTTGCATTTCAGCCCATTTCATCGGAAAAATTTACGATTACCTACACGGGCAGGTTGGTGGATGAAAACATCCAAGACCCCACCTTGCTGTTAGCGGCATTGCAGGCATTGCTGAATGAGCAAAAAATTGCGGCAAGCGACGTACAACTACACTGGTACACCGACCATGCATCGCAACAACGATTGATGCGCATGATTGATCCATACCCTGCGGTATCGACCTTAACAACCTACCATGAGCTTGTTCCTGCAGAAGAAATTCCTCAGCTGCTACTGCAAAGTTCGGTGGTACTGGTTTTGTCGAACCAAACTACAGAGAAGGGTCCTAAAGGCATCATGACCACCAAATTTTTTGAAGCATTGGGCGTTGAAAAGCCTGTTTTGTGCGTACGCAGCGACGAGGCTTGTCTGGCTGCTACCATAAAACAAACCAACGCAGGGTTAGCAGCTACCAACGTAGAAGAGGTAAAAGCATTTTTGCTGGAGAAGTACCAACAATGGAAGCAGCAAGGCTATACCCAGCAGGCAGTCATCCAAGCAGAAAAAGTGCTATTTTCGCGCCAAGAGCAAGCCATAGCATTTGAAAAAATTATACAATCCGTACTATGAACAATACCTTACACATCGTTGTTTTTCAAAATCCGACCCCCGCTAACTACGGAGGGGTGATTGATGTGTTTTACAGGCTGCAGTCTTTGCATCAGGCTGGGATAAAAATTATTTTGCATTGCTTCTACTACGATGGCAGAGAGGATGCATCGCTACTCCATAGTATATGTGAAAAGGTATACCTCTACCCACGCCTGATTGGGATGAAAAATCAGCTCTCTACATTACCGTATATTGTAAAGTCGCGTCGCCATCCGAAATTGCTCAAAAACTTGTGTCAGGACAACCATCCTATTCTATTTGACGGATTGCATTGCTGCTATTTGCTGGATCACCCTACCCTAAAAAACAGGGTAAAATGGGTACGCATGCACAACATCGAACACGATTACTATCGCCAGCTGGCTAAAAACGAAGTGAATTGGAAAAACAAGCTGTTTTTTAGCATCGAGGCGTATCGACTAAAACGTTTTGAACGTGTGTTGCAGCACGCACAAGGTATATTTGCCGTGTCGTTGGCAGATCAAAACTATTTGCAACAAAAATTTCCTGCGATTCCATGCTACCATATGCCCTGCTTCCATGTTGAGCAAGAGCGAACAAGTGGGTATTCGGATCAACCCTACCTGCTGTATCACGGCAACTTATCGGTAGCGGAAAACCAAAAAGTAGTCATGTACCTGCTAAAAAATTGGAAAAACGACTACCTACCCTTATACATTGCAGGCAAAAATGCGAATGCATTTGCATCGCATGTGTGTACCCAAAACGTGCAGCTATTTGATCAGGTAAGCGACCAACAGCTCAACCAGCTTATCCAGCATGCCAAAGCCAACCTCATGATTACCTTTCAGGCTACAGGGTTTAAATTAAAGTTGATCAACTCCTTGCAATTAGGTGGATTTTGCATCGCGAACGAAGAAATGCTAGCAGGCACTACTTTGCACCACACCTGCTTAGTAGGGAAAGATTGGAACGAGCTAACCGCACACATTACTGCCATCGGTAGTGCCAACTGGGGCGAAAAAGAGGAGCAAACAAGAAAATCTGCCCTCTCCTCCTACGGCAATAAACCCCACCTTTCTACCATTTTATTGCTAATAAGTAAAAAAAACTAACATTTTTTTTGGTAATACAATAAATAGCCTTATCTTTGCAAACCATTTCTGCGGCTGTGGCGTAATTGGTAGCCGCGCCAGACTTAGGATCTGGTGCCGAGAGGCGTGGGGGTTCGAGTCCCTTCAGCCGCACTTGTTTAAACAAACCGTTGCTTAATGGGCAGCGGTTTATTTTATTTATAATTAGTTTTTCAAACGTATGAATGTAACTCAAAACAACATCGACGCGGTAAATGCTACCTTGTTGGTAACCGTTGGCAATGCTGACTATGCCGAAAAAGTACAAAAAGCGATTAAAGATTTTTGCAAAAAAGCCAACATGCCAGGCTTCCGCAAAGGATGCGTTCCTGCAGGATTGGTGAAAAAAATGTATGGTAAAGGTCTTTTGGCAGAAGAAGTAAACAAATTGGTTTCTGAAGCACTTTACAACTACATCAAAGACAACAACCTAAATATTTTGGGCGAGCCTCTTCCTACCGAAGATTTCGCAGCTCCATCACTTAACGAAGGTGAAGACTTCACTTTCTCATTCGACCTTGCTTTGGCTCCTGAAGTAAAAGTAGAATGGACCAACAAAACCAAAGTTCCTTACTATACCATCGACGTTGACCAAACTTTGATCGACAAACAAGTTGCTGCATATCGTGGTCGCTACGGTAAATACGTACAAGCTGACAGCGTAGAAGCAAAAGACGTTATCAAAGGCGAATTGGTAGAACTTAACGCTGACGGCACAGTAAAAGAAGGTGGCATTAAAGTTGAAAACGCAATGCTTAGCCCTAACTACATGAAAGATAGCGACGAGCAAGCTAAAGTTTTGGGTGTAGCTAAAGAAGCATCGTTCGTATTTAATCCTGCTAAAGCATACGGCAACGAAAACGAAATTGCATCGCTTTTGCAAATTAAAGTAGAAGAAGCTAAAGAATTTACTGCTGATTGCCAATTTACTGTAAAAGAAATTACTCGTTACGCTGAAGCTGAAATGAACCAAGAGTTCTTTGATGCGTCGTTTGGCAAAGACACCGTAAAAACAGAAGAAGAATTCTACGCTAAAATTAAAGAAGGTTTGCAAGAACAATTTGTTGCAGACAGCGACATTAAATTTGTAATTGACCTTCGCGAATACGCTTTGGAACAACTTAAAGACGTACAATTTGCTGACGCAACTCTTAAACGTTGGTTGAAATTGAACAACGAAAAAATGACCGACGAAGAAATTGCTGCTGAATATCCTAAAATGATTGAGGATTTGAAATGGCAAATGGTAAAAGACGGCTTGGCAAAAGAAAACGATGTGAAAATTGAAAAAGAAGACATCGAAGCTGTTGCTAAACGTTCTGCTAAAGCACAATTTGCTCAATACGGTATGCTAAATGTTCCAGAAGACATCTTGGCTAACTACGTTGAAGAAATGTTGAAAGACAAAAACGGTGCTCGCAACGCTGCTGAACGTGCTGGCGAAAACAAAGTAATCGCTATCATCAAAGAAAAAATCAGCATCGAAAACAAAACTGTTTCGTTCGACGAATTCAACAAATTCTTTGAAGGTAAATAATTTTTATCTTGATAAACCCAAAAGAGCGACTGGTTAGTCGCTCTTTTTTTGTGCAAAAACCTCTGTTTCAAAAGAAAAAGAATCAAATCAATTGTACATTGAAAGAAATTGGTTAATTTTGTAAGTTAGCATGATTTTTGACTATGGTATTAAACTATATTTGGGCGGGATTCTTCTTGATTGCATTTGTAGTTGGATTGATACAACTAATTGTATTCCAAGATGTTAATGTTTTTTCGCGCATGGTGCAAAGCACCTTTGATATGTCTATCTTTGCTGTGATGGATATCGCCTTGCCTTTGGTTGGCGTTATGACCTTGTGGTTGGGATTGATGAACATTGGCGAAAAAGCAGGATGTGTGCGCTTCCTCTCACGCATTATAGGACCATTCTTTTCTAAGTTATTCCCTGAAATTCCTAAGAACCACCCTGTAAATGGGCAGCTGTTGATGAATTTTTCGGCCAATATGTTGGGATTAGACAATGCCGCTACTCCACTTGGTCTTAAAGCCATGCAAAGTTTACAAGAATTGAACCCGAACAAAGACACGGCATCGAACGCTCAAATCATGTTCCTTGCACTCAACACATCGGGTCTCACCCTTATTCCTATTGCTATTATGGCGCAACGCTCTATTTTGGGCGCAGCTAACCCCACTGACATCTTTATCCCCCTACTTATGGCTACCTATTGCTCTACACTCATTGCCATTTTGTACGTGGGTATTAAACAAAAACTACCGCTTTGGAACTTTACTTTCTTGGGTTGGATTGGGGGCATTACAGCAGCCATTGGCGCATTAGCCTGGTACGTTTCTACGCTCTCACGCGACGAAATGCTGGTATTTTCCAACCTATTTAGCAATATTTTGCTATTTACCATTATCATTGCTTTTATTGGTGGAGCAATCTACAAAAAGATAAACATTTTTGAAGCTTTTATAGATGGCGCTAAAGAAGGTTTTAGCACTTGCGTGAAGATTATTCCCTACATGGTAGCAATGTTGGTAGGAATCGCCGTATTTCGCGCCTCAGGGGCAATGGATTTATTGATCCTTGGTATCGAAAAATGCGTAGGGCTCATTACCGACCAAACCGACTTTGTAGGAGCACTACCTACTGCCTTTATGAAACCATTGAGCGGTAGTGGTGCCAAAGCAATGATGGTGGAAGCCATGAAAACATACGGCGTTGATTCGTTTATAGGACGCCTTTCGTGCCTATTCCAAGGTGCAGCCGATACCACTTTCTACATCATTGCCTTGTATTTTGGATCGGTTGGTATTAAGAAAACGCGCTACGCTGTGGGTGCTGGTTTAATTGCCGACTTAGGCGGTGTTATTGCTGCCATATTTATTGCGTACCTGTTTTTTGCCTAACTAAGACAACATGATAAGCTATCATTCTGAAGACATTAAAAAACCTAACATCTGTACAAGACGTACATCTGCATGGGTAAAAAAAGTGGCTGCATCGTATGGTAAAACCATCGGTGAAATCGCCTATATTTTCTGTTCAGACCCCTACATTTTAGAGGTAAACAAACAGTACTTGCAACACGATTATTTTACCGACGTAATTACGTTCGACTATACAGAAGGAGATCGCATATCGGGCGACATTTTTATATCGTTAGACACCGTAAAAAGCAATGCCGAACAATTTGGTGTTGATTTTTACGAAGAATTAGAGCGCGTAATCATACACGGAATTTTGCACCTTTGTGGATTAAAAGACAAAGAACCAGCCGAAGAAGCAAAAATGCGTGAGGAAGAAAACAAAGCCATTTCATCGTTAGAAAAACCCCTAAAAAAATGACATTTCAGTACGACGTTATAGTAGTTGGAGCAGGACATGCAGGTTGCGAGGCAGCCGCTGCAGCAGCCAATATGGGTTCAAAAACCCTGCTCATTACCATGGATATGAATAAGATTGCCCAAATGAGCTGTAACCCCGCTATTGGTGGTATTGCCAAAGGGCAAATTGTGCGTGAAATAGATGCATTGGGTGGATATACTGGATTGGTAACCGACCGCAGCTCCTTGCAGTTTAGAATGCTCAATCGTTCTAAAGGACCTGCCATGTGGAGCCCACGTTCTCAATGCGACCGCATGAAGTTTATCCAAAACTGGAGAGAGGTTCTGGAGCAAACTCCCAACCTATACATTTGGCAAGACACCGCCGTTGGATTGCTGATTAAAAACAATACTGTTTACGGTGTAAAAACTGCATTAAATGTCGATTTCATCGCAAAAAGTGTGGTATTGACCAATGGTACTTTCCTGAATGGATTGATGCACATTGGCAAAACCCAACTAGCGGGAGGCCGCTGCTCAGAACCTGCCAGCTACGGCATTACGGAACAACTCAAAGAGATTGGTTTTACCACCGATCGCATGAAAACTGGCACCCCCGTCAGAATCGACATCAGAAGTGTAGATTTTGCCCATCTCACCGAGCAACCAGGCGAATTTGACTTCCATAAATTTTCGTACCTGGACGAGCCATTGCGCCCCCTAAAACAGCTACCTTGCTATACCTTAAACACCAACCAAGCAGTGCACGATGTTTTGCGTAGTGGATTGAAAGATTCTCCCTTGTACAACGGGCAAATCAAGAGCATTGGACCTCGCTATTGCCCCAGTATCGAAACCAAAATTGTAACCTTTGCTGACAAAGATTCGCACCCACTTTTCTTGGAACCAGAGGGTGAAAACAGCACCGAGTATTACCTAAATGGTTTCTCTTCATCACTACCATTGGAAGTACAACTGAATGCCTTGCAAGAGATTCCTGCATTCAAAAACATTCATATTTTCCGACCTGGATACGCCATCGAATACGACTTTTTCGACCCCACACAATTGCTGCACAGCCTAGAAACTAAATTGGTGAAAAACCTATTCTTTGCAGGTCAAATTAACGGTACTACAGGCTACGAAGAAGCCGGTGGTCAAGGCTTAATTGCAGGTATCAACGCTCATTTGGCAACCCAAGGAACAGATCGTTTCAGCCTGGGTAGAGATGAAGCATACATTGGTGTTTTGATTGATGACCTAGTAACCAAAGGCGTGGATGAACCCTATCGTATGTTTACTTCACGTGCCGAATACCGCATCCTGTTGCGCCAAGATGACGCTGACCAACGCCTAACTCCCAAATCCAGAAACATCGGTTTGGCAGACAACAGACGTTGGAATCTGCTTCAAGAAAAGCTACAATACTGCGAAGAATTAAGCACACTATTGCGCGCCGAATCAGCTACCCCAGAACAAGTAAACGAAGGCTTGCGCGCATTGGGTAGCACCGAAATAAAACACCGTCACAGACTCAATGACCTATTGCTTCGTCCCGGTGTTGATTTGGCTTTCTTGGCCGAACGCGTTCCTGTGTTGCAAAATGCCATTGATGCCCTACCCAACCGCAAAGAAGAAATTATGGAAGAGGTGGAAATTACCTTTAAATATGCCGGCTACATTGATCGCGAAAAGCAAATTGCCGAGAAATTACACCGCCTAGAGCATATTAAAATCAAAGGTAAATTTGACTATGCTTCGATCACAGCCATATCGACTGAAGCGCGCCAAAAACTCATTAAAACTGATCCTGAAACCATCGCACAAGCAAGCCGCATTCCTGGTGTTTCACCCAGCGATGTGAATATTCTGCTGGTGATGATGGGAAGGTAATTCGAATCGGTCCCTGAGCCGGTTGCTGAGCCTGTCGAAGCATTGTCGATGTGTTGTTGACCAATAAAAAAAGGGTCGAAGACAACTAGAAGTTCTTTGTTCCACGTGGAACATTTTGAGCAGTGAGCGTAGAAACAATGCTTGCATTGGTTATGCCGAGTCGCGAAAAATGGGTGCGTAGCAACGCGGAGCACAACACAACAATACCAGTAAACAACACCAAATGTTCCACGTGGAACAACCAACAACCAACAAGCAACAAGTAACAAACAACATAATTATATGACCTTACAAGAAGCACAAAAAATTATTCGCACCGTACAAGACTTTCCTAAAAAAGGAATCGGTTTTATCGATTTGGTTCAACCTTTGCAAAACGTTGAATTTGTAGATTGCGTTCGTAACGAACTAAAATCGTTGTACCAAGACAAGGGAATCACCAAAATTGTAGCCGTTGAATCGCGTGGTTACTTCTTTAGTTCTATCCTAGCTGCCGATATCAAAGCAGGCATGGCACCCATTCGTAAAAAAGGAAAATTACCTCCAGAAACCATTCAAGAAACCTACCAAAAAGAATACGGCGAGGACACCATCGAAATGCTAAAAGATAGCGTAACCGAGGACGATGTGGTTTTGCTACACGACGATATTTTGGCAACAGGCGGCACCATTCAAGCAGCCTGCAACATGCTTCGTAAAATTGGCGTAAAAAAGATTTACATCAACTTTATTGGCGAAATTGATTTCTTGGAAGGTAGAAAACTCATCGATCCATCAATCGAAACAACCGCTTTGTTTCATTTTGAATAACGATTGTATAGGATGCCCTACACCGACCACATAAAGCAAATTGTAGCCGCCCTACCTCAAACTCCGGGCGTGTATCAATACTTCAACAAAGAAGGAAAAATCATTTATGTGGGCAAGGCAAAGAACCTTAAAAGAAGGGTATCTTCCTACTTTACAAAAACGGGACAGAGCCCCAAAGTAACAGCATTGGTTAAACACATCTACGACTTAAAATACATCGTCGTAGAAAACGAAACCGATGCACTACTATTGGAAAACAACCTCATTAAACAATACCAACCGCACTACAACATCTTGCTCAAAGATGGCAAAACATACCCGTGGTTGTGTATTACCAAAGAAGAATTTCCACGCATTTTTAAAACACGACAAATTGTTCGTGGAGCTGAGTATTTTGGTCCCTACAGCTCTGTTTGGGTTCTTGATACGTTGTTGGATTTAATACGCAGCGTTTATCCCATAAGAACCTGCAAAATGCCCCTTTTTACCGACAAAATTAACCAAGGAAAGTACAAGCTTTGTTTGGAATACCACATCAAAAATTGCATGGGTCCTTGCGAGGGAAAACAAAGCAAAGAAGACTACCAAAAAATGATCGGTGAAATCAGGGAAATTGCCAAAGGGAATAGTTCTGTTATAACGAGTATGCTGCAGCAAGAAATGAAGCAGCTTGCCGCCGAATACCGTTTTGAAGAAGCCGCCTTGGTAAAACAAAAATACGACGCACTAATGGCGTACAGAAGCAAAACAGTAATCACCACTGCCACGGACGAGAACCTGGATGTTGTTGGCTACGAAGAAGACGGAAATGCGGTTTACATCAACATGCTACACATTGCCGGTGGTGCCATAGTAAAAGGGCTTACCATCGAATACAACAAGCAACTGGACGAGCCAGCGGAAGATTTATTGGCAATGGGTATTTTAGAACTACGACAACGATTAAACAGCACTGCCAAGCAAGTGTTGGTTCCTTTTATACCTGCCATTGAATTGGACGGTATCTCAATGACCATTCCTCAACGGGGCGACAAGAAAAAATTGCTGGATTTATCAGCACAAAATGTAAAACAATACAAGGTTGACAAATACAAGCAAGGTGAAAAACTCAATCCAGAACAACGACAAACACAGCTTTTGGGAACACTAAAAGATGTTCTTAAATTGGAGAAAATGCCCCTACACATCGAGTGTTTTGACAACTCCAACATTTCAGGCGATAGTGCAGTTGCAGCCTGTGTAGTATTTAAGAAAGCAAAGCCCTCCAAAAAAGATTACCGAAAATATACTATCAAAACCGTACAAGGTCCAGATGACTACGCATCCATGCGCGAGGTGGTGTACCGCCGCTACAAACGCATGATAGAGGAACAGACTCCCCTACCCGATTTAATCATTGCAGATGGAGGGATAGGACAAATGGAATCGATGAGGCAAGTAATAGAAGATGAGCTGCACCTAACCATCCCTATTGCTGGCCTAGCCAAAAACGATCAACACCAAACGCGCGAATTACTGTTTGGATTTCCTCCCAAAACCATCGGACTAAAACCAACCGATGCTTGCTTCAAATTTTTGGCGCAGATTCAAGAAGAGGTCCATCGTTTTGCCATAGAGTTTCACCGAGACAAAAGAAGTAAGAAACAAACAGCATCTGAATTGGACGAAATCAAAGGAATTGGTAAGGAAACCAAAAATAAACTATTTTTAACATTTAAGAGCTTAAAACGCATCAAAGAAGCTACATTGGAAAATCTCGAAAATTGCATCGGAAAACACAGAGCATCAATTGTTTACGATTATTTTCACAGAAATTAAAGTGGCTTAGAATCAAAAATTTAATCGAAAACCTTACAGATATTCGAAAAAAACACCATAAAAACATAAAAAATGAGGGTAGTTATACAACGTGTTACTTTTGCCAAAGTAGAAGTGGAGAAAAAAGTAGTTGGCGAGATTGAAAAAGGAATGATGATCTTGGTTGGCTTCGAAAATGAAGATACCGACGAAGATTTAACGTGGATGGCAAATAAAATTACATCGCTACGAATTTTCGATGACGAAGCGGGAGTGATGAATAAATCCATTGTTGAAATTGATGGAGACATTTTATGCATTAGTCAATTTACATTGCACGCACTTACCAAAAAAGGAAATCGACCCTCGTACATCAAAGCCGCCAAGGGTGAAATTGCCGAACCGCTGTACCATGATTTTTGCAACAAACTAAAAAATAACTTGAACAAAGAAATAAAAAAAGGTATTTTTCGAGCAGATATGAAAGTGTCGCTTTTAAATGACGGACCTGTTACCATTTGCATCGATTCAAAAAACAAAGAATAATATGAGAAACTTTAATGACCTTTTTAATGGATACTCTTTTAACTTGAATGAAACCCAAGTGAAAGAGAACGTAAAAAACTTGATTGACACCTTGTACGAAAATACAGACCGCCCAGGCAACATCAAGGAACTCTTTAACCACATAGAAATTACCTCACTAAACACCACCGATAACGAAGAAAAAATAGTAACGCTGGTAGAAAAAATAAATGCCCTTGACGAGGAGTTTCCAGAAATGGGAAAACCAGCAGCTATTTGCGTTTATCCAACGTGCGTAGAATTTGTAAAAAATACATTGACCGAAGACATTAATATTACCACTGTTATTGGATTCCCATCGGCTCAAACTTTTATAGAAACCAAGGTAGCCGAAACGGGGCTTTCGCTTTTGGCTGGAGCCAACGAAATTGATATGGTACTTTCGGTAGGGAAATTTTTGCAAGGTAATTACGAGGAAGTTTTTGAAGAAATCCAAGAAATCAAAGCAACATGCCGCGGTGCAAAATTGAAAGTGATTTTGGAAGCAGGCCTATACCCTACTCCATTGGATTTGTACAAGGCCAGTATTTTAGCCATGGAGGCTGGTGCTGATTATATCAAGACCTCTACAGGCAAGGACGCAGCAGCTTCTTTGTACAACGCGTACGTAATGTGCCAAGCCATCCACGATTTTAACGAGAAAACGGGCGTTAAAGTAGGTTTTAAAGCCGCTGGTGGAATTGTTACTACCCAAGATGCACTTTTGTGCCTAACGTTAGTAAAAGGCGTTCTAGGCGAAGATTGGGTAAATACCACAGACTTTAGAATTGGGGCAAGCCGCTTGGCCAATAACATTCTTTCGGCCGTACGCCAAGAAGAGATTGTCTATTTTTAATATATAATATACCCCAAAAAAGAAAGGCAGGTTCACATCTTAGAACTTGCCTTTTTTTGCTGCATACAAAACTACCCCATTTTTCCCGTTAAATAGGCTTTGGTGCGTTCGTCTTTTGGATTGGTAAACATGGTTTCGGTGTCGTCGTATTCTACTAGCTCTCCTAGATACATAAACATCGATTTGGAAGACACACGTTTGGCTTGGCCCATATTGTGGGTTACAATGAGTATCGTCACCTCTTTTTTCAGCTCCAATATCAGTTCTTCTATGTGTTTGGTAGCTATAGGGTCTAGAGCAGAAGTAGGCTCGTCCATAAGTAAAATTTCTGGTTTCATGGCCAAGGCTCTAGCAATGCAAAGACGTTGTTGTTGACCGCCTGATAGGAAAGTTCCTTTTTTATTGAGCACATCTTTCACTTCGTCCCATAGGGCCACGCTTTTTAGGCAACGTTCTACCGTGGCATCTTTTTCTGCTTTTGAAAGTTTTATGCCATTTAGTGCAAAACCAGAGAGTACATTGTCGTAGATACTCATAGTAGGAAATGGTGTAGGACGTTGGAATACCATACCTACTTTGCGACGCACATCAATAGGCTCCATAGATAGAATGTTTTCTCCGTTTAGCAAAATTTCGCCATCTACACGAATGTTTTGGTATAAATTGTGCATCAAATTAACAGAACGAAGCAAGGTAGATTTACCACAACCAGAAGGCCCCATAATGGCTGTAATGGTATTTTTCTGGATGGCGGCAGACACATATTTCACCGCCATGGTTTGTGGAGTATACGAAATACAAGTCTTTTTAAATTCCAATATAGGTATTATTGATTCCATTTTTTTACAAGGTATTTAGATAAAACATTCAATGAGAGTACAAATAATAACAGGAATAGTGATGCGCCCCAAATAAGATCCTGCAAAATAGGGTCGTTGAAAAATTCCCAAATAAGCAGCGGCACAGCAGATATGGGTTTGTCTATTGCAAAACGTACCAGCGAACATCCAAGTGCGGTGAACATGAGTGGTGCTGTTTCGCCAATTACTCTAGAAATGGCAAGTAAAACACCTGTGAAAATACCTCCAAAGGCTGCTGGAAGTTGTACTTTAAGCATAACGCGAGCACGATTGCCACCAAGTGCCAAACCTGCTTCTTTGAGTGATGCTGGAAGTATTTTTAGGGTTTCTTCTGTAGAACGGATAATGAGTGGAAGCATCATAATGCACAGCGCCACGCTACCTGCAATGGCAGAATATCCTTTCATGGGCACTACTACCCAAATGTAGGTGATAATACCGATAATCACAGAAGGAGTGCCTTGAAGAAGGTCTGTTAGGTAACTTACAAATTTGGCAAAGCGAGTTTTGCTATTTTCTGCCAAAAATGCTCCGCAAAGAATACCCAATGGCACGGCAACCACCACGGCCATGCCTAGCATAATCATACTACCCACAATACCATTGGCAATGCCTCCGGGTATTGGTTGGCCCGCTTTGATGGCTTTCATTGCTTTGTAGGCAGTGGGAGTGGGTTCTGTAAAGAAAGACCACGAAAATTGGTCGTAACCACGCAGTAGCACCTCGCCTAAAATGGCAATCAATGGCACTGCTGTGAGTGCTGCCAAGATACAAACACTCCATAGCATCAATTTATCTTTAACCAAACGATTTTTTGTTCTTAAATTATTCATAATCAAGATATTCTGGCACGTTTAATCATTATTTTACCAATCATATTAATACCTGCTGTAATCAGAAACAATATAAGTCCTATGGCTATTAGGGACGAAAGTCTTAAACCATCAGCCTCGCCAAACTGATTGGCAATAATAGACGCCATTGAATTTCCTGTAGACGTAATGGAACTGGGAATATTATTGGTATTACCAATGAGCATGGTCACCGTCATGGTTTCTCCCAATGCACGTCCAATTGCTAAAACATACGAAGAAAAAATACCCGAACCTGCTACCGGGAACACTATTTTTCTGATTACTTCTGCACGGGTTGCCCCCAAACTATAAGCCCCTTCTTTTAAGTCGTTTGGTACCATTTTGATAAATTCGGAACTTAACGAAGAAGCGTATGGAATAATCATAATGGCCAAAACAAGAGATGCGGTGAGGATACTAGAACCTTGTGGCGATATTTCCAATGCCATAATGATAGGACGCAGGGTATAAAATCCCCACAAACCATAAATAATGGATGGAATACCCGCCAATAAATCGGTAATAGTGCTCAATACCGACGCTATTTTTGTTCCTTTAAAGTATTCGCCCACAAACAATGCCACGGGCAAAGAAAACGGAATACAAAAGATAAGAGCTAATAAAGTGGTCATTAAGGTGCCTGTAATAAAAGGAAGGGCTCCGTATTGCTCGTGGCCTTCTGTGTAACTCCACTCTGACGAAGTAAGGAAGTTTAAAAAACCAAAATGTTCAAATGCACCGTATGCGTCAGTGACGAGGGCAAATACAATGCCCCCGCACACTATTGGCATAATCAATGCAGTAATGAACAATAGTATTTTATACAATTTATCGTTCATATATTACTTACCCTCTAATAGAGATATTTTATTGTATGTAATTGATTTGATGTTGGTTAAACTAAGTTCTTTGGCTTTTTCAGGAAGCGGAGCATAGTGTACTTCACTGGTGATGGCTTGCGCCTGGTCTGAAAGGATGTATTGTAATAGGTCCAATGTTGCCATGGCTTGCTCCTTGCTACGATTGGAATAATTTTGTTCTTGGTAAACAACTATCCATGTAAAGGTGGAAATAGGGTAAGCACCTTTTGCATCAGAGTTGGTGATAGAAGTACGGGTATCGGTAGGAATATTTCCTGATGCTGCGGCCGAAATACTGGCTGCGGTAGGTTCAATAAATTCACCTTGTGCGTTTTGTATTTTAGCGTACGAAATTTGTTGCGCAAACGCATATTCAGAACCTACATAACCGATGGCATTTTTGGTTTGAGAGATAACGCCAGCCACTCCGGGATTGCCTTTTGCGGCTTGTCCAATAGGGAAGTTGACAGCTTTTCCTGCGCCGTATTGGCTATTCCAAGCAGGGCTTACTTTGCTTAAATAATCGGTGAAAACAAAGGTGGTACCAGAACCATCTGAACGAAATACAGGGATGATTTCTGCATTAGGTAGGGTAACATTTGGATTCAGCGCTGTAATTTTGGGGTCGTTCCACATTCTTATTTTACCAGCATAAATGTCGGCTATAATTTCGCCAGAAAGTTTTAAATCGGTAACCCCATCTAAGTTGTAGGCAACTACTACTGCTCCCATGCAAGTAGGGATGTGTACCACAGGGTCAATTTCTGCCATTTCTTTATCTGAAAGATAGGCATCGCTTGCTGCAAAGTCTACAATTTTATCGCGTAAATTGCGCACGCCACCGCCAGAACCAATGCCACCGTATGCTACCACATCGCCGTTTACCGCCGAAAACTCTTCAAATACCACGTTGTAGAAAGGTAGAGGGAAGGTTGCACCTGCACCTGCAAGCTCTTGAGCATCACGACTTTCGCTGTTTGAATTTCCACTACAAGATGCCATACCAAGGGCTAATGATAGTGAAAGGATTGATAAGAATAACTTTTTCATACTTTTTCAATTTTATTGAATTAAAAACCAAAGTAACAATTTAGGTAAGCAGCATATCCTATATTTTCGCCTGCTGCTTTGGGGATATCCATTCTAAAGTTTGGAGCCAGTTTCACATACTTTCCTAGTTTAAATTCTGCTCCCAATATGGCTGCTTGTTTGTCTTTTGCTATGTTCCAGTTGTCTTTTGAATACAAATCGTCCCATCTTGCGTATAGTGAAATTTGTTTTGGAAGATTTACCGAAGCGAAAATAGAGTAACCAAATTGGTCGTTGCATTTTTTGTTTCCAGCGTTTAGCATGTGGTTGTATTCTGCCCCGATGGTAAATTTATCGCTCTTATAACCTGCAAACGCTGCCATGTTTACAATGTCTTCTTTGCCGTCTTCACCACTTTGGTTTAAACCTCCATACAGACGCATTTGGAAACCTTTAACAGGGGTAAGTGTAACACCTAAACCATAGTTGAAACCTGTGCCTTTTTGGATTTTTTTATACCCTTCGCCATTTACTATAATAGCATCAGCAGCAATCCAATCGGCAAATTTATAAGCAGCCGAAATACCTAAGTCTGCGCTACTTCCAAATTTGTATTCGTCTTGAAATGACTTCATTACATAACGATAACCCCAAAATTTTTCTTGAAAATTGAATTGTGTAGTAGAAATAAGACCTCCGTTTAAGGTAAGACCTCCTTTTTTCCACGAAAGCATGGCATTTTTAATGTAAACGATGCGATGGTAATCGGTAACATCCGACGATTTTCCAATGTCTAATACGCCTTTTACAGATAGACCTTTGCCAAAATTGTACTCGTAGCCAATATAACTTCTGTCCAATTCAAATCCGCAAGCACTGTTGTCGCCCATAAACTGTGCATTGAAATTGGCAAAAATTTGTACAATTGCTTTTCCTTTTGGCTGTTGGGGTTCTTCTTTTTTTACAAACTCTTGGCTAACTTCTTCTGTTTTCACTACTTGCTCGCTTACTTCTTCCTTTTGGGAATCCTGCGCGTAAGTAAAAACACCCACACAAGTAAAGATAGTTGCTAAAAGAAATTTTGTTTTCATAATTTGCTGTGTTTAAAATTTACACTGCAAAAGTATGCCCGTAAGGTTTCATAAATATTTCAAAAAAGTTAGGCTTTCATTAAATGCCGTGTTTACAAAAATTGTTACATTTTTATTAAATTCTAATGGAGCTATTTTGCAACTCATTTATTATCTATACATTTGCTGTACAAACCTTTACAAAACATAATGGCAATAAAACGATTACTAATAGTAGACGATGAAGAAACCCTATGTGAGGTTCTAAAAATCAACCTAGAAAACGAGGGATACGACGTAGATATTGCTTTTAGTGCAGAACAAGCCTTGACGCTTCATTTACCAGATTATTCGCTTATTCTACTAGACATTATGATGGGCGAAATAAGTGGTATAAAGCTGGCTAAAATGCTAAAATCTAACCTCCAAACAGCCGATATTCCCATCATCTTTTGTACCGCTCGCGACACAGAAGACGACATGATTATGGGACTAGAAATTGGTGCGGACGACTATATCATGAAACCTTATACCGTACGCAATGTAATAGCCAGAGTAAAGAGTGTTTTGCGTAGAACTGCTGGAAACAAAGAAATGAAAACACCCACAGAAAAACCAAACACGCTTCAAGTAAATGGTTTGAAACTTGATTTAGAATTTAAACGATGTTTGGTGGATAATGTAGAGGTAAAAATGGCACGAAAAGAGTTTGAACTACTGGCCTATCTTCTATCCCATCGTGGAAAAATTTGCTCACGCGAAGAGATTTTAAATAAAGTATGGAGTAACGAAGTGGTGGTTTTAGACCGAACCATAGACGTAAATATTACTAGAATACGCTCTAAAATTGGGGAATATGGTTCTTATATAGTAACACGATCTGGTTTTGGTTATGGTTTCAAAGATTAAACATTCGTACCACAAAAAATTGTTTATGATGGTTCTTGCTTTTATATGGACCATCGTAATCTGTTTTGTAGGCTCGCAATACGTAAGAGAAAAAGAGTACAAAACCAACTTTTTAAATGCCGAATTACAATTGTACAATAACAATTTACTTCGGGTTTTAGAAAACGGACTATCGTACAAAGATTACATAAACACCCATTCGCAACCCTTTAATAAACTACGCATTTCTATTATTAAACTGGATGGCACTGTGGTATACGACAATATGCTTAATTTAGCAGCATTGGATAACCACAGTCAACGGCCAGAAATAGCCGAAGCCATTGAAAAAGGTGCAGCCTTTCATATAGGTAGATTATCTGCCAGCGACGGGCGCGAATACTTCTACTCTGCCACCAAAGGCAACCATTATGTAGTGCGTTCTGCTATACCCTACTCTGCTTCTTTGCGCAAACTGCTAAAGGCAGATTGGGCCTTTATTGTGATCATCATTTGTATGAGTATCCTTATAAGCACAATAGCCTATTTTGTAACTCGTAAACTAGGAAAAGAAATATCCAATAAGCAAAAAGACGAAAAAAAAATCATCAAAAAGCAACTTACCAACAACATAAACCACGAACTGAAAACACCTGTTACTTCCATACAAGTGTGCCTAGAAACGTTGCTTTCGGGCATATCCCTTACAGAAGAAAAACGCCAAGAATTGATAGAAAAATGTTATATGCACAATAGCCGTCTGCGTAAACTTTTGGACGAGGTTTTGCTGATTACCCGCATGGAAGAAGGTAGCTTGCTTATCAACAAAGAACCTGTAAATATAAATGCCATCATCGATGAAATAGCCGATGAACTAAACATAATGCCAGAGGCAGAAAGGTTTCATTTGCATAAACATTTTGATGAAACCGTAACCATACACGGAAATACACCCCTGATAGCATCTATATTTAGAAACCTTACAGAAAATGCTATCTCGTATTCGGGTGGCAAAAACATTCACATCTCTCTAACAAAAAACAACCACAAATGCTGTGAAATATGCTTTGAAGACGATGGCACTGGCGTAGAAGAAAAACACCTTTCACACCTTTTTGAAAGGTTTTATAGAGTAGATAAAGGACGATCACGCAGCAAAGGCGGAACTGGACTTGGTTTGGCTATTGTTAAACACGCTGTTCAATTTCATGGTGGTAGCATTCGTGTTTCAAACAAACAAACAGGTGGCTTGGTTTTCACCTTTACCATTAAAAAAAAATAAAGGCTGGTTCTATAACCAGCCCTTTACTATTAACTAATCTTATTGATTCTTACACATTAAAGCGGAAGTGCATTATATCACCATCCTGTACGATATATTCTTTACCTTCAACGCTCATTTTGCCGGCTTCTTTGCAAGCAGCTTCAGAACCTAAAGCAATAAAATCTTCGTATTTGATTACCTCAGCACGGATAAAGCCTTTTTCAAAGTCGGTGTGAATAACACCTGCACATTGAGGAGCTTTCCAACCTCTGTGGAAGGTCCATGCACGTACTTCTTGAACACCTGCTGTAATGTAAGTTTGTAAATCCAACAACTTGTAAGCAGCCTTGATAAGACGGGCTACACCCGATTCTTTCAAACCAACTTCTTCCAAGAACATTTGGCGTTCTTCGTAGGTTTCAAGTTCTGCAATATCGGCTTCAGTAGCAGCTGCCACGATTAAAATTTCAGCATTTTCATCTTTTACTGCTTCACGTACAGCATCTACGTAGGCATTGCCGTTGACAGCACTTGCTTCGTCCACGTTACAAACGTACATAACAGGTTTGTCAGTAAGCAAGCAAAGATCGCGCACCAATTTACGTTGCTCTTTGTCCAACTCTACAGTACGAGCCGATTTTCCTTGCTCCAAGGCTTCTTTGTACATCGCATAGATGGAATAAAGCGCCTTTGCATTTTTGTCGCCAGCATTGGCTTGCTTATAAACTTTTTGGATGCGCGCATCGATGGTTTCCAAATCTTTTAGCTGCAACTCCATGTCAATGATTTCTTTGTCGCGAACAGGATCAACAGAACCATCCACGTGGGTTACATTTTCGTTGTCGAAACAACGCAACACGTGCAAAATGGCATCAGTTTCGCGGATGTTCGCCAAGAATTTATTGCCTAAACCCTCCCCTTTGCTGGCACCTTTCACCAAACCGGCAATGTCCACAATTTCAACCGTTGTAGGAACGATGCGTTGTGGGTTAATGAGTTTTGCCAATTCATTGAGTCGTTCGTCGGGCACTGTAATTACACCAACGTTGGGTTCAATGGTACAAAAAGGGAAATTTGCAGCTTGTGCTTTTGCATTCGACAAGCAATTGAAAAGGGTTGATTTACCCACGTTGGGCAATCCGACTATACCGCATTGTAATGCCATAACATAATTTAATTTAATTTGGTCGCAAAAGTAGTAAAAAATTACCTATTTTTGCACAGTTTAATACTACTGCTACCTATAATTTGCGCTATTTATGAATAAAACCACCAAAATAACACTCACCGTTGCTATTTTACTAATTGTTGCATTGGCTACATTGTTGCTGTTCAACTACAACCAACTGCAAGAAAAAAACAAAGAAATTAGAGAAATTGAGCAGGTAATGGAGTTTGAAAAACAAGCATCTATTCAGGAATACGAAGAGTTGAACAGACAATACGAAGAATTTTATTTTGAAACCAACAACGACTCCTTGCTAAAGCTCATCGACGAAGAAAAACAAAAAGTAAAACAGCTGTTGCAAGAACTCAAAACCGTAAAAGCTACCAACGCACGCAGAATCAAAGAATTGCAGAAAGAATTGGGAACCGTACGAGGAGTTTTGAAACAATACGTGGCACAAGTAGATTCGCTCAACACCGTTAACAAAAAGTTGACACAAGAGAACGTAAAGGTGCGCAGACAGTACGAAAATGCCACACAAACCGTCAAAGAAATGGAAGAAAAAAATGCTGAATTGGATAAAATCATCGGCATGGCATCCATTTTAGAAGCCTCCAACCTTACGGTCGTCACCCTCAACGATAAAGGTAAAGAAACCAAGCGCCTCAAACGCATCGAAAAGTTCAAAATTTGCTTTACTATCTTGCGCAACATTACCACTGAAAGGGGCGAAAAAACCATTTATTTGCGCATTAGCGATCCCAATGGAGAAGTCATGATGACCCAAGCCGATGACACCTTTGAATTTGAAGGCAACTCCATTGCTTTTTCGGCTAAAAAGAACATTGCTTACGGTGGCGAAAACACCGATGTTTGCATCTACTACAATTGTACCAAAGAGGTTGTAAAAGGTACGTATCACATTGGTATTTTTGCCGATGGTAATCTAATTGGAAGTACTGGATTTGCCTTAAAATAATGGCAGGAAGCATTTATATACACATTCCGTTTTGTCAATGCAGGTGTTCGTATTGCGATTTTTTCTCTACTACCCTGCTCGACAAACGTGATGCTTATATCAATGCCATTTGCCGGGAACTACAGCTACGCAAAGATTATTTGCCTACCCCAAAAATCAGCACCATTTATTTAGGAGGTGGAACACCTTCTGTACTCACTATACAGCATTTGCAGCAACTTTTTGCCTGCATCGAACAAACATACGACCTATCGGAGTTGAGCGAATGTACCATTGAGTGCAACCCAGATGACATCAATGCTGCCTATTTATCTGGTCTAAAAACCTTGCCCATTAACCGCATCAGCATGGGCGTACAATCGTTTAACGACGATGAATTACAGCTCATGAACAGACGTCATACGGGTCAGCAGGCCATCGATGCAGTGCATCAAATCGTACAAGCGGGCTATGCTAATTGCAGCATCGATTTAATTTATGGTTTGCCTAATCAAACCATAAATCGTTGGAAACACAACCTAACAACAGCCCTTTCGCTACCCATTACGCACCTATCTGCCTACCACCTAACCTACGAAGAAGGAACACCCATGTACCAGCACCAAAAACATGCGGTAAGCGAAGAAAATAGCTTGCTCTTTTTCGAAACCTTGCACCAATATACCCAGCAAGCAGGCATGGAGGCTTACGAAATTTCTAACTTTGCCCTACCCAACTACCGTTCGCAACATAATAGTAGCTATTGGAAAGGAATCCCTTACCTAGGAATTGGTGCTGGAGCACATTCGTACAACGGCAAACAGCGAAGCTGGAACATTGCTTGTTTAAATACCTACATAGAAGGTGTTGAAGCTGGAAAACTTGTAGTAGAAACCGAAAATTTATCGAACGATGACAAGTACAATGAACTTATACTTACATCGTTGCGTACCAAAGAAGGTATCGAACAGGATAAAATACCCGCCAACTATTTGCCATATTTTCAAAAACAATGCAAAAAATACCTTCAGGGCGGTTTGCTGGAGCAAAATGAAACACACACCTATTTAACCCACCAAGGCATTTTTGTGTCGGATGGGATTATATGCGATTTAATGGTATGAAACAATGGCTAAAAACATATTATAAAAGCATGTTGTTTAGTAGTTTTCTACTATTCATATCGCTTGTTAAACTGCCTAGTTTAGACGACATCCTTAACATGTTTTGGGTGGACGTCGTGCCCATTTATCCTACCATCGAAAGTTCCATTGTCTCTATTACCAATGCACCCAACGTTGATAAGTACGAACATGCTTTCTTTTATGCATTTTTGGCCTTTCTTTTGTGGATTGATTTGCCTAAAAAATACCGTTATTACAAGTATTTAATTACTTTTGCATATTGTTTTATTTTAGGAAGTACAATAGAAATTTTACAAGGTTTCACTTCCTTTAGAACCACCAACATCATGGACGCATGTGCCAATATGGTGGGTACCATCATCGCCTTAATTCTTATTTTCTTAATTTCTTACTGGTATGAACGAAAACGAAAAAATCTATCAAATTGCCTTAACGCAATTAAAAGGTGTCGGGTTCAGAAACGCCCAAAAAATTCTTAGCAAAACACCGAATCTTCAACAATTTTTTACTTTTACAAAAAACGATTTGAGCCAACTTTTAGGCATTCAACCAGCTGTTGCTACCAACCTACATCAACAGTTTTCCCATGCGCTTGAAATTGCCCAAAAAGAAGTAGAAATTTGCAAGCAACAGCATATTCATCCTTTATTTTTTACCGATACAGCCTACCCGCAACGCCTTTTAGAATGTAGCGATGCTCCTTTGCTTCTATATACCAAGGGAAATTTTAATGCCAATACAGGAAAATTCATTGCTATTGTTGGTACACGAAATGCTACGCAATATGGCAAACAGCAATGCCATCAATTAGTAACCGATTTGGCTAAAAAATTTCCTGATTGTGTCATTATTAGCGGATTGGCATACGGCATTGATATCAGTGCCCATAAAGCTGCTTTGGATGCTCATTTACCCACCATAGCTGTTTTAGCAGGTGGATTAAAACGTATCTATCCGCGCGAACACCACAAATACATTGGTGATATTCTACAAAATGGGGGTATTATGACCGAACAGCTTTACCACGATTTTTCCGAAAGGCATTTCTTTTTGCAACGCAACAGAATCGTTGCTGGCATGGCTGACGCTGTTATTGTCATGGAAAGTGCGGCTAAAGGTGGTGCATTGGTAACTGCTTCCATTGCTGGAACCTACAACAAAGATGTGTTTGTATATCCTGGACGATCAAGCGACAGTGCTTCTGCAGGTTGTAATGCACTAATTAAACACCATAAAGCTGCCTTAATCGAAAATGCCGACGATTTAATACAGGCCATGTGTTGGGATCATCAACCTATATCATCTCCTACTCCATCATCGGTGATTCATACAAGCATTTATCAAACTTTGTCGGATGAAGACAAAAAAATTGTTGCATGTATTGAACAACAAAAACACATACACATTGATTATTTAGCAGAATTGGTAGCTATAAAAGTGGAAGATTTATTGCCTATGCTACTTTTATTGGAATTTCAAGGCATTGTAGTATGCTTGCCTGGCAATCGGTATCAACTGAACATAAGGGGCTAAAAAATACAAAAGGTAGCCACGCTTGACTACCTATTTGCTAACCTTAAAATCAAATACTATGAAAAAATCACAATGCAAAAGTAGGGTGATTTTTAGTATTCGCAATAAAAGAACGACTTTTTTTGAGCAAAAACATAGCATATTTTTATGCAAACGTTTCGGTTATTACAATGATTTTACAAACCTGTTAATAAGCTATTACATTTGGTGGATAACTTTGTTAATAACTATCCCATAAGTTTTAAAAAATAAGTTTGTATTTCTCATTTTTATGTTTCGGTAATCAAGTTTTTGAGAATAGCTTAAAAAGTTGGCATTATTTTCAATAAAAAAATAAACATGCTTATTAACTGATTTTTTATGGTTAACTATAAAAAGTTTCTTACATTTGCAGTTATTAACAATGTGTTGATAACTTATTCAAGCATCAAATTATGAGGATTTTAGGATGTTAATAACGCGTTGATAACTGCTTTTATTTTGATAATAACGTAAAAAACAAGTTTTTGAGCATTTATTTATCCACTTATTAACAACCTATTATTCTTCTTTCTTTTTTTCTTTTTTAAATGTTTTAAATTAAATAAAAAATATATGGATTGGGGTAAAGCAATTGAGCAGTTGAAACAGCAAAAAAATGCTGTGATCATGGCGCACTATTATCAAGATGCTGCTATACAAGATATAGCCGATTATGTAGGCGATAGTTTGGCTTTGGCACAATGGGCGGCCAAAACAGATGCTTCCATCATTGTCATGTGTGGTGTACATTTTATGGGCGAAACTGCCAAAATATTATCGCCCGACAAAAAGGTATTGGTTCCCGATACAGCAGCAGGTTGTTCGTTGGCAGATAGTTGTCCAGCAGCAGATTTTGCAGACTTTATTCAAAAGCATCCAGGCCATACTGTTATTTCGTATGTAAATACCACAGCTGCTGTTAAAGCACTTACCGATGTAGTCGTTACTTCTACCAATGCAAAAGCTATTGTAGATACTTTCCCAAAGGATGCACCTATTATTTTTGGTCCTGACTACAATTTGGGTAACTACATCAATCAAGTAACAGGCAGAAACATGGTACTATGGAAAGGAGCTTGCCATGTGCACGAAAAATTTTCGGCTGCCAAAATTTTGGAGTTGAAAAAACAATACCCTGATGCTCCTGTATTAACTCACCCAGAATGTAAAGATGAGGTAGTAAAAATTTCTGATTTTGTAGGATCTACTGCTGCTATTTTGGATTATGCTACCAAATCGGAAGCTACTCATTTTATTGTTACAACAGAAAGTGGTATTTTGCATAAAATGCAACAACAATGTCCTCAAAAAACATTTATTGCAGCACCAACTGTGGATGGAACTTGTTGCAACGAATGTAATTATATGCGACTCAATACTTTAGAAAAAGTATATAATTGTTTGCTCAACGAATCGCCTGAGGTATTAGTAGATGAAGCATTGGCAGAAAAGGCAGTAAAACCTATTGTCAAAATGCTTGAACTATCGAAATAAAACTACCATTTGTATTGCACCAGCACCTTAAAACTTGTTTTATAGGGTCCAACAATGGTTTCATTACCACTGCCTATTTGTTGCTGATTCAGGTAGTACCAGTGCGATACATTCAGGTAAATGCCTAAATTTTTAATAGGAAAACAGCTTGCATTCAATGCAAAACGTATTCCTTTCCCATAGTAAGCCGTGTTTGAAAATGCATACAAAACGTCGTTTTCATACACGGTTATTTTTTCATCATAAATGGGTACATCAAAAAAGGCCAACCGAGCAGTACACTGAAAATAAGGGTGTTTCCAACCAATATCTTGGTAAATAACATAACCCCAACTATTATTTTGTTGCTGAAAAGCATAATGATTGGCTGCTACTCCTGTTTTTAGCTGCAATCCATTTTCAAAATTTCCTTGGTATTTACCGCTAATGGTATTTTTTTGGTAGGTATATACGGGCAATATGCCATTGATGCTGCTACTAGCATTTCGCTCTTGCTGTTTCCATTGCCAATTAAAAAATAGCTGTTGATTATCGGTTAGTAGGTAGGATAAATTGAGGTAAGTCTGATAGGCAACTGAAGGCTTGTTGATGCGGTATTTTTCATTCAATATTTTGAACCAATTGACGCAGGCATTGAGTTGTAATCCACCCGTGATTTGCCACTGAATTCCAGTGAGTACACCGGCTTTTCCATGTACAAAATCACTATTAGCTGCAATGCCATACCCAAAACTATTGTTGTATTCTTTATCATAATAGTTGGCTTGTAACAACCATGAAACTTGGTTGTGCAATTGTACTAACATAGTATGTTTGGTAGCAATTTTTCCTTTCGAGTTGCAGGCAAATTCGCCAGAGAATTGGAAATTTTTCCAGTAACTTCGGTAATCAATTCCTACAAAAGCAGTTTGATTGTAGGCATCGTACAAGCAAGTAGTACCAATTTTAAAATGTGTGTAGTGAGCACTGATATTGGCACCAATACACCAGGTATATCCTGCTTTTTTTTGCATCCATTCTTTCAGGGTTCGATGAATACCGTGGGCTGTATCAATAAATTTGCACGATCCAATCAACGAATACTGCCAATGTTTACTTTGTAAGCTACATCCTATGCCACGTAAAAAAGAAGTTTCTGATTTGGATGTGCTTCCATTAAGGCTATTTTGTCGGTTGATGCAGGCATTAAAGTTAGATAGACTATAAAAATTACTCCCATTTCCAATGACCAATCCTTGTCCAAATTGTGCCCTATAATCTCCTATTACTAATTTTTTCAATGCTTTTATGGATTGTAATTGAACATAACCACCATAAAAATCAAATCCTTTGTTGTAGTCACCTATAAATGGTTCTCCTGCATCTTTTTCCATGATGGTTGCCATCGAAAAATGCTTGTGTTTAAACCGATAATCTACATATCCTGACCAAGGTTTTCCTAAGTAATGCTGCAAGGTATAACCTTGTTTTTCTTGCAAAGGGTAATCGAATCGGAGTGTAAGCTGTTGTTTTGCCTGTCGAAAAAAATTTTTAGCCGTTGTTTTTGGGATTGTTTCAACAGGCAATGCAGTGACAAAAGGAAGTAGCAAAGCCATGGTATTTTCATCAAATGCTGCAACTAAACACAATTCGTAGGGGGTAGCAAAAAAATGGCGATCGTGCCTGTATTCCAATAAATTTTCAATTTGTACATCCGATAAAAACGGAAATTTTTCCAAAGTTTCTCGATCGATTTGATTCAGGTTAATAGGATTATGTAGGCATGCTTGTGCATATTGGCACAGTTCATCAATCACTTCTTGTTGTTCATTTTGCACGTATTCTTCCAGCCATTGTACAAAAAGATCGGGTAGTGGAGCTGCACTTACCTGTGTACTTCCACTTAGTAGCATAAAAATAACACCAATAATTTTTTTTACCATAAAAATGCGATGCCTGCTGATAAATTTAATCCCGTTCCAAAGTGGTACTGAAAACCTGCATCTATGAGCAAATATTTCCAATGCAAGCCAATGCCTAAAGTAGGTGTCAGTTCTTTTTGCGCATACAGTCCTGCTCGTATATTTAGAAAAGATACTGCTTGGTAATCCATACCGATGCAAAACGCAAAAGGTTGATCCAACGCTTTGTGTACTTCGGCAGTTAGCTGCACTTTTTGGGCAATGTGATAGGCAATACCCACTTTAAAAATAACAGGTATGTTTGTTGAGAAAGAAATATTGTATATGCTAAAACCAATGCGTAGGTTTTGAATGGGGTAGGCAATAGCACCCAATGACAATGCTCCGCTATGCAAGTATGATTTTTGTGCTGCCGAAAAAATGCCGCAATAGGTGCCTTGCAGTCCTATGGCAATGTAGGGTTGAAAAAATCTTGCTAATGTTAGATCAACGTGGTATTCGTGGTAAGCTTCAAAACCATGAAATCCACCAGTAACAGCAGTTTGTAAAGCTTTAAAAGGATATACCACTGCTAAGGAATACTCGCCTAATTCGGGCAATAAGGCTTTACTGTCTGCTATGATTTGCACAGAAGGATGGCTAACATGGCTTATCAATGCTGGATTATTGTTGGTATATGGCGAAAAAATACAGGTGCTGCTATTGCCCATCCCCACAGCAATTGGACAACGTTGGTGTCCTAACTGCATAGCGAAAAGAGGAGAGAAATAGAAAATAATCATTACATTTGTGCTAATGATACAGAGCAAACGTTTCATCATAATTGTATTGGCGGTATGGTTAGTAGTAGCTGGCCATGCAGTACCTTATTACAGCGAATCATTGCAAGGGTTTTTGCTAAAAACCGAATGGTATCAAGGAGAAATCATACCCATTACTGAACTACAAGAAGTTCCTGTATTTCCACCTTTAAAATTTACATCAACGAAAAAGGAAAAGTTTTATTGGCGAACGGTTCGTGATGTAAAAAAGGTATATCCTTATGTAAAATTTGTTGGGCAGGAATACCGTCGTATCAACGCAATGTGTGATACCATTACGGATGAAAAACGCAAGAAAAAGTACTTGAAAGAATATGAAAAGCAGCTGCTTCGCGAGTACAAACCCGTGATGAAAACATTTACGCTTTCGCAAGGCAAAATGATGATCAAATTGATCGACCGAGAGTGCGAAAAAAACTCATACGACCTTATCAAGCAATTTAGAGGTGGTTTTGTTGCTTGGTGGTGGCAACTTTTTGCAAAAATGTTGGGAGCTGACCTCAAAGATGATTACGACATTTCGCAAAAAGAGCAAGATAAGATCATCGAACGAGTTATTTTACTCTACGAAGCAGGTGCTTTGTAAATTATTCTACTTCAATAATTTGTGTGTACCATTTACTCCACAAACCTATTTTATCTTTGGCGCGTACGCTAACGCTGTACATTCCTTCCGATTGAAAAACATGGTTGATGTCTTGAATAGGAGTAGCAATAATGTATGTTCCACCTTTGGCAGCTCTACCTGCATTGGCATTGGGTACATACACATTAAAATCTGCCGTTTCGTAGCCAGCTTTGTTGTACACCAATTCGTCGGCACTTTGTGATCCAATCACGTATTCGTAAGCTACAATCTCATCGTTTTCTGGATCGGTTGTTGCTTGTGCCGAAATGCGGTATTCTCGGGGCATTCTTTGGTGGATGCTGAAGGTAGGTATTGGTGGTTCGTTGGCATGTACACGTAGCTGAATCCAAGCACTGCCACGTACATGGTAGTAATCTTCCAAACCGATGTAGATGGTTGCTTTGGTGATGCTATCGGTTAGGGTGGTGGATGGTTGCAGATTCTCGATGCAAATTTTATTGGTATGGGCAATGCGTTTGGCAACAATGCTTTGTTGCTTCCCTTCATGAATCATTACGCCAAATAGCAGTGAGTCTTTGACGGCATAATTATCGTTGTATTCGTAGTAAAGGGTCAACGATTGTCCGTAGCGCATACTGGCTTGCAATGTATCGTTGGCACCTGTCATCTGTTCGTTATCGGCCAATAAAATAATGGGAGCTGTGTTGTTGTTTTTAAAGACATCGTCCCTATTTTCGCAGGCGGTTAATGCCAATAAACTTACGATCAATCCTATAATAATGTGTTTCATGCGGTTAGTATTTAATGAGTTTATAAATGGTATTATCGATGTGCAATAGGTAAGTTCCTGCTGCTAAATGTGCCAACGATAGGCAATGGTTTCCACTGGCTTCTATGGGAGTGATCATGGATTTTCCTACCAAATTGTACAAGCTTATGCGGTAGTTGGTTTTGTTAGTAGTGATGCAAACTACGTGATGATTATTAGCCGTTAGTAGGGTAGGAGCAACCATTTCTGCCCACAGTGTACCGCTGATGTATTGTTCTTCGCTGTTGTCGAAATGTGAGCTGATTGCCCTGTCGTTAACCCCTTGCACAAAAATATTTTCAGCTACAATGGTTTGACTGCAGCCAGCATTGGACGTAGTGGTTAATTTAACTTTGTTTTGACCAATGTTGTACAGGTAGCAAGTTGGATGAATAGCATTGGAAGTGGTTCCATCAACAACCCTGCCATCACCCATAAAATCATCTTGTACTTGCAATACCCATAAATGGTGGTTTTCTTCTGCATCGGCCGATTGATCTTTTAGCTGAATTTTACTACCTGGGCTTACAATTAAGGTTTCGTCCAACTCATATTCGTAGCTACCATACACGATGGAAAAGGTGTTTTCAAATGCTTCGACCGTAATGGGAATTTCGATGCTGTTGCTTTTTACGCCCGTTACTGCATCGTAACGATACAAGGTAATAGTAAAATCTTTCTTGGCTTCTTTGATGATGCATTTATTGTCGCTATTGCCAAAAAGCGTGCTGCTGGTTGATAGTACCAGGTCATTGTCGTCTGCTTTCCAGCAGTAGCGCGTTTGCGTAGTGATGTATTCTTCTGGTTCGTTGACCGTGATGGTGATTTTATCGTTGGGACATTTGCCACGATACACTTGCACATGGGTATCTTCCAACAGCGAAGTGCTCAACATCCAAAGGCTGTTGGAAATGGATACCAACTGTGATGTTTCGTCATCGTGTTGGCGCGAGTAAACAAAACGAGCAATTTCCCAGTTTTCTTGGATATTTTTTAAAGTAGATTCGGGCAGTGATACGTATTTGGTGCTCGAATTCATGATCTTTGATCCATTGTCGGTTACTTGGGCGTAGCGAGAGCTGAGTACAATGGGTTCCCATTCGTCGTTGGAGGATTTACGCATCCATTGGTAGGTATAGCTGGTTCCATGGGCTTCGCTCACAGGACCATAGCCACCAGCAACAGGGTAAGAACCTACAATGTAAGGATTTCCTTCACCCGAGGCAACAAATGCGGTATCGGAAGTACTGTTCTTGAATGCAATGTGGTTGCCAACTACAGGCGATACGTAGCTAAGTTCTACCAGGATGCTATCGGACCAACATCCTTTTTCGTTTTCTTCACGAATGTAGAATTTAGGCTGGCTTACGTCGCTACGATAAGTAAGGGTAGTACTACCTTCTTCGTTGCGGTCAAAAAGTTCCCAACGGTTGTTGGCAATAGAATCGGTAATGGCTTGTTGTTGGTTGAGTTCGTTTTGTATCCATTGTTTTTGCTCTCCATAATTACGCAGCTGGCTGATGGTAGCATTGTCTACATCAAAACCAGTGTCGCCTTCAAAATCCCAACCGTAGGTAGCAAAAAACTGGTAGCATTCGGTGCGGTTGATGGTGCTCCATGCAACATCAATGCGTGCTGCTTCTTTTTTCTCCATTATCCTTCTGATCCAGAAATTGCTTCCATGGTTATCTTCGTGGAGGGTGAGGGTAGGAGAGGTACCTTCTAAGCAGCTTAAGCGTAGGTTCAGGCGACTACTATCGCGCTTACTGATGGCTGCTGTGCTACTAATTTTATGCCAAGTTATGGTTTCCAATGGATATTGGTACACAAAAAAGGACTGGCCAATGCTGTCGTTGCAGGTGAGGATAGCGCAAGTCAATTGTATGCTATCAGCTTGTTCTGGCAACAGGTATTGGTTGGTGTTGGATACCAATGTTTGGTTGCCTGTTTTGTCAATGCGGTACACTTTGTATTGTACTTGGTTTTCCATGCATTTGACTTCTTGCTGGTTGAGGTTGTTGCCAGGAGCAAGTCCAAAACTGATTTGTCGATTACTCAAAACTTCGTTTTTGCAGAGGTACACGTTGTCTGCCCAGTTGTAATGGTGAAAGGTAAAGTTCTGTTCCAGTAGTTCGGGCATACTTTTGTAGGTATAGTAGTCTTGAGATGCTACGCTGATGTAATACTTGGTTTTTCCATCCAATGTGACAGGGAAATTGTACAAGCTACTTTCTTCGTCCGATGCAAATGCCTTGAGTACGCACAGCTGCCTAAAATAAATCGGTTTTCCATTTTTGGTAATCGACGATTTTACTACCAAGTCTTTGCTGTCAATGGGCGTGTAGTTATCGGCATCAAAGGTATTGACGAGGTAAGGATTGTTTTCATCAATGTTTTTCCAGGCAATCAGGTTGTCCGATATTTGCCATACGTAGTGTGGTCGATACAGGGTGGAGGATACGTTGTCGCAGTTGATGCTTTTTCCTTGTAAACGAATTTGCCCATCACTTTGGTTGTTGCAAACGTACTGGATGTTTTTTTCTTCTTCGTTGAGGGCAGGAAAGCTGACTTTAGGCAAAATTTTAAACATCAAACAATTTTCTCCCAAATACAGGTAGGGGTAATTTTCGTTGTTGCTGCAGTAGGTGGCCATGTGTTCTGTGGCGGGGCCATAGTAGCTACAGCCCAACGATAGGGTTAGGTCGGTAATCAGCTTGTTGTTGGTGTAGTGTAGTTTGTTCCATACCTTAAATACTGTGCCATTGCCAATGGTTGTTTTGGGTAGCTTGCAGAACTCTAAGTCGCGTACATGGTAGATGCGATTGAACCAAGTTTGCTCATTTTCTTCATAGTCTGCCAACTTGACGATGGCATTTTCGTTGAAAAGGGTAGAAGATTCGTTGGCTGTTTGTAGCAAGATGTTTTTGAATTTAAAGACGCCCCTGTCTTTAGGTTGGATGTTGAGGTTATTTTTGCCATCCAGCAATTCGTTGTTGTTGTATTTTTCTTGCAGAAACTGATAGAGCGTCGGATGTGTGAGGGTTAGGTAATCAAAAAATTGCAACGTGTAGGTGTAGATGTATTCCGACTGTAGTATGCACTTGGTGTATTCGTTGTACATTTCTTGGTAGTTAGGTACTTGTGTATTTTCGCCTACACCACAAATAAAATGGCTGTATCCATAGAGTCGATTGCCATTGATAATGGTATCAGAGGGTGCATTTTCGGTCGATAGCTGTACGCTAAATTCGGCATTGGGATGATCATACACTAGGCGGTATCCTTCGCTGTTTTTAGGATTGCCATCGGCATTGCCACGCAAAATGGATTTTTGGGTGGTTACGTAGTTGACAATGGATTTGCCGCCACTTTGGTTGGTGGAGGATTCAATATAATGCACAATACCGCCGTCGTTGGTAATGTATTTCATGGCACTTTCGTAAGGGCAAAAGATGTTGGTTGAGCCATTTTCAAAATGTTTGCCGATGGTGTATTCGTTGGTGGGTAAGGCATCGTTAGGACGGACAGTGAGGGCGATTTTGAAGTTGTATGCTCCGTTTTTTGATCCCTGCGGCAAGCTCCATTGGAAGGTATGCTCAAAAGGCTTTTTGTCCATGCAGGCAATGGTGCGGGCATACGATTTTTCTTGCGCCTCGTGTGCTTGCATATCTTCGTCAATGTAGTGGAAGATCCCTTCGGTTGCTAACACATACGATGAAGTGCCAGGTGCTTTGTAGTACAACTGATACTGAAGGTCAAATTTGCCAAAGGTAAAGATGTACCAACAATTTAAAAATTGTGCGCGTAGGTTGTACCAGGTAAGGTTACCCCCAACTGTAAATTGTAGGTTTTGGGTACTTTTTGCAGTAATGATGTCTTGCTCGCAGTTGAGGTACACATCACTGGGAGTTCCACTCTGTTGAAAGAAATCCAGTAAATAGCCTTTGTCTTCTGCTAAAAAATCGGTGGCAAGTAGCCGTGTAGCAAGGAGGGTCCATGCTACCAGTAGGGTAATCGTTTTTTTCATAAGAAATTAGAATTAGGTGTTATTGAATGTTGTATCGTATGGATGCACTAAAATTGGGGCTGAAATAGTTGGTGTTGCCCGTCGATAAAAAACTGTATTTCCAGCCTTGTTGGGCACCGATGGTAAAGGAGAGTTGGGGGAGAGCGTAGAACTCTAAGTTGACCCCGAGGGCAACACCAACTGCCGGGCCTTGCGTTGCCAGCTGCATGTCGTTGTTGAACCAGGTGTCGTAGCCAACAATGGCTGCCATATTGCTGTGTAGGTACAACCAATTGGTGGGTTGCCAGAGGGCAGCTTCAATGCCAGGCATCAGGTTAACGCACCAAAAGCCTGATTTCTCGAACAGTCCTCTTTCGTAGTCGAAAAAACCAACCACCGACCATCTTCTGTGGAAGTAGTATTGGTAGGAAAAGCCAATGTTAAAGGTATCGCCCCAACCCGTACCTGCAGACAGTCCGATGGAGTGGGTATTTTTTACGTGAATCAAACTCAACCTCGAGGAGGTTGCATAAACGGGCGGCAATAGGAGTAGCAAAGCCGCCAATGAAGTCAAGACTTTTTTCTTCATGGTAAAATTAAGATAGGGTTATAAAATAAAAAAATCATTGATGCAACATCAATGATACGAACAAAACAACCTTGCTGTCGGCAAAGTGGTATGCATATGAGAACCAGATGTTTTCTTCGTAACTGTGCTGCAAAGGTAAAGAGTTTTTTTGAATTTGCAATATTTTTTTCACTACCTTTGTATGCAAATAAAAAATCATGAAACAAATTATACTGCTAATTGCGTTTATCTTATTGGGGGTAGTCATTGTCCTTTTGAACAAATACGCGCGTCCTAAAAAACAAGAAAATTCGCTTCCTGAGCCAAATCAAGCACCTGAAACATCTTTCGAATCGTCGTCTCAACAAACAGCCGAGTCATCTGATGAGGAATACGAACGTCCAGATGGTTGTTGCGGTGCGCACGAAGTGTGCGAAAACGAAAGTTTGTTGGCATCGCATACCAAAATTATTTATTTTGCCGACGAAGAGTTGGATGACTTTAAAGATCGTGACCCCGAAACCTATACGGTCGAAGAGATAGAACAATTTGAAGAGGTGTTTTTTACGCTTCGCGAAAATGAGCTGGTTGATTGGCTAAAAAGCTTGCAGCTTCGCCATGTTCCTTTGCCTCCCTCTATCAAGGAGCAAGCACTCATGATTATAGCAGAACGCAGAGCACAGCCTGCCATTGACTAACCGATAAGAAAACACGCATGGAAACTTTTTTGGCAAAAACCCTACAGGGATTAGAAAATGTATTGGCACAAGAGTTGCAACAAATTGGTGCTACCGATGTGCAGATTGCTCGTCGAGCGGTATCGTTTAAAGGAACTTTGGCAACCCTCTATAAAGCCAACTTGCATTTGCGTACTGCATTGCGTATTTTGCGCCCCATTGCTCAATTCAAGGCCAAAAGTGCCGACGATATTTATGCTGCTGTGCGCAAGTTACCCATCGAAAAGTGGATGTCGAAAGAGCAATCCTTTCTCATAGAAACGACGCTTTATTCGCCCGTTATTACCAACTCGCGCTATGCTACCTACAAGGCAAAAGATGCGATTGTTGACTTTTTTAATGAAAAATATGGCAAGCGTCCATCCATCAGCGTGACCAATCCTGATATTTACTTCAACCTACACATTTCTGATACTGATTGTACCTTGTCACTCGATAGTTCTGGAGAACCTTTGTTCAAACGGGGGTATCGTGTAGCACAAACAGAAGCTCCTATCAACGAAGTGTTGGCGGCTGGTATGCTGTTGCTGGCAGGTTGGAAGGGACAATCTGATTTTGCCGATCCCATGTGCGGTTCGGGTACCATTGCCATCGAAGCAGCCTTGATTGCGCTCAACATTCCTCCTGGCATTTTCCGTTCGTCGTTTGCCTTTGAAAAATGGAAAGACTTTGATGCTGACCTTTTCGATGCCATTTACAACGATGACAGCCACGAGCGTGAATTTAAGCACAAAATTTATGCATCTGACCTTTCGCGCAAAGCATTGGTAGTGGCTGAAGCCAACATCAAAAATGCAGGGGTTGCCAAATACATCCATTTGCAACAAGCTGATTTTGCTGAGTTGGAGTTGCCCGTATCTTCGCTGTTGATGGTGACCAATCCACCTTATGGTGAGCGATTGAGCAAATTTGATGTAGAAAAACTGTATAGCGCCATTGGTTCTACCCTTAAGCACCGATTTGCAGGTTCTACAGCGTGGATCATTAGTTCTAGCCGCGAGGGATTTGACAAAATTGGCTTAAAGGCAGACGAAAAAATACACCTTATCAATGGTAGTTTGCCTTGCGATTTCCGCAAATACACCCTTTTTAGCGGTAAACACAAGGAGTTTAAAAGTCAAAAGTCGAAAGTTGCGAGTAAGCGAGTGCAGAACAAATTTATTTGGTATGCCGAGCGGGAGCAACTTCATGAGCGAAGCGAATAAAGTCGAAGGTCAAAGTCATGAGGGCAAAGCCAGAATAAAGCCGAAGCGAAACGATCGCAAAAACTTTACTCCCCAAAGTGCACCCCAAAGAAATGCGAAACCTACTAAAAGATAACACGATCAAACCCTCGATAGAGGGTTTTGTGTTTTTATGACGGTAATTTTTTAACATTTCGAAATGTTAAATTGAAATGTTAAAATTAAATGTTAAATGTTGGTAAGAAAAGTTCCAATTGAAATGTTAAAATTGTACTTTTGTTTCCGATAAATGCTCAGTTATGCGGAAACAAACAATTATATGGTTAGGCGTGGCAATGGTATTGACCTTTGTTGGCTTGGTGTTTGTGCAATTCAGCTATTTTAACACCTTGATTACCATGCGTCATACGCAGTTTGATAGGGGGGTAAAACAAGGCCTTTATCAAACCTGTCGCATCTTGGAAGAGGAAGAAGCATTGTTATACATCAACAAAGCCTTGCAAAACGAAGGAAAAAGCAAGTTGGATGTATTGAAGCAAGAAACTGCCTTTCAAGTAACTACTACTTTCAAAACACAAAGCATCGGTACACCCTCCAATAGCATTGCGCACGATTTGCACAATCGCATGAAACAAAAATTTACCCGTCACAAGGTAATGCTAAGCGATGTGGCAATGCGTTGGCTACAAGAAGCACCCGAAATTCCCATTGAAGAGCGTATCAATACCGAGCATGTCGAAAAATTATTGCGCAAGGAGTTGACCAACATGGGCATCGAAACCCCATTCTACATGGCGCTCATCAACTACCAAGGTCAACGTGTCTATCAAAGTGAAAATTTTGATGCGCTAAATCCATCGCACGATTACTATTCACAAATTTTATTCCCCAACGATTACAACCCCAAAATGAACTTGATGCGCGTTTATTTCCCAGAACGCGACAGCTACATTTTTCAGTCTATGTTTCAATCGGCGTTGATATCGGTGGTAATGAGCATCATTTTGTTCCTGACTTTCCTTTCTACCATTTACCTGTTGATTCGTCAGCACCGCATGGCAGAGTTGAAAACCGATTTTATGAACAACATGACCCACGAGTTCAAAACACCCATTTCGAGCATTTCGTTGGCATCGCAAATGTTGAGCGATGAGAGTGTAGTAAAATCGCCAGAAATGATGAAATACATCTCCAAAACCATTGGAGATGAAACCAAACGCCTCAGCTTCCAGGTAGAAAAGGTGCTGCAGATTTCGTTGCTGGAGCACGAAAAAGCCATCATGAAATTCAAAGTGGTCAACATTAACAACCTGATTGAAGATGTGGTGGAAAACTTTAGGATCAAGGTAAAAAGCAAGGGCGGTAGCATCAAGGCCGATCTAAAAGCGGTTGAATGCATGGCTACTGTGGACGAGTTGCATTTTACCAACGTTATTTTTAACCTATTAGACAATGCCGTAAAATATGCCAAATTGGATGAACCTTTGCATTTAATTGTCAGAACGAGCAATAATGATGACAATTCGATGTTAATAATAAAGGTAGAAGACAATGGCATCGGTATTTCAAAAGAGCATTTGAAAAAAATATTCGATAAATTTCACCGTGTTCCTACGGGCAATGTGCACAACGTAAAAGGCTTTGGGTTGGGCTTGGCGTATGTTAAGAAGATGATTCAAAAACACAGCGGCACCATCAAGGCAGAAAGCGAATTGGGCGTAGGAACCGTATTTACCATAGTAATTCCAACCTTAAAAAAATAAGTTATGAACGACGAAAAAGTAAAAATCCTTTTGTGTGAGGACGACGAAAACTTGGGTATGTTGCTACGCGAATACTTGCAAGTAAAAGGCTATGATACCGATCTAATGTCTGACGGAGAGGCTGGCTTTAAGGCATTTATGAAAAATAGTTACGATGTATGCGTGTTTGACGTGATGATGCCTAAAAAAGACGGTTTTGCTTTGGCGCAAGAAATCAGAGCCATCAACACAGAAGTGCCCATTTTGTTCTTGACTGCTAAAACCTTAAAAGAGGACATTATTGAAGGCTTTAAAATAGGTGGTGACGACTACATTACCAAACCATTTAGCATGGAAGAGTTGTTGTTCCGCATCGAAGCAATTTTGCGCCGTGTAAAAAGCCGCAAAATGAAAGATAAAGTGATTTATCGTTTGGGTAAATTTACCTTTGATTCGCAAAAACAATTGTTGTCGATTGGTGATAAATCGACCAAATTGACCACCAAAGAATCGGAATTGTTGTCGCTTTTGTGTGCCAATGCGAACGACATTTTGGAACGCAATTACACCCTTAAAACCATTTGGATTGACGACAACTACTTTAACGCACGCAGCATGGACGTGTACATTACCAAATTGCGTAAACTTTTAAAAGATGATTATCCTGCTGTTCAGATTATCAATATCCACGGCAAGGGATATAAATTGATTCTTCCTGAACAATCGAATGATTAAACGTATAACATTAGGATTGTGTCTTGCGGTAGCGTTGATGTCGTGTAGCATCAACGCTCGCATTGCTAAAGCGGACAAGAAATTTGCTTTGGGCGAGTACTACAAGGCAGGGGAAATGTATCGTAGCATTTACCCCAATATTCCTGCGCGTAAGAACAAGAAACAGAAAGCGGAAGTTGCCTTTAAAATGGGTAACTCGTATCGACTCATCGAAAACAACAACAAGGCAGAGGCTGCTTTGAAAAATGCCATTCGGTATGGCTACAAAGACAGTATTGTGTATTACTACTATGCCGAAGTATTGCGCGGCAATGGCAAATACGAACAAGCCCGTAAAACTTACGAGGCTTATTTGCTTTCTTATCCCAACGATGCGGTAGCGCTCAAGGCCATGCAGGCTTGTGACTCCTTGTTGGCTCAAAAGAAAAAGGTCGAAAGGTACGTGGTGGAACCCGCCAAGGTGTTCAATTCCAAATACGCCGAATTTTGCCCTGTTTTTGCTTCCAATAGCTACGACGTGTTGTATTTTAACTCCACTCGAGGAGGCAAAAAGGTAAAAACAAGCCGTATTACCGGACAACGTAACAACGATATTTTTGTATCGCGTACCAATGTTCAAGGCGAGTGGGAGAAACCAACTTTGCTCGAAGATGAGGGCATCAATACCGAGTTTGACGAAGGTTCGTGCGCTCTAACAGCAGATGGGCAAGCCTTGTATTTTACGTTGAGCAAGCAGGTAAAAGGCGAAACTTTGGGTACTGCCATTTATGTGTCGCAACGTAGTGGTGGTGCTTGGACCGAGCCCAAAGAAGTGGAGCTGCTTAAAGATTCAACCATTAGCGTAGCCCATCCAGCCATGTCGCCCGACGGTAGGTATTTGTACTATGTATCGGATATGCCAGGAGGTAAAGGTGGCAAGGATATTTGGCGCAGCGAAAATCTGGGTGCAGAGTGGGGAGAACCCGAAAACTTGGGCAGTTCCATCAATACTGCTGCCGACGAAATGTTCCCTTCTTTCCGTACCGATGGTAGGTTGTATTTTTCATCAGACGGACATGGTGGATTTGGTGGTTTGGATATTTACGAAGCCAAATTGGCACCCAAAGCCAACCCTAATGATCCAGATGTTTGGGAAATCACTCCTATGCCATCTCCTGTCAATTCAGCATCGGACGATTTTGGTATTACCTTTGCTGGCAAAGAAAACAGGGGCTTCTTTGCATCCAACAGAAGCAATAAAAAATTCTACGATCATATTTTTAGCTTCTATCAGCCCGAATTGGAATTTACCATGAGCGGCAAGATTGAAGATACAGCAGGCGAAAGCTTGGGAGATGCCCGCATTAGGTTGGTGGGCAACGATGGAACCATTACCACCATTCAGCCTAAAAAGAACGGCACCTATACTTTTGCCCTTAAGCAAGGAACCAACTATGTGATGATGGCCACTTGTCGCGGATTTTTGAATCAAAAAGCTACAGTTGAAGTGCCTGATGTTGAGGAAAATAAAACATTTGCTGTTGATTTTAAATTAACTTCTGTCAACAAGCCTGTCAAAATGGAAAATATTTTTTATAAATTTGGGTCGGCAGAATTAACACCCGAATCATCGGCAGGATTGGACGCATTGGTTACTTTGCTCAACGACAATCCCAACATTACCATCGAGATTGGTGCGCATACTGACTATGTGGGTTCGGAACAAGCCAATATCAAATTGTCGGAAGAACGTGCCCAATCGGTGGTCAACTATTTGTTGGCAAAAGGCATCGAAAAAGACCGCTTAACCGCCAAAGGATACGGTAAAAGTGTGCCAGTTGTGCCCGATAAAGAGTTGGCAACCAAGTATCGTTTTTTACGTTACAAAGTTCCCTTGGACGAGGCCTTTATTTCTAAGTTAAACAGCCAGCAACAAGAAATAGCCAACCAAATTAACCGTCGCACCGAGTTTAAGGTGCTTAAAACCACCTACAAGATGTTTTAACCGAATGAAAATTCACCGATTAGTCGGTTAGTCAAAAATAAATACTATGAAACAATACCTCGATTTGTTAGACAGAATTATGACCGAAGGTACCCAAAAGGAAGACCGCACAGGTACGGGTACCATCAGTGTTTTTGGTCATCAAATGCGTTTTAATATGGCGGATGGTTTCCCCTTGGTGACCACCAAAAAACTGCATCTAAAGTCGATCATTCATGAGCTTTTGTGGTTTTTAAAAGGCGACACCAACGTAAAATATTTGCAAGACAATGGGGTACGTATCTGGAATGAGTGGGCTGACGAAAATGGTGATTTAGGACATATTTATGGCTATCAATGGCGTTCGTGGCCCGATTATAACGGTGGCTTTATCGATCAAATTCAGCAAGCGGTTGATACCATTAAAAATAACCCTGACTCGCGTCGCATCATTGTGAGCGCTTGGAACGTGGCTGATTTGGACAATATGAACTTGGCTCCTTGCCATGCTTTCTTCCAATTCTACGTGGCAGATGGCAAGCTAAGCCTTCAGCTGTACCAACGCAGTGCAGACACCTTTTTGGGCGTTCCTTTCAACATTGCATCCTATGCCTTGTTGCTAAAAATGATGGCGCAAGTATGTGGCTTGCAAGAAGGTGATTTTGTACATACCTTGGGCGATGCGCACATCTACCTCAACCACCTAGAGCAAGTCAAAGAACAGCTTTCGCGCGATCCTAAGCCCTTGCCACAAATGAAGATTAACCCCAATGTGAAATCTATTTTTGACTTCACATACGACGATTTTGAATTGGTGGATTACGAAGCGCATCCACACATCAAAGGTGTTGTTTCAGTATAATGTTGCTTCGCAACGATTTACCAATTAGTCATGAAAATCATTCTCATAGCAGCAATCGACCTTGACGGCGGCATAGGCAAAGACAACCAACTCTTGTGCCATTTGCCTGCTGATTTAAAGCATTTTAAGCAGTTGACCTCAGGCAAAACCGTCATTATGGGGCGTAAAACCTTTGATTCTTTGCCAGGAGGAGCACTTCCCAATCGTCGAAATATCGTTATTTCTCGCCAAGAAGGATTGGCGATTGCGAATTGTGAGGTGTTTTACTCTATAAGAGATGCGTTCGCTGCTTGTTCATCGGAAGATGAAGTGTTTGTTATTGGTGGCGAAAATATCTATAAACAGACATTTGCGAATGCTGATGTGTTGGAAATTACCAAAATGGGTGCTCGCTTCGATGCAGACGCCTACTTCCCTATCATAGATGAGGCAGTTTGGGAGTGTATCAGTGAAGAATACCACCCTGCCGATGAACGCCATATTTGCGATTTTACTTTCTATACCTACCAAAGACGCAAATAGTTATCAACATTTTTGTTTTTTATCTATTTCATAGATAATACGTTGCCTACAATTCAGTAGTTTTTTTGTAGTTTTGTAGCGATATTGGAATTTGTATAAACACACACAATATAGCTATGGATAACAAAAAAATTAAAACAGCGTTAATTTCGGTTTTTCACAAAGAAAATCTGGATAAAATTGTATTGAAACTTCATGCCGAAGGCGTGCGTATTTTATCAACTGGCGGTACCCAAACTTTTGTTGAATCGTTGGGTGTACCTTGCGATGCAGTTGAAGACTTGACCTCTTATCCTTCCATTTTGGGCGGTCGTGTAAAAACCCTTCACCCCAAAGTATTTGGTGGTATCTTGTGCCGTCGTGATAACGAAACCGACCAAGCACAAATTGCCCAATACGAAATTCCTGAAATTGATTTGGTAATTGTTGATTTGTATCCATTCGAAAAAACAGTTGCATCGGGTGCAAGCGAACAAGATATCATCGAAAAAATCGACATAGGTGGCATTTCGTTGATTCGTGCAGCCGCTAAAAATTTTGCAGACGTAGTAATCGTTGCATCGCAAGCACAATATGCTCCATTGATGGATATGTTGGAAGAAAACGGCGCACAAAGCACCTTGGAACAACGTAAATTCTTCGCTAAAGAAGCATTTGCTGTTTCTTCGCTTTACGACTCTGCTATCTTCAACTACTTTGACGGGGGCAATGCTTCTGCATTCCGCTATGCAAAAGACGATGCCAAAACCCTTCGTTATGGCGAAAACCCTCACCAAAAAGGTTATTTCTACGGCAACTTCGAACAAATGTTCGAGCAATTGCAAGGCAAAGAAATTTCTTACAACAACTTACTTGATATCGATTCAGCCATCAATTTGATTGCAGAATTTGATGACATTACTTTCGCCATTCTAAAACACAACAACGCATGTGGTTTGGCATCGCGTCCTACCTTGTTGGAAGCATGGAACGATGCATTGGCAGGTGACCCTGTTTCTGCATTTGGTGGTGTGTTAATTGCTAATGCTCCTATCGACAAGGCAACCGCAGAAGAAATCAACAAAATCTTCTTTGAAGTAATCATTGCTCCAGATTACGATATGGATGCTTTGGAAATTTTGTCGCAAAAGAAAAATCGCATCATCCTTATTCAAAAACCATTTGCTCGTCCTGAAAAACAATTCCGTTCGTTGCTAAATGGTGTATTGGTACAAGACCGTGATGCTAGCACAGAAGGTGCAGAACAACTAAAAACAGTTACAGACAAAGCACCTACAGCTACTGAAATCGAAGACATGATTTTTGCCAACAAAATTGTAAAACACACCAAATCGAATGCCATCGTATTGGCGAAAAACAAACAATTGTGCGCCAGCGGTGTGGGTCAAACTTCGCGCGTAGATGCACTTCGTCAAGCCATCGAAAAAGCGGGTACCTTCAACTTCGATTTGAACGGCGCTGTAATGGCATCGGATGCATTCTTCCCCTTCCCAGACTGCGTAGAAATTGCATCGAAAGCTGGCGTAACCGCTGTTATTCAACCTGGTGGTTCTATCAAAGATAACTTGTCAGTTGACTACTGCAATGAAAATGGCATTGCAATGGTTACCACTGGTATTCGTCACTTTAAACACTAAAAAAATACAATAATGGGTCTATTTTCATTCACACAAGAGTTGGCGATCGACTTGGGTACCGCCAACACCATTATTATCCAAAACGATAAAATTGTATTGGACGAACCTTCTATCGTAGCGCTTGATTCGTCAAATCGCCTTAAAGCGGTAGGTTACCAAGCATCGTTGATGCACGGTAAATCAAACCCCAACATCCGTACCATCCGTCCTTTGCGTGATGGTGTGATTGCCGACTTCGACGCTGCCGAAATGATGATTCGTGGCATGATTAAGAAAATTTCGCGTCGTAACAGCTTGTTTGCTCCATCACTTCGCATGGTGGTTTGTATCCCTTCGGGCAGTACCGAGGTAGAAATCCGTGCGGTACGTGACTCGTCTGAACACGCTGGTGGTCGCGACGTGTACATGATTTTTGAACCTATGGCCGCTGCTATGGGTATCGGTTTGGACGTAGAAGCACCTGTTGGTCACATGATCGTTGACATAGGTGGTGGTACTACCGAAATTGCCGTTATCTCATTGGGTGGTTTGGTTTGCAACCGTTCGATTCGTATTGCAGGTGACGATTTCACCAGCGACATCCGCGAATACATGGGTCGCATGCACAACATCAAAGTAGATGATCCTACTGCAGAAGCTATCAAGATTAACGTCGGTTCAGCGCTTACCGAGTTGCCTGAAGATGAAGTTCCTGAAGACTACTTGGTAGTAGGTCCTAACCGTATGACCGCATTGCCTCTTACCATTCCTATTTCGTACCAAGAGGTAGCACACTGTTTGGACAAATCCATTTCTAAAATCGAAGCAGCTATTTTGTCTGCTTTGGAAGCTACTCCTCCCGAATTGTATGCCGACATTGTGCGCAATGGTATTCATTTGACGGGTGGTGGTGCGTTGCTTCGTGGTTTGAGTCAACGTCTTACCGAAAAAATGAACATTCGTTTTATTGTAGCTGAAGATCCATTGCACGCCGTTGCTCGTGGCACTGGCTTGGCCTTGAAGAACATCGATAAATATTCGTTCTTGATGCGATAAGCAATGGAAAACCTGTTGCTGTTTTTTAAACGATTTGGCTTGCTATTGCAGTTTCTTTTGCTAGAAACTGTAGCCATTTTGTTGTTGATCTCTTTTGGTGGCTATCAGCGCTCGCAATTGATGAGTTCGGCGGGTGTGCTGGTAGGTTCACTGTACGAAGGGGTTGATGCAGTAACGGGTTATTTTCATTTAGACGAGGTGAATCGTCAACTTTCTGTCGAAAATGCAGCCCTCAAAAACCAGCTATCATTGCTACAGGAGACCGCTCATCAACCTATGCCTTTGGCAGATTCGTCGATGTGGGTTCCCTACCAATATGTAGCGGCGCAAATTGTTCAGCACTCTGTCAACAAGGCGCAAAACTACATCACCATCAACAAGGGTAGTCTTGCAGGCATTGCTCCCGATATGGGGGTGGTGTCGCCACAAGGGGTTGTGGGCATTGTTAAATCAGTTTCGGCGCATTATGCCACTGTGATGCCCATCATTAACGTGCAGTCGCGCATCAGTTGTCGCTTGGATTCGACCCGTAACTTTGGCTCGTTGGTGTGGGATACTGCCGATTATCGTTATGCGCTGCTTCAAGAAGTTCCTGGGCATGTGCAGGTGAAATACGGCGAAACGTTGAGCACCAGCGGCTTTTCTGCTATCTTCCCAGCAGGCATTCCTGTTGGTACAGTGGTGGATTATGAACTATTGGACGAAAGTCAATTTTTAGAAATTAAGGTAGCTCTTGCTGTCGATTTTGCCAAGATCGATCAGGTACATGTGATTCGATTTGCAGGAGCAGACGAAGTAAAATCCCTTCAATAAAATGCGCAATCTGTTTTTACTATTTGCCTTAAAATTTATTGCGGTGCTATTGCTACAGGTATTGCTGTTCAATAACATCAATTTCTTGGGATATATCAGTCCGTATATTTACCTGATCTTTTTCTTTGATTTACCCCTTAACTTTAAAACCTCTCACTTGATGTGGTTGGGTGCTGCTATGGGGTTAGTAATCGATATCTTCTCCAACACCATAGGTGTACATTTCTTTGCTTCGGTGTTGCTGTGCTTTGTGCGCAATGCATGGATTGGACTTACTTTTCCAGCCCTCAATGCAGCTCAAAATGAACTAACGTTGGGTCGAGTAGGGGTTCTTGCCTACCTCAAATACATCGTTGGTTTGGTCTTGCTGCACCACACCGCACTCTTCTTGTTGGAAGCCTTCTCGCTGATGGCTTTTGGCTATACTTTTATCCGTATTCTTCTCAATACTGTAGCCACCGTATTGCTTGTTTTGTGCTACGAATATTTCCGTGGTAAATGATGAGGTACAAGCGCAAACATCAAGACCAACGTTCTCGCCAAGTGGTGATGGTGTTGTTGGTGATTTTGGTGGCAGTGGTGTTTGTCGTCCGTTTGTTTTCTTTGCAGGTCATCAACGATACCTATAAAGACAGTGCCGATAGCAATGCCTTTTTGCGCAAAACCATCTATCCTTCTCGTGGCCTTATTCTAGACAGAAATGGTAAGTTGATGGTATCGAATCAGCCTGTTTACGATGTTATGATGGTGATGCGTGAGATGGTGAACTTCGACACGTTGGCTTTTTGTAACGTTATGGGTATGACACGTGTTGAGTTTGACGACCGCATGGCAGAAATAAAAAATCGACGCAAAAACCCAGGTTATTCACGCTATACGCCGCAGGTGTTTGTTTCGCAGCTATCGTACGAGGATTACGGCGTGCTGCAAGAAAAATTGTTCCGTTTCCCTGGTGTGTTTGTACAGCAACGTGTTGCCCGTCAGTACACGCTGCCTGTTGCTGCTTTACAGATTGGTTCGTTGGGTGAGGTGTCACAGCGACAGCTGAACGATGACAAATACTACAAGCGTGGCGACCACAAAGGGCAGTCGGGCATCGAACGACAATACGAGGAAGCCTTACGTGGCGAAAAAGGAGTCGAAATCTTGTTGCGCGATGTGCATGGTCGTATTGTAGGAAAGTACCACGACGGAGCCAACGACATTGCACCTGTTCCAGGCAAGAACCTTACCTTGGGCATCGACATGGAGTTGCAGGCATACGGCGAAAAATTGATGCAAGGCAAGATGGGTAGTATTGTGGCGATTGAACCGAAAACAGGCGAAGTGCTTGCCATGGTATCTGCCCCTGCTTTCGACCCCAACTTATTGGTAGGAAGACAACGTTCCTCCAACTATGCTGCTTTGGCTGCAGATACCCTTAAACCCCTGTTCAACCGACCAGTGATGGCACAGTATCCTCCAGGTTCTACCTTTAAACTGGCGCAGGCCTTAATCATGCAGCAAGAAGGTATTTTTACCCGCAATACCCTGTTGCCCTGTAAAGGCGGCTACTACTATACCAAAACCCGTAAGGTGGGTTGCCACGAACACAAGTCACCCATTGATTTGCCAACCTCTATCGAGACCTCGTGCAATGCTTACTATTGCTATGGCATGCGTCGTATGCTTGACGAACGATTGGATAAATACGGTTCGATACAAGGAGCCTACAATGTGTGGCGCGACTATGTGTTTGGCATGGGATTTGGCGATGCACTGGGCATTGATTACCCCGGAGAAAAAGACGGGGTCGTGTACCGCAGTGCTACATACGATAAGATATACGGCAAACGTGGATGGAAATCGTCCACCATTATCTCTATTTCTATTGGGCAAGGCGAGTTGCTCTCCACACCCTTGCAAATTGCCAACTTGGCAGCATTTATTGCCAACAGGGGCTATTTCTATACGCCCCACCTAGTACGTATGGTAGGAGCAGACAGCGTAGATGTAGCTTACCGTACACCCCATAAATTGGCCATCGAAGACCGCTATTTTGATGTAGTGATTGAAGGTATGCATCGTGCAGTTAAAAAAGGTACGGCACGTTTTGGTCAGATTCCTGGCATCGAGTTTTGCGGTAAAACAGGTACGGCGCAAAACCCCCATGGCGATGACCACTCCATTTTTATGGGATTTGCGCCTAAGGAAGATCCTCAAATAGCCATTGCTGTTTACGTTGAAAATTCTGGTTTTGGTGCTACTTGGGCAGTACCTATTGCCAGCTTGATGATTGAAAAATATTTGCACGGTAGCATTGATTCTACCCGTTTGCACATCGAAAAACGTATGCTCGAAAAATCATTCTATTAACCCTTATCTACCCATGAGAAGACGCGAAAATCCGTTGCAAATGATCGACTGGCTTACCATTGGCCTTTATGCGGCTTTGGTTATTTTTGGTTGGTTCACCATCTATGCCGCCAGCTACGATTTTGAGAATACGCAATGGATAGACTTTTCGGCTCGCCATGGCAAGCAGCTCATTTGGATCGGATTTGCAGTGGTAGTGGCTGTGGTGGTGATGTTGGTTGATAGTAAATTCTACAACAATTTTTCCTACGTGTTTTATGCCCTGATGATAGGTCTGTTGGTGCTGACCATCTTCATAGCGCCCGATATCAAAGGTTCTCACTCGTGGTTGCGCATCGGTTCTTTCCAAATCCAGCCAGCCGAATTTGCCAAATATGCCACTTTGTTGTGTTTGGCCAAGTTCATGAGTTCGTACGGATTCAACCTTCAGAATAGGCGTAACTTGTGGATGGCACTGGTCATCATCTTTTTGCCAGCCCTCATCATCATTGCCCAATCAGAAACAGGTTCGGCGTTGGTGTTCGCGTCCTTGCTGTTGGTGCTTTTCCGTGAAGGGATGAACGGCATTGTGCTGGTGTTGGGTGCTTTAGCAGCCTTGTTCTTTATATTGGTGCTGCGCTACAATAACTTACCCGACATGCCCCCCACTGGTGAACTTTATGGCTTCATTGTGACATTCATCATTGCCATAGCGGTGGCGTTGGTGTTCGTTTACCTTTACACGCGCGACAAGGTATGCGTGCGCAACTTACTTATTGTAAACGTACTGCTTTGGCTTACGGGCATCGTACTTCGACTGTTTTTCCCTGTTGTACAATATACCTGGGTAGCGTATGCTACCATGGCGGTGAACATTGTTTGGTTGTGTTTTTATTCGTACCGAGTGCGTCGCAAGGCTTATGTATTGGTGGCACTGTTCCTGCTTTCGACCATAGGATTGGCCTTTTCTGCCGACTACGCTTTCAACAAAGTATTGGCCCCTCACCAGCAAATTCGTATCAAAATTGTGCTAGGGTTGGAGGATGACCCACAGGGTGCTGGCTACAACGTACGTCAATCGCAAATTGCCATCGGTTCGGGTGGTATCTTGGGCAAAGGCTACCTAAACGGTACGCAAACCAAACTCAACTACGTTCCTGAGCAAGATACTGACTTTATTTTTTGCACCATTGGGGAGGAGCGTGGATTTATAGGCTCGGTCATCTTCATTGCGGTGTATGTATTTTTTATGATCCGACTTATTTACCTTGCCGAACGACAACGTTCTGCCTTTTCGCGCATTTATGGTTATGGTTTGGTGAGCGTATTCTTGTTTCACTTTTTTATTAACTTAGGAATGGTAACAGGCTTGACACCTGTTATTGGTATTCCGCTTCCATTTATCAGCTACGGTGGTTCATCGTTGTGGGGTTTTACCATGATGCTGTTTACTTTTATCCGTCTTGATGCCAACAGAATGGAAGTTTTACAACACGCTTAATACGTATGCAATACCAACTCATTGCCCTCGACATCGACGGCACCTTGGCGAACAGCCAAAAAAAGATTTCAGAACGCAACATCCAAACCCTTGCCGAGGCGGTTCGCCAAGGTGCCTCAGTAGCGCTCGTTTCGGGCCGTCCTACCTTTGGTATCGAGCCCACTGCCAAAACGTTAGGCATGGATACCATGGGTGGTTACATTCTGTCGTTCAATGGTGCCAAAATCATCAACTATGCTACTGGTGAAGTGCTCTACCAAAATGTGTTGAAAAGGGAGGAGGTAGCTGCTATTTGTGCCGAAGCCGCAGCTTTGGGTGTACCAGCAATTACCTATAGCAACGAGGCGCTTTATACTACCTCGGAAAGCAGTCAGTACGTACAAAAGGAAGCCTTTATCAACCAAATGCCTGTGGTAGAAGTGTCCAATTTGGCAGCAGCCACCACTTTCGATACCCCCAAGTGTTTGCTGGTAGATGATCCTGAAAAATTGGTCGAAGTAGAGGCGTATATGAAAGCGAAGTTCCCCAATTTGAGCATTTACCGTTCAGAACCTTTCTTCTTGGAGATTATGCCCCAGGGCATTGACAAAGCTTTTTCGTTGGGCATATTGTTGAACCACATGGGGTTGTCGGCACAAAACCTCATTGCTTGTGGCGATGGATTCAATGATTTGTCGATGATTCGTTTTGCAGGCATGGGCGTGGCGGTGCAAAATGCGCAACAGGTGGTAAAGGAAGCGGCCACCTATGTGTCGCCCTATACCAATGACGAGGATGCGGTGGCGCGTGCCATCGAACAATTCGTGCTAAATCAGTAAACGGTTGAATTATTTGCTGCGGGTAGCCACCAACAAAATAAATTGTTCGATGGCATCGCGGGTAGGAGAAGCATCAAAGTCTTGCAAGTACTGCAAGGCTTTTTGTTTGTAGTAATCAATTTGTTGTTGAGTATAGGCGATGCCCCCTTTTTCGTACACCCATTGTTGGATTTTTTCTACTTCTTTGTTTTGGAACGCTTCCAAAATCTCAGCTTTTTCGGTGGCATCGGCTTGCTCGTAAACGTATAGCAATGGCAAGGTCATTTTTCCTTCCTGAATATCGTTGCCTACGGGTTTGCCAACGTCTTCGCCTTTCTGGTAGTCAAAGATGTCGTCTTTTAGCTGAAAGCATATACCAATGGCTTCGCCCATTTGTTCCATGCGTGCAGTTTGTTCTTCGCTTGGCAATGCGCTCGATAGCGCACCCAATAGCGAGCACGTGCGGAATAATTCAGCAGTTTTGCCTTTTATGACCTTAAAGTAGTAGGCTTGGTTGTAGATGGCATTTTTACTGCCCGAAAGTTGTAGCAGTTCACCGTCCACTAAATTTTTACCCATGTTGGCAATGGCTTTTACCACTTCAATGTGGTTGGTTTTTACTGCTTCTGCCAATGCCGTTGACAAGAAGTAATCGCCACCCAAGACAGCAGCTTTGCTTTTGAATTTAGCCATCATCGAGGGTTGCCCTCTGCGTTCTTCAGCTTCATCAATCACATCGTCATGCATCAAGCTTGCTACGTGAAGCAGCTCGATCGAAACGGCAGCATGCAGGGTGGCGGGCGTAACGCCGCCACAAAGTTGTGCACACAACAATACCAGCATGGGTCGCATTTGCTTACCCGATGAAAGGTTGGCATGGTCCACTATTTGTTGCAATAGGGCATTGTCGCTCTGCAAAGCTTGTTGGTAAGTTTGCTTGAATTGCGCAATGCTTTGTGCAATGGGTTGGCTGATTTGCTGTAGGATTTGCTTCATGTTTTGTAAACGTCACACAAAAGTAATAAAAATTTATAGAAAACGTTAGAATTTACTTACCTTTGTATTATTATGAAGCGTATTTGTGCATTAACGATGGCTCGTAACGATGCATTTTTTCTAAAAAAATGGATATCGTATTATAGTGAGCAATTGGGCGAAGAAAACTTGTATGTATTCTTGGATGGCGAAGATCAATCGTTGCCTTATGATACCGGTAAGGTAAATGTAGTGGTACGTAAACGTGTGTCACAAGAGGTAACCGTAGCAGACCGTACACGTATTGGTTTTTTGAATGAACAAGCACACAAGTTGTTACAACGTTACGATTTGGTTATTGGTGGTGATGCCGACGAATTATTGGTTGTAGATCCAAAAGTAGGAGAAACATTGGTAGAATATTTGAGTCATGCCAAATGCAATCCATGTATATCTGGATTGGGTGTAGATGTAGGTCAACATCTAAAAGAAGAATTGCCCATTGATGCTACCAAACCTTTTTTGAGCCAACGTAAATACGCCTTGATGGATTCGCAGTACACCAAACCCATTGTAGTTTCCAAACCCGTACGTTGGGGAGCTGGCTTTCATCGTGTCAAGATGCACAACTATCGCATTGACAAAAACTTGTATCTTTTCCATTTTGGTTCGGTTGATGAACAAATTTATCACGCTAAATTTAACGACCAAGAACGCATCAAAGAAGGTTGGACCACCCATATGAACCAACGTTACCGTACCATTCGTTTGGTAACCGAGAAAAAAGCGTTGGATGGCGATAAATTCTTGCCGGTTGCCCGCTTTTTGCAAACCTTGATACGCCATCCTTTTATGTGGCGTCGCCCTTATATGTACTTCTGGAAAATGATTATCCGTATTCCTTCACGTTTCTCGTCGATAGTATGAAAAAAATTGCGGCACTCACTATGGCTCGAAACGAGTCTTATTTTCTGGCCAAATGGTTGGAATACTATGGTGCGCAGTTAGGCGAAGATAATTTATACGTTTTTTTGGATGGCGAAGACCAACCCTTGCCAGCCAATACAAAAGCACACGTGCAACAATGCCCTAAGATAGAGGCCAAGCGTACGGCATTCGATAAGGTACGCATGGCCTTTCTTTCCGAGCAGGCTGCGCTGTTGTTTCTGCAAGGCTATGAGGTGGTGATAGGTTGTGATACTGACGAATTTTTGGTGATAGACCCTAATTGCAATACCTCGTTAGCGGCTTATTTGAGTCAGGTAGCATTGCCCGGATCGTTGTCTGGACTGGGGATAGATGTGGGTCAGCATTTAACCCAAGAAACAGCCATTGATTGGACTCAACCTTTTTTGCAACAACGATCGTATGCCCTGCTTTCTACCCGTTATACCAAACCCGTTGTTTTGGGCAAGCCCTTGCGTTGGGGATCGGGTTTTCATCGTGTAAAAGGCAATAATTTTCACATCGATTCTAACCTTTATGTGTTCCACTTTGGTGGTTTCGATAAGGCTTATTTGGAAGCTAAATACACCGATAAAGAGCGCATGCAGGCAGGATGGGAAGCCCACATTGGCAGGCGATTAAAAACCAGCCAACTAGTAACCCAAAAAACGCCTGTTGCAGCTGATAAAGTGATGAATCGAGTTAGGAAGATGCAAACATGGTTCCGCAGGCCTTTTGCTTGGAACAAACCTAGCATGATGGGATTTAAATGCGTTGTAACCCTTCCAGAACGTTTCAAGCATATTTTGTAATGAAAGTAGTTTTTTTAATAAAAGCCTTGGATAACGTCGGCGGTACCGAAAGGGTTACCATCCAAATTGCCAATCAATTAAGCCTGCGTGGGCACCAAGTACACATTGTATCCTTGGTGGGCAATCAAAAACCCTTTTTTGAGGTGTTGCCTGCGGTGCAATTGCATTATATCCACAAAGGTTCCGACAACAGCATTTTCCCTTACCGCGATTTGCGTAGGCATTACAAGCTTAAAAAGTGTTTTGCCCAGCTATTGCCCGATATAATCATCGTGGTAGATGCTTCGCGTGCAACGTTCAAAATACCTGCATGTCGTCCTTATACTACTATTTATTGGGAGCACTTCAATTCGCTTACGTACAGCAAACCCATGCAACGCCTATCGCGTAAGTTGGCAGTAAAATACGGCGATTGCATAGTTACTCTAACCGAAGAAGATGCTCAATCGTACCGACAAAAGTATAATACGACCAAAGTACAGTGCATTCATAATCCAATTACCATAGAGGTGCCTGCATACGTAGCTCCCCAAGGCCATCAAGTAGTGGCCGTTGGTCGATACACAGAACAAAAAGGGTTTGATATGTTGCTGCAGGCGTGGAATTTGCTACAAGATAAAGCAGATTGGCAGTTACTAATAGTAGGAAAGGGTAAAAAGAAGGTCACAAAGCAACTGCAACAAATTATCGATAAAAACCAATTAACTAATTCGGTGCAATTATTACCACCTACTAAGAACGTAACCGAGTTGTTTGCTTCGTGTGGTGTATATGCTCTTTCGTCGCGTTTTGAAGGGTTGCCTTTGGTGCTGATAGAGGCAGTTGCGTGTGGTCTGCCAGCGGTGGCATTTGATTGCCCAACTGGACCCTCTGAAATTATACAGCACCAACAAACAGGATTGTTAGTGCCCGCTGGCAACGTGCAGGCTTTTGCAGATGCTTTGAGGCAGCTCATGAAGCAAGAATCAGAAAGATGGCACTATTCTGCCGAGGCATATCGGTATGTCAAGGAAAAATTTGCAGAGGCTACCATTGTTGATAAATGGGAAGCTTTATTTAATCAGTTAAAAAAGAGATGATATGAAGGTAAGCGTCTTAATGCCCACCTATAACCACGAGCCTTACATTGCCGAGGCCATTGAAAGTTTTTTAGCTCAGCAAACATCGTTCGAAATAGAATTGCTCATCAACGACGATTGCTCTACCGATAATACCTATCAAGTAGCGTTGGGTTATGCGCAAAAACACCCTCAAATCAAATTGTTTAAGCAAACAACCAATCAGGGCTTGTTGCCCAACTATAAGTTTTTATTACAACAAGCACAAGGTGAATATTTGGCAGTACTAGAAAGCGACGATTATTGGATTGACGAAAATAAATTGCAAAAGCAAGTTGATTATTTGGATGCACATCCTACTTGTCATTTGTCGTTTACGGGTGTAAATCGTCTAAAAGGTGGTACTATAATTCCGTTTAGAGATATGTCGTACCTGTTTAGCATGAAGTCAACGACGCCCTACGATTACATGTTGTATCACGGTGGTTTTATCTTCTCTCCTACGGTTTGTTTTAGGCGTAGTGCATACGATGCTTACTGCAATATAGATGATTATATTCGATTTGATTTTCTAACCTTTGACTATCCTGTTTGGCTGTCTTTAATGGCAAATGGTACTATTTCTTACGATCCATGCATAGCAGCTGTGTACCGGATAATGGATGATTCTATTAGCAATAATAGAAATGTGCAAAAACGATTACGTTTCTATCAATCGTTCTGTTTGGACATTAGAAACTATATCATCAGTCGTTACGGACGAGGAAAATATAGCAGAATTGATATAAGGTTGCGTCAAGCTATTCAGATGGCACAATGTATGTGGTGGTTACGCTGTCCTTTCCGTGCTACTTACTACTTCTTTGCTACCCTTTTGGGCATAGTTCATGGCAACAAGCAGGTAGTAGCAAAAAAATAAGTCGGTAAAGGCTCCTCGGGTAGTATCTGTGAGTAGTTGCAGGATAATCAGTCCCCACAAAGTAATAACAAGTAAATTGCTCTTGTTTTTAATCAGGCAGATTAATGGGACTAATAGCCATAGGGTGGCGCATAGTAGCCCTGCTATGCCATGTTCCATCCACGATTGCAACCACTGATTGTGTGGGTGCGCTCCGACAATCCGTTTCTCGATGCCTGCATGCTCTACTAAAAAGATGTTTTTGCGCAATACTTCCGATGCTTTAAAGCTTTCCAACATGATTTGGGCACTTTCTCCCGCTCCATAGCCCAACAGCGGCGATTCTTTGATTGTATCGAAGGATTCACTCCAAATAACAAACCTATCGTCTTGCGTGAATTTGTTTAAGGCCTGCATTTTGTAGTGGTTGCCAATAACAAGTGCGCTGGCCACAACAGCTATTGGAATAAAGGCAAATGCCCATTTTTTGTATGTAGTTGGCAGTAGGTAGATAACCCCTAATGCCATCATGATGTTGCCACAAAGGATACCAATTCTGCCATCCGAAATGGATGTGCATCCGTAAAAAAGCAAAATGAGTAGCACAAGCGGAATGCTTTTTAACCACGATCGATAGTTTTTTATCAGCCAAAAGCAGGATGCCATAGCGATGTTGAGGTACATGTTAAATGCCATGTGCGCATGGATTTGCATAGACCTTACGTAGTTGAACCTTTTGTACCAATAGTCCCAACGCCAATGATTGGCATCGAGTTGAAGGGCAACGTAAGCAATTAGGCAGACCGATACGATGATGCTGGTGTATGCCAGTATTTTGGTTGGAATACGTTGTGTGCCAATAATACCCACAATGCCAAATAGCAGAAAAGCCAAACGACTTTCGGCAAGGATGCTCCAATGTGCTGCCGCATGGTCTATGGGTAGGTATAGGTAGAGCAGTGCGTATGTGGCGATGCATGCCCAAAAGGGAAGTTTCTCCAACGAGAACAGGCTGGTTTGAGCGTATCTTTTTTGTAGGATACCATCGATGAGTGAGGTAACTAAAAAAACAATCATCGACCACCGTGTAACCGAATTAAAATAGATAGGAATGGATGCAAATAGAACCGTTCCTGATAGTAGTTGAAGGTAGGAGATGAGTTGTTTTACCAAATTCATAGGGGTAATTGTTTGATATCGTCCACAAACTCGTAAGCACTCACGCTATTCATGGTCATGCAGTTTTCTTGTAGGCAACGGTTAAGTTGTTGCTCGATGCCTGCAAAAAAGTGGTCGGTATTGATGAAATACACCTTTTTGGTGGTTTCGCCAATTTGGTGCATGGCCATAAGGCTAAAAGCCTCGTCTAATGTGCCAATACCACCGGGCAATACCACAAATACATCGGCCATTTCGCTCATCAGCTGCTTGCGATGTGCCAAATTTTGCACAAAAATGTTTTGGGTATTGCGGGGATTCACCCACTCAGAATCCTGCCAATTTTCTGGGATAACACCAATTATCTTGCCACCTTGTTGGGCGGCAGCTGCAGCCGCGTCGCCCATCAAACCGCAGGGAGTTCCTCCGTAAATGAGTTCGTGCCCATTTTGGGCAAGCAAAAAGCCGAGGCTACGCGCCATTTGGCGGTAGCTCTCGGCTATGTTGTCGCTCGATGAGCAGAATACGGCTACTTTCATGCCTTATGCGTCGATGCGAGCGTAGGTTGCGTTGGCTTCGATAAATTCGCGACGTGGTTCCACTTCATCGCCCATTAACATGGAGAAGATGTGGTCAGCTGCCGCTGCATTTTCGATGGTAATTTGGCGAAGCGTTCTGCCTTCCTTGCTCATGGTGGTTTGTTTCAATTGTTCTGCGTTCATCTCACCCAAACCTTTGTAGCGTTGTACGTGCAAGCCACTTTCGTTGCCGCCACCGTATTTTTCGATAAAGGCCATGCGTTGTGCTTCGTCCCAGCAATACTCTTCAATTTTGCCTTTTTTGCACAAGTAAAGTGGAGGAGTAGCAATGTACACGTGTCCGTTTTCGATCAATTCTTTCATATAGCGGAAGAAGAAGGTAAGCACCAAGGTGGCAATGTGGCTACCGTCCACGTCGGCATCGGTCATGATGATGACTTTGTGGTAGCGTAGTTTTTCCATGTTCAGTGCCTTGCTGTCTTCGGCAGTACCGATGGTAACACCCAAAGCGGTATAGATGTTGCGGATTTCTTCGCTTTCAAAAGCCTTGTGTTGCATGGCTTTTTCTACGTTCAAAATTTTACCACGCAAAGGCAAAATAGCTTGGGTTGCACGGTCGCGACCTTGTTTGGCAGTACCACCTGCAGAGTCTCCTTCGACCAAGAAAATTTCACATTCGGCAGGGTCTTTGCTGGAGCAGTCGGCCAATTTGCCGGGCAAACCACCACCGCTTAGGGGCGATTTGCGTTGTACCAATTCGCGCGCTTTGCGTGCTGCATGGCGAGCAGTTGCTGCCAAAATAACTTTTTCGATGATGGTTTTGGCTGCATTGGGATGTTCTTCCAAGTAGTTGCCCAAAGCTTCGCTCACGGCTGCATCGACCGAACCCATCACCTCGTTGTTGCCCAATTTGGTTTTTGTTTGACCTTCAAATTGAGGTTCGGCAACTTTAATAGAGATAACGGCAGTTAAGCCTTCGCGGAAGTCATCGCCGTTAAGCTCGATTTTTTGTTTTTCCAACTTCTCGAGCATTTTGTTGTCTTCGGCGTATTTTTTCAGCGTACGAGTCAAACCACGGCGGAAACCAGCCAAGTGGGTACCCCCCTCAATGGTGTTGATGTTATTTACGTACGAGTGGATGTTTTCAGTATAGCCTGTGTTGTAAATTAAGGCGATTTCGACAGGAGTTTCACCCTTAAAGGTTTGTACGTGGATGACCTCTTCGAAGAGTTTGTCGCGGGTTTCGTCCAAGTAAAGCACAAATTCTTTCAAACCGTCTTTTGAGTAGAAAACTTCGCTTTTGGGTTCTGGATGATCTTCGCTTACACGATAGTCAGTAAGGGTTAGGCGAATACCTGCGTTCAAGAAAGCAAGCTCGCGTAGGCGGTTCGCCAAGATGTCGTATTTGTATTCGGTAACGGTAAAGATGCTGCCGTCAGGTTTAAAAGTAACGGTAGTACCGGTGCTATCGGAAGTGCCAATTTCGGCAATAGGAGCCAAAGGTTTACCAATGCTGTACTCTTGCATGTAGCGTTTACCGCCACGGCAAACTTCAGCACGCAAATAGGTCGAAAGTGCATTTACGCACGATACACCTACACCGTGCAAACCACCCGACACCTTGTAGCTGTCTTTGTTGAATTTACCACCAGCGTGCAACACGGTCATAACTACTTCCAATGCCGATTTGCCTTCTTTTTCGTGCATATCCACAGGAATACCACGACCGTTGTCTTTTACGGTAATGGAGTTGTCTGGGTTGATGCTTACCTCAATGTCGGTACAATAGCCTGCAAGGGCCTCGTCAATAGAGTTGTCAACTACCTCATAAACCAAGTGGTGAAGACCTTTTATACTGATGTCGCCAATGTACATGGCAGGACGCATACGAACCGCCTCTAACCCCTCTAAAACGGTAATACTGCTGGCGCCATATTCGGCTGCGTTTACTTTTTCTTGTTCTTCCATATTGTGTTTTTGAATTGTCTAATAAACGTACAAATTTACAAAAAACTATCGAAATATACAACGATTTTTCTTTATCTTTGTTCCAACAAAATAAAACAGCATGAAAAAACATATTGCAATTGTGGCGGGGGGCGATTCGTCAGAAGTGGTGGTATCGCTAAAAAGTGCCCAAGGAATCAAATCGTTTATCGACGAAAATCAGTATAGAACGACCATCGTAACCATTATCGGCAACGAATGGAAGGCGGTGGTTAGCGAAATAGAGCAATATCCCATCGATAAAAATGACTTTACATTTGTTCAGCATGGCGAAAAGCAACGTTTCGATTTTGCTTACATCACCATTCACGGTACACCTGGCGAAAATGGCATTTTGCAAGGCTATTTTGATTTGATTGGCCTAAAATACTCTTGCTGTGGCGTGTTGTCGGCATCACTTACCTTTAGCAAATTTGTCTGCAATCGCTATTTGCAAGCCTTTGGTGCTAACATCGCCCAATCGTATTTGTTGCGCAAAGATGAAGCGTATGATGCGGCGCAAATCCTACAAACCGTTGGTTTGCCTTGCTTTGTAAAAAGCAATGTAGGCGGCAGCAGTTTTGGCGTAACCAAAGTTAAGGAAGCTGCCCAATTAGCACCTTCCATTGATCGAGCATTTGCAGAAGGCGACGAGGTCATTATTGAGTCGTTTCTACAGGGCACAGAGATTACTTGTGGCATGTACAAAACCCACGAAAAAACCGTGGTATTCCCCATTACCGAAGTAGTCACCGAAAACGAGTTCTTCGACTACGATGCCAAATACAACGGTCAGGTAACAGAAATTACTCCAGCTCGTTTGTCGCCAGAAATTACTGCAGAAGTACAACGCCAAACTGCGAAATACTACGATATTTTGGGCTGCAAAGGCATTGTACGCATCGACTACATCATTTCGCCCGAAGGTGTTCCTTTTGTATTGGAAGCCAATACTACACCTGGTATGACTCCCACCAGCTTCATCCCACAACAAGTGCGTGCAGCCGGTTTGGATATCAAGGACGTAATGGCAGATATTATCGAAAACCAGCTCAACTAATCCATGAAGCAAGAAATGAACGACACCCAGCTACTTTCCAAAAGCATAGACTACGTTCGTTTCCCGCTGATGCTGTTGGTGGTGTACATCCATACCACGTTAGCAGCGACTGTAGTTGCAGGGGCAGATGTAACGACCTATGGTCAGTTCCCGATTCACGATGCATTGCATCACTTGGTCAGCGAAATTGTTGGCGGTTTGGCAGTCCCCACCTATTTTTTGATCTCGGGCTTTCTGTTCTTTTGGAAAGAGCAAACATTTACGGCATCCATCTACAAGGCAAAGCTAAAAAGTAGGTGTCGTACGTTGTTGGTGCCATATATTTTTTGGAGTTTGGTGTGGCTATTGGTATTGCTGGTGGCTCAAACCCTATTCCCAGCTATGCTATCGGGCAAAAATGCCCTCATTGTGGACTATACCTGGCAAGATTGGATCGATGTTTGTTTGGCAAATAATGCCATGAACCCGCTTTGGTTTGTGCGCGATCTGTTCTTGCTATTTGTGCTATCTCCACTGGTGTATGTTTGTATCAAGTACCTAAAAATAGCTGCCTTGCTACCATTTGCCATCTTTGTCTGCTTAGGTTACAATGGCGGGTGGACGGTGTTGGGGGTTGATCCCATTTTCTTCTTCATGTGGGGCGCATATTTGGGTTACAATAAAATCAATTTTGCGGCTGTATGGCGTCTCCATCGATGGTTATTCCTGAGTGTATATGTGCTCTTTGTGGTGGCAGACTTTTGCTTGTGGTTCTACCATTCGCCCTACTGGGTGTACCTGCACAAAACTAGCCTGATGGTAGGCATTGTTACCCTAATGGCATGGGTAGCACAGGGTATTCATGCTCAAAAAATCAGGTCATACGCCCTGTTAACATCTTCAGCATTCTTTTTGTTGGCTATGCATAACCCCATTGTGGTGTTCTTGTCGAAGCTTTGGGTGTTGATGGCATCGCCTATGACTGATGCCAAAATGTCCATAGCTTACTTGCTAATACCCTTGTTGCTATCGGCTGTAATTGTGCTGGTTTATGCGTTGTTGAAACGCTACTTTCCCCGATTTACGTCAATAATAGTTGGCGGACGATAATCTTTCACTATCTTTGTCAATCACATAACTCTCCATTCGTATGATAAAATCATTGCAAGAATACGTAGAACAACAAGTCAGTGCCCTAGATTGGACCATGGAGCCCAAAGGCTTGTACGAACCCATTGATTACGTGCTTTCGTTGGGTGGCAAACGCATTCGCCCTGTGCTTACCCTATTGGCGTGCGAACTATTTGGCGGCAACAAGGAGCAAGCCCTATCTGCTGCGCTTGCCATTGAAGTTTTTCATAACTTTACCTTGCTGCACGACGACGTGATGGACCGTGCCGATACCCGCAGGGGCAAAGCGACGGTACACAAAAAATGGAACGACAATACGGCTATCTTATCGGGCGATGCCATGCTTATCAAAGCCTACCAATTGTTGCAGCAAGCTCCTGCCGACAAGTTGCCTGAACTATTGGCCTTGTTCTCGCAAACTGCTGTTGAGGTGTGTGAGGGACAGCAATACGATGTCGATTTTGAGAACTCGTTGGATGTAACCTTGGAAGATTACATGGAAATGATTCGTCTAAAAACAGCGGTATTGCTATCGGCAGCGCTCAAGATGGGCGCTATCATTGGTGGGGCTACTCCAGAAGATGCGCAAGCACTTTACGATTACGGCATCAACTTGGGCTTGGCGTTCCAGCTACGTGACGACTATTTGGATAGTTTTGGCGATGCAGCGGTGTTTGGCAAAAAGATTGGTGGCGACATCTGTTGTAACAAAAAGACCTTCCTTATGATTACGGCGTTGCAAGCATCGAGCGAAGAGGATCGCAAGCAATTGCAGCAATGGATGCGTATCAACGATCCTAACAGCTTTGAGCAGAAAGTAGCAGAGGTGCTTAACTTGTACAAAAAGTGCCAAGTGGACATTCGATGCGAAGAGGCTATCCAAAAATATTTTGCAAAATCAGTCGAATGTGTAAAAAACACACAACTTGCTGATAGTAAGAAAGATATACTTATTCAGTTTGCCGAAAAACTGATGGGAAGAAATAAGTAAGCGAAAGTTTTTGTTAAAAAAGTATGGCGGTTTCAATAAAACGTGCTATTTTTAGGGCATCAAACCTTAAAAATCACGTTTTATGCCGTACAGACGCTTGCCAAATACAGACGCGGCTCGCCTAAGAGCCATGAGAATTGCCAAAGAAAAATACGACCGTATGGGTGCATCTGCAGTGCCTTTTTCGGCGCGAACGGCAAATATTATTAGAGGATTGATTCCAACCTTCGAGCGTGCCATCGCTGACTACAAGATGGCGGTTAATGCTCAATCAGAAAAAAGTTCCAAATACCAACAGCAGGTAAAGATGGCGCGCATGTATGTGTCGCACTTTATTCAAGTACTCAACCTTTCGTGCCAACGCAACGAAATCAAGCCCGAAAAGAAGTTGATGTACAAGCTACTGCCCGACAACTATACGGTGCCCGATTTAAGTACTGAGGCATTGTTGATGGAGTGGGGTAAAAACGTAATTGATGGTGAAATGGAGCGTTTGCGTCAAAGTCCAGGTGCTGCTATTTACAACCCTTCTATTGGGAAGGTAAAAGTGCATTTCGACCAATTTGCCGATGCCTATCAGCTCAAAAAGGTGTCGCAAAAAAATGCGGGCAGGTTCTTGGATACCATCCAAAGCATGCGCAAAGAGGTGGATGCCGCTATTCTACAACTTTGGAATGAAATTGAGGCACACTTTGCACCCTTGGGTGTTGAGCAAATGCAAGAATCCTCAAAAGAGTTTGGTATTGTTTACTACCTTCGCCGCAAAGAGCGCAAGCTATTGGGCCTTCCTGTTTCGGGCGACGAAGACGAAGAGTAACATCCAAAGTACATACAAAACTGCACAGGTGCCTGCTGCATACAGCAGCAATTCACCCATAGGTTCAGCAACTTTTTGGTCCAATTCTCCGATGATTGCTGCAGTTTGGCTATCGGGTTGTAGCACTTCGACATTGGGTAGCGAATATAGTTCGTGGGTAGGAATAACCATGAATTTATAGTACACAATGCTCATGAAGTTGTTCAAGAAGTGCGCCCAGATAGAGATGCGTAGCGAACCACTGTAGGCATAAAAATAGCCCAATACTACGCCTAAAATCAGTCGAGGCACAAATCCATAGAACTGAAAATGGATAAAGCTAAATAGCAAGGCACTGCACCATACTGCTACGTGTAGGTTGCCTGTTTTCTTTTCGATGCCTTTCTGAATACCACCCCTAAATAGCAACTCTTCGCCCAATGCAGCTAAAAATGCCACCACAAAGATCACGGCAGTCCAACCTATCCAGCCATCGGGCGATAGCATAATAAGGGTAGCCTCATTGGCGGCATCTTCCATTTGGCGCATCAAACTTTCAATGGCTTGCAAGGATGCAGGCAACGATAGCTGTTCGTTCCAGTAGGCAGTGATGCTTACCACGGGTTGAACGCACAGCAAGGCAAGGGATGCAATGAGGTACAACCGTTTTTTGCTTTTCTGCTTTAGTCCCAAAAATTCCAGGCTGTCTTGTTGGGTCAAGTAGGCCCAAAGCCATGTTGAACCAACAAAGGTCAGAACAGAAACAATGGCCTGCTCGCAAAGCATCCAAGCAGCACTATCGGCTGCAATGTTGCCTATTTTCTGAATCAAAAACACCAAGGTTGACGAAAAAAACAGAAAGAAGAGGACTAAAAAGACCAGTAGAAGGGCTTTTTTGTACCATTTGCTATTGGCGTATGTGCCGCGAAAAGAAAGGATCATTGTTTAATAATGCTGTGAGTGGGGGTAACAGTTAGGGTGGTGGGTGCGCCCATGATAATGGGGTAGTTTTGTGCTACATGTCCAATGGGAGCCCCCATGCAAACAGGATAATCGTAATTTTTTACGGCTTCGGCGATGATGCCGTAAGCTCCTTGCGCAAATGAGGTGTCGGGGTTGATGTCCGAAAACTGTCCGACAATAAGGCCGCTGATGTTTGCCAAAACTCCGCTGAGGCGCAGGTTTTGCACCATGCGGTCGATGTGGTACAAGGGTTCGCAAAGGTCTTCCAAAAGCAAGATGCGCCCTTGAGTTTGTACTTGATAGGGAGTGCCTTGCAATCCGTATAGCACCGACAAGTTGCCACCCGTTACGATACCTTGTGCCTCACCCATGCGGTTGTGGGATGTCGGTTCGATGCGGTAGGTAGGTGTTTTGCCCAATAGTAGGTCGTGTAAGGCTTGAGCAGGCAGTTCGTCTTGCACCAGCTGTTTGCACATGCCACCATGTAACGATGCGATGCCAGTAGCCGATAGCGCATTGTGCAGTACGGTAATGTCGCTAAATCCAATGAGCCATTTAGGGTGTATTTGCAGGGGAGTGAGGTCTATTTGGTCGATGATACGTGCCAATCCGTATCCGCCTCGACAGCACAAAATAGCTGCTACGTCGGGTTGATCAATAGCCCATTGTAGGTCGCTGATGCGTTCTGCATCGGTTCCCGAAAAACGGTGGTATTTGCCGTAGGCATGCGTTCCAACCACCACTTGCAATCCCCATTGCTCCAAGCATTGTCGTGCCCCGTCAATGATGCAAGCTTCTACTGCACCCGCTGGAGAAATCAGCGCAACCTTGCTGCCTATCTGTAAAAAAGGAGGACGTATCATTGGATTTTATTTTTTAGGATGCATGCTCACGATAGGGATAATCATTTCTTCCAGCGAAATACCGCCGTGTTGGAACGTATCCTTATAGTAGCTAACGTAATGGTTATAGTTGTTCGGGTAGGCAATAAAGTCATCGCCATCGGCAAAAATATAGGTGCTGCTGAGGTTAGGTGTTGGCAAAAAGCAACTTTCGGGTTGGGTCAGGGCCATCACCTGTTTTTTGTCGTATGCCAAGTTTTTGCCCACCTTGTAGCGCAGGTTGACATTGGTATTTTTGTCGCCTACCACTTTAATGGGGTTCTTTACGCGAATACTGCCGTGGTCGGTAGCCAAAACGATGTGTACGTCTTGTTCAGCCAAAATACGGAAAAATTCAGCAATGGATGAGTGCCTGAACCACGAAAGCACCAGCGAACGATAGGCTGCTTCGTCGGGCGCTAACTCGCGGAATAGTTTTACTTCGGTGCGTGCGTGCGAAAGCATGTCCACAAAGTTGAACACGATGACGTTGAGTGGATTTGCGAGCAAACTCTTGAGGTTTTCGTTGAGTTTTTCGCCTGCTCCGTTGGTGTTGATTTTGTGGTACGAGAAAGCATATTTCTTTCTGAAGCGATCCAGTTGAGTTTGGATCAATGCTTCTTCGTTGAGGTTTTTGCCTTCATCTTCTTCCTCATCTACCCAAAGATGTGGATACATCTTTCTGATTTGCGAGGGCATCAATCCCGAAAAGATGGCATTGCGCGAATATTGCGTAGCTGTGGGTAGAATGCTATAAAACGTATCGTCCGAATCAAATTGGAAAAGGGATGCCAACTCTTTTTGCATCACCCTCCAGTGGTCCAAACGCAAGTTGTCGATGAGTACAAAAAATACTTTTTTGCCTTCGTCCAATAAGGGGAAAACCTTGTTTTTGAACAAATCGGGGCTCATCGTGGGCCTACTATCTGGATTTTTCCACCAATTTTCGTAGTTCTTTTTGATGAATCTGCCAAATAGGTTGTTGGCTTCCGATTTTTGCATTTGCAGCATGTCATTCATGGTGCTGCCAGTTTGCTCCAACTCCATTTCCCAGAAAACCAAATGGTTGTAAACCCCACGCCAGCTATCGGCATCCATCGAGTCATTGATTTGCGAGCTGAGTTTCATGAACTCCATTTGGTAGTTGCTGGTGGTTTTTTGCGAAATAATCTGGGTCGATTGCAATACCTTTTTGATAGACATGATGATTTGGTGCGGATTGACAGGCTTAATGAGGTAGTCGGCAATCTTCTGTCCAATGGCTTGCTCCATGATGTCCTCTTCCTCGCTTTTGGTAATCATGATGACGGGCAAGGCAGGGTGAGTTTTTTTGATGGCCAACAACGCTTCCAATCCGCTGATACCTGGCATGTTTTCGTCCAAAAAGACCAAATCGAACTTGCTGCTATCGCAAGTACGAATAGCATCCCTACCGTTGTTTACAGCGGTAACATCGTAGCCTTTCCCTTCCAAAAATAGGATGTGCGGACGCAATAGATCAATTTCGTCGTCTGCCCAAAGTATTTTAATGTTGTTCATATCGCAAATGTACGATATAAATTTACAAGTTGTTTATTGTTTAACGTTTATTGTTTTTTTTGTGCGAAGTAGCAGCACAGAACCCAATAGCATGGGCATAACGTAGTTGATTAGCCAAATGCTTATAGAGGCAAGGGCAACACCTACGGTGTTTTCGCTAAACGCTCCTAAGAACACAATGGCCAAAGATCCTCTAATGCCCATTTCGGCAAAGGCAATAGAAGGGGTTGCCGATACCGCTAAATAGTTAATGGGTATAATCAGTAGGGCGGTAAGCGTGTCTATTTGGATGTCAAAAAAGCGTAGCATCAAGAAGTATTGCAAGCAGTACACCCCGTAGCGGAGCAGGCTGTACAGGGTAACTTTTAGTAGGGTACTGTACGATACGCTCAATGCGGCTTTTAGGTAGGGAATAAGGCTTTTAAGAAAGTCAGTAATGCACGAAAGGCGTAGCAAACCGCTACGAATATCGTACATAAATTGCCAAAAAGAGCTAAGCTTTCCTGTAATGACGCATTGCCCCCAGCTGGGTAAGGTTAGGTAAAGGAGGCTTAGTTGCGACAATAACACCCCGCCAAATATTAACCACATATCCATCGGCATAAAAGTGCTGTGGTGTAGGCTTAAAAAACCGATACAACCCACTACACCATACACCAATGAGGCAAAAGTTTGCCCCATAACGCCCACCATCATCAGGGCAACGCCTTGGCTGCGTTTTCCCTCGGGTAGCAGGAGAGAGCGTCCTATAGGTTCGCCGATGCGGTTAGGCGTAAAAAAACCTGCTGTAAGTCCAATCAGTACCTGTTTAGTAGCTTGTATGAAGGATGTTGGTGCTAAATGTGTCAGTAGTTGGTGCCATTTTAGGCTCTCCAATCCCCAGTTGACCAGCACCAAAAGAAAAACAGCGGCCAAACAACCCATACGCGTAAGCGAAATATGTTGGAGGCTTTCGGCAAACTCTCGGTACATCTTAAAGGTGGCAAGCATGTACACCAAGTAGCCGTATGCGCCCAGCATAATCACTACCTTGATAGCTGTAAAGTACTTGTCAAACCATCCTTTCTGCATTGCTTACCTATTTGCTGCTTTTAAACGAATAGTATTTTTGTAGTAGATACCCCACGCACGTGGTTACAACGGTAGTAATCATTTTAGAGGGGGTGGGGTAGATGCCAATGCCCTCTACCAAAAGCTTCAAGCAGGTATAGGTAATCCACCAGTTACAACCCAAAATGGCCGCATAGCGCAGCGCTTGTCGAATGGTTTCGAGCTTCGAATGTTTAAACGTGATGTATTTTGAGAAACAAAATCCTACTAAAAACGTAATGGGAGTAACAATGATAAGGCTGGCAATGTGGGGCGATACCACAATTACCCCTAAATCGAAGAATTGTTTTTGTACCACGAAGTTGTAGATTAAAAAGTACATTACCCAATCCATGCAGGTGTTGATGGTTCCGCAGGCAAGGTAGTAATACATCTCTTTGTTCAGGTACTTGCTAAACAAAGGATAAAAAAAGTCAAGCAGGTATGTAATTGCTTTAATCAATGGTGCGATTCGTTTTAAATGATTATCTTTGCCTACACAATGTGGCTTACCGCCACGAAGATACAATAAAAATACCATACGATGTACGTAAAACCCAAAAAACAGTTAGGTCAGCACTTTTTAACCGACATGGGCATTGCCCGTCGCATTGCCGAAACCTTGCCTGCCGATGGCCCTACCAAGGTCTTGGAAATTGGTCCGGGCACAGGCGTGCTTACCCAATTCTTGTTGGAAAACAAGAACCTCGACTTGCGTGTTATTGAAATCGATGGCGAATCGGTCGAATACCTGAATCTTAACTTTCCTGCTTTGCACGGACACATCATTGCCGATGACTTTTTGCGCTACGACGTGCCTTCTATCTTTGGTGGCGAATCATTTGCGCTTATAGGTAACTATCCCTACAACATTTCTAGCCAAATTTTCTTCAAGGCGTTGGAGCACAAAGACCAAATTCCGTTTATTAGCGGCATGCTACAAAAAGAGGTGGCAGAACGTTTGGCATCCAAACCTGGCAAAAAAGCGTACGGAATTTTAAGTGTATTGTTGCAGGCTTACTACGATATTAAGTACTTGTTTACCGTACCACCCTCGGTATTCAATCCACCTCCAAAGGTGCAATCGGCGGTTATTAGCATGGAGCGCAACAACGTAACGGCACTCCCTTGCGATGAGGTCTTGTTCAAGCAAGTGGTCAAAACCACCTTTAACCAACGACGTAAAACCATTCGCAACTCCATTAAACCGTTGTTGGGAGCCAATTTCGACAAGGAGGGCACTCCATTGCTCGACAAACGCCCCGAGCAGCTAAGCGTTGCAGAATTTATCGAACTAACACAGTGGGCAGCAACCCAACAAGCATAAAAAGAAGCATCCTCTTCCTGATGTGACCCCCAAAAGTTGGACGGTTAAACATTATCAAGAGGCAACTCTAGATTGGTATAAAGCTCGGTATTTTACCGGGCTTTTTCCATTTAGCCTCAACTTAATTCTATCGTTATTATAATATCTTATATACTTAAC
>JAZQZN010000035.1:0-17328 GCA_045634045.1 Candidatus Enterocola sp. | reverse complement strand
ATGTGGGTGCATCGATAAAAGACCTAGGCAAGAAACTTTGTGCGGTAACGTTGCTAAATTCAATTACAGCCGAAGAAATTATAGATAAGGTAAAATAAGAAGATTGTATCATCTTTTCTGCAACCTATCCTTACCACGGCTATCGCCTATCCTTACCATGGCTGTCGCCTATGCGTACTGATAGTTTGCAGAAAAATATGTGAAGTAGGACGGACGTTTTTAATTTTATATACTATCTTTGCAGTACGTCACTCTCAAACGGAGCAGATATTGTTATTTATCTTAATTTTTAGTCTTTATGAGCAAAAGACTTTCCAATGTAGATGGTGCACCATCGTCTGTACAAAATTCAAATCAGAATCAAATTGTTCTTTATCATCCTAACGAGACAATTAGTCTTGAGGTTCGTTTGGAAAACGAAACGGTGTGGTTGACGCAAGAACAAATAGCCCAATTGTTTGGGGTAAAACGTCCTGCCATAACCAAACATATTAGAAATATCTATGAAATAGGTGAGTTAGATGAATACTCAGTATGTTCCATTTTGGAACGAACTGCTTCTGATGGGAAAAAATATATGACACAATTCTATAATCTTGATATGATTCTTTCTGTAGGTTATAGGGTAAATAGTGTAAATGCTGTGTTATTTCGGAAGTGGTCTTCTTCAGTTTTAAAAGATTATTTATTAAAAGGTTATGCTTTAGAAAATAGATTGTCTACTATCGAGAAGCGGTTAAATAAACATAGTCTTTTGTTGTCTAATCATCAGGAAAAAATAGATTTTTTTGTTCGAACTTCGCTGCCGCCAGTAGAGGGTGTTTTCTATGAAAACCAACTGTTCGATGCGCATGTCCTGATGTCGCAGTTAATTGAATCGGCTCAAAAACGCATCGTTGTTATTGATAATTATGTAGATGCGTCGGTGCTTACCTTGCTAACCAAGCGCAAACAAGATGTGTCGGCCGAAATTTATACTTACAAAATGAGCGAGCAGTTTTCGTTCGATTTAGAAAAGCACAATGCGCAATATCCCGCAGTTGAGGTGTATGTAAGCAAAAAATCGCACGATCGATTTCTGATTATCGACGATAAGGTTTACCATGTGGGTGCATCGATAAAAGACCTAGGCAAGAAACTTTGTGCGGTAACGTTGCTAAATTCAATTACAGCCGAAGAAATTATAGATAAGGTAAAATAAGAAGATTGTATCATCTTTTCTGCAACCTATCCTTACCACGGCAGTCGCCTATGCGTACTGATAGGTTGCAGAAAAAATAAGGCGCAAAGATTGTTTACTCTATCTTTAATTTAGGAATAAGTAGCATGCCGGGGATGGTGCAGAGGCATACCCAAATAAAGAACTGACCGTAGCCCAGCCACTCTTGAATATAACCCGCAACCATGCCTGGAAGCATCATGCCCAAGGCCATAAAGCCTGTGCAAAGGGCGTAGTGTGCGGTTTGGTAAGGGCCTTTGCTTACTTGAATTAAGTACAGCATAAAGGCGGTAAATCCAAAGCCGTAGCCCAATTGCTCAATGGCGATGCAAGCGGTAACTATCCAAGTATTTGCGGGCAAGGCATACGCCAAATATACGTACGCAAGGTTAGGAATGTTCATGGCCAATACCATGGGCCAAATCCATTTTTTTAGGCCGTTTTTAGCGGCCAAAATGCCGCCCAAAATGCCGCCCAAAAGTAGGGCAATAACGCCTATGGTACCATAAATAAGCCCTACGGTTTCGGTCGTAATGCCAAGACCCATATTTTCGCGCGCTTCTAGTAGGAATGGCGATGCTATTTTGGTAAGTTGCGCTTCGCCCAAACGGTAAAGCAGAATAAATGCCAAGGCGGTCCAGATGCCTTTTTTGCTAAAGAACGAAACAAACAATTCTTTAATGCTTCGTTGATTATTGATGGTATCGCTTTGTGGGCGAGGCAAAATAAAGAAGTGGTAAATGCCCATGGCAGCCATGATAACGGCGCACAAACCAAATACCCACGACCATGCCACAGCAGGATTTTCCATTCGATTCATGAGATAACCTGCTATCATTACCAATACGCCTTGACCAAAAATATTGGATAATCGGTAAAAAATATTGCGAATGCCTACAAACAACGATTGGTCTTTTTCGTTGAGTCCAAGCATGTAGAAACCGTCGGCAGCTATATCGTGCGTAGCCGAACTAAAGGCCATAAGGTAGAAAAATGCCAGTGATGCTTGAAAAAAGTACGTGGTGGGTAGCGAGAAGGCGATGCCTGCAAGCCCCACGCTTAGAAGCAGTTGCATGCTGTAAATCCACCAACGTTTGGTTTTTACCAAATCGACCATGGGGCTCCAAAAGGGTTTGATGACCCATGGAAGATACAACCAGCTGGTGTAGAAGGCAATTTCTGCGTTGCCAATGCCTAGGTTTTTGTAAAGGATAACCGATACGGTCATTACCAATACGTAGGGGAATCCTTCTGCTAAATACAAACTTGGAATCCAAGCCCAAGGGTTTCTATAGTTTTTCATAATTATTGATGAATCGGTGACGAATTGATGAACGAATGTGAATAATCGATGAATCGACGAATCGATTTTACCGCGATGTTTATTATTGTAACATTATTCAATACTCGCATTTTGTTGTTGCTTGCTGAAATTCGATTAGTCAATTAGTCGGTTAGTCGGTTAGTCGGAGGACGAATGTCCGACTATGATTGTGTTCGGATAGTAATGCGCTAAAATTTGTTGGTAGGTGTAGCCTTTTTCGGCCATTACGGCAGCACCAATTTGGCAAAGTCCTACGCCATGTCCCCATCCTGCACCATGCAAGGTAAAGGTGTCGTTTTCTTTTTCGACGATAAAGGCAGAACTATACAAGTGGCTTTCTGATAGCCATTTGCGAATCTCTAATTCTTTTCCAACGATGAGCGTTTTTTTGCTACCTACTATTTTTAGTTCGTAAATTCTGCCCGAAACGCCTCTTTTTTGGGGTTCGAGGGCTAAAATTTCGCCAAAGTCGATGCCCGATTTTTTACGGATAAGTTCGCTAAGTTGGTTGGTGGTGTAGCTAACTTTCCAACGATAAAAATCGATGGTTTCTTGGTCGTAATCGTTGAGCACTTGACTTAAAATGCGTTTGTCGTTGGTGTTGCAAAAGGCATCGGGAGAGGATAAAATCCATTGTCTTGCTCCTTCTTCAGTGGTGAGGTCTAACTCTTCGGTGGCTGAGCTTGTCGAAGCCCCCGAAGCCTCTAATGTTTGTTTAGTCGAAATCGGGCCCTTTAATATCTTTGGCTTCGCCTCGGCTAAGTTCAAGCAAGCTTGACTCAGCACTCGGCTCGCACAAAGATTCGCCAGGCTCAGGGACCGATCGGCGGCGTTGTGTTCTACCTTTACCAAATAATCAAAGTGCGTATCTTCCCAACAGGTTTCAAACTCCTCTGTCACTCCTCCGCAACATTTGTAAAAGCGAGCGTCGCAAATAACGTAATCAGAGTTAGGAGTTAGGAGTGAGGAGTTAGGAGTTAATGATTCAATTGCAGAAGCCTCTTTCAAGTAAGCAAGTACCTCTCCTTGGGTTTCTTGTACGGCTTTGATGGCATTTTTGTGGTCTTTGGCGCGTAGGCCTTGGTAGCGTTGGCAGTGGTCATCGGCGCATACGTCAAACCCTTGGTGCGGTTCGCTGCCGTACCAGCAAATGCGTTTGTCTTCGGTTTCTTCTAGGGCAAAGGCACTGGCTTGTAGGGAGCGTTGTATTTTGCAAAGCGCCCAACTGCGCGATATTACGGCATGCGCTTTTAGTAGTTCGATGTGCGAGGTGGCGCTCATCTCGGACGAAATAACGCTTTGCAAATAATCTTCAATATCCAAGACATTTACCGCAGTAAGTTCTCTATTTTTTGCCCTCATTACCTCCAAGCTGCCTTTAAATGTCTGATTCTCGTTTCTTTCCCAATGAAAATCAATGCCAATGGTTACATCGGCCAACGAGAAAAAACAATCTTCGCTTTGAGGCGTGTACAATCCCTCTTGACAAAGGGTGTGTTGCCCTGTAATGGGCTCCCCATTATGCAGGTACTCGCCATAAAAAACAACGTGCACCTCATTTCGTGTAAATATGCCTACGCGTATGTTGCTCATGTTATTTTTGTTTAGTCGTTTAGGCGTTGTAACCAGAAATTTGTTGGAAGATATCGATGATTACCTCTTTGGTGATTTTTTCAAAATCCTCCTCGCGGGCAGCAATCAGGTGACCCGTCATGTCGATGGCGCCGGGGCTCATCATCAGACGGTCGTCGCCCTCGCTAAAGAATTGGCGGGGACGGTGCTGGATGCGTGGAAATAGGGTGAGCGTCCAACCATCGTTCTTGTACTGGCAGAACAAATTGACGTGGCTGGCAGGCAATTCGTCGGGTTGTTGTAGTCGATTCAATTGCTCTAAAAGCAGTGCTTCCAATTCCTCAGCATTGTTGGATTGCAATACAATATTTTCGATAACCCCTGGCATGGGAGTTTCTACGGGGTAGGGAAAATAATCTTGGTTGACCAGTTGAAAGTGCATGTGGTCGGGTGCCGATGCGCCCGATTTTGCACCGTTATATAGGGCAATAAAGTCGGGGTATGCTTTGGCTAAATCGATAAAATCGCGCACCTTACCGATGATGTTTTGGGGCTCATGAATTTTTGAAACCACCGTAAAATGCTCGTCGCAGATAGGAAATGGGTTGATGCAAATGTCGTATTTTCCTTTAAAATCGATGGCCGTTTGCCCTTCAATACGGTTTTTAGCGCACAAAAAACAAGGTCTTTCGGCTATGCTTTTTGCGTCCAATTTTGCCAATGACGATACGGCACGTGCAGGGTTAAAATGTACGTATATTTTGTAATCGCCAAAGTCAAACTCCTTGGTTTTGATTTGTTTTAGTTTTTCGTAATTGGCTTTTGCTACGGGCACTGCCGCTAACTGCTCTTTAAAGAAACGTTTTATCATTTTTGTCTGAGATGCAATAGTGTGTTTTTATTTTAACCTAATTTGAACGTTTAATTTAAATGACAAAGAACCATCTTCCTCTTTAATAATTGAAGCATACTCATGACGATTTGTACTGGAACGTTCTAAATAAGCATTTGAGAATAAATAGTCCTCAAATCTATTGCGGTCATAAAAGTGATAACAAACTATCTCGCCATCCTTTTTTACAACCAAATAACCTCCATTGGCATCAAACTTGCCACTCCATGCAGTTGCAGGCATCATGCCTAGGGCTGTTGAAGTTAATAGGTGTTTAATCTTATAATCATAGAATGGAGAAGATTGTTCTACATCATAGTTCAAAGGATTAGTTTCTGTAATTTTTTTCGCTAATTCTTTCAATGTAGAAATGCCTGTATTTAGTTGTTCTAATAATAGGTTTGCAATAATCACAGGCAAGTCGCCATCAAGCATAATAAGGTTGTTTCGGAATGTAGAATTGTCTATTTTATCGAAAATCAAAAAGCCACCTTTCTTCTTTATTGCATTCACTCTTTCAATAACCTTATTGCGTGTGGGATTGATGGAGTTGATGGCGGTTATTTCATCATTTGAAAAGTTAGCTCCAGAGATTTTGAAGTTAAAATTAGTGGCTTTGCTTGCATTCAGCAAAGTTGAATCACCGCCTAATTGAGACTTAATGCTGAATCCCATTTCGGAGTTGATTTTTGTTCTGCGGTCGTGCAATATGATTCGAATATCCGTTTTGTCAGAAGATTTTGCTTTCAATGAATGGCAATAAATACTGCTCATGAATGCTTCTATCTGAGGGACTGCAAAGGTACTGTCATTTTTATTTATGGCATTCAATAGCTTTTCTGCCTCAACAAGGAATACAGATGCTGGGATACGCAATAGTTCCTCGCCTGTAGGAGTCTGAATTACCACATCCTTATTTTCTAGTCTATAATGATAGTTCCCTTCTTTCTCTTGACGAAGAATCATAATAATTGGATAGAATAGATCCTGAATTTTATTCAAATTTTGATCACCTGCATGTACGATCCCATCTCCCAATAATTTGAACAATGTGTAAATCTCACTCCATTCTCCTTTATTACCTTTTAGTGTCATATTGAATAGATTTGGAGAGGTTAATTCTTTTAATAATTTCTTTAGCAGTCGCTTGTATTGCTGGGACTGCAACGGAGTTTCCGAATTGTTTGTATGCGGAGGCATCGGCTACACCTATGATAAAATCGTCAGGGAATCCTTGTAGTCTTGCCCATTCTCTTGGTGTCATACGGCGAATGCCATCTCTGTTTACTTCACCTTTGATGTTAGTAACAGGTGTGAAATCTTTTAGTCGGTGGTCAATGACAAGATTTCTTTCTCTTCCCATTCCGCCTACTACAATGGCGTTTGCGATTCCAGTGTCAGGAATGATCTCGTATCCAAATCCGTTTCCTTTTTCTGCGTGCCTTTTCTTATGAGCGACAAGTGTTTTTATGTATTGTGTAGATAAATAATATTTAGCAGATACGGCATTTTCTTCCTTAATGTCGGCAAAAGTTTTTGTGTTGTCGGTTGGATTTGGATAGGTAAAATCATTTACATGCTGATCTTTTCGGAATCCCACAATATACACTCTTTCGCGATGTTGAGGAACTCCAAAATCTTTGGCGTTTACAATTTTGGGGTCGGGAACGAAGTAGTCTAGGTCTTCTCTTAAAACCTTAAGAATAGTTTTTATCGTATTCCCCTTATCGTGTATGAGTAAACCTTTGACATTCTCTAGAAAAAAAGCTTTAGGACGTTTTCTACGGATGATTTCTGCAACATCAAAAAATAATGTACCACGAGTCTCTTCGAATCCTAATCTTTTTCCTGCTAAGGAAAATGCTTGACATGGAAATCCAGCGCATAAAATATCGAAGCTATCAGGAATAAAAGCTTTTGTAGTTTCTTTTGTGATATCTCCAAAAGGAACTTCTCCGTAATTTAGTAAGTATGTTTTCTGAGCTTGAGTATCCCATTCGGATGAAAATACGCACTTTCCTCCAAGATTTTGCAATGCCATTCTAAAACCTCCAATACCTGCAAATAAATCCACAAATGTGAAATTTGGCTTGTCAGCAGGAAGGAATGGAACTGTAAATAGATCTGCAAATAAGGAATACTGAACAGCAGGCTCTGATGCTATAAAAGCACTTGATTCGACAAAAGAAGTCCCAGTAAGTTCTTCCAGTATACATAATGCTTTTTGTTGATATGGTAGAACGGATGGGTAGAGTTGATTGTGAAAAAAGTGTGAAATAATAGCCCCTTGCTCATTCAGTGGGATTGTTGTGCTTTTTTTCATTAGGTTGTACTCTTTGTGAATCATTTTAGTGATTCTTCGACGATGTGTTTTCATGTTTAGTTAAGAATTAAGAACGAATAAATTTAATCACACAAATATACAGATTAAATTTTAATAGCATAGATTTTGTTTAATAAAGATTGTCTAAAATTTACTATCTTTGCATCGATTATTCTTAGAAGAAAAATGAATCATAAAGCTGGATTTGTAAATATTATAGGAAATCCCAATGTGGGTAAATCGACCTTGATGAATGCGTTGGTGGGCGAGCGTATTTCGATTATTACGTCAAAATCGCAAACCACACGCCATAGAATCATGGGCATCGTGAATGGTGAAGATTTTCAAATTGTCTATTCGGATACCCCGGGTGTGCTTAAACCCAACTATCGCTTGCAAGAATCGATGATGGAAGCCTCAACTTCGGCGTTGAAAGATGCCGATGTGTTGCTATACGTAACCGATACTGTTGAATCGTACGATAAAAATATCGACTTTTTGGAAAAAGCCAAAAATGCGGGTGTGCCTACCTTCCTAATCATCAATAAAATTGATTTGCTTCCTTCGCAAGAAGCATTGGAAGCGTTGGTTGACCAATGGCGCAAAATTTTGCCCGATGCAGAAATCGTGCCCATCTGCGCACTCGAAAAATTCAACATCGAGCAGCTGCTTATCCGCATCAAAGAATTGTTGCCCGATTCGCCTCCTTACTTTGATAAGGATGCGCTTACCGATCGTCCTGCGCGTTTTTTTGTCAACGAGATTATCCGCGAAAAAATCCTCGAAAACTACGACAAAGAAATTCCGTATTCGACCGAGGTGGTGGTTGAACAATTTCAAGAAGAAGCAAAATTGATTAAAATTCATGCAACCATTTATGTGGAGCGCGAATCGCAAAAAGGCATTATTATTGGCAAACGTGGCACGATGCTGAAAAAAGTAGGCATGGCAGCGCGCACCGAAATTGAAGCTTTCTTTGAAAAGAAAGTATTTTTGGAATTGTTTGTAAAAGTTGAAAAAGACTGGCGCAACAAAGATAAGCAACTAAAATTATTTGGATACCCACTTAACAATCAATAAATTATGTCGTTAGTAGCCATTGTAGGACGTCCCAATGTAGGCAAGTCCACCCTTTTTAATCGTTTAACCGAATCGCGCAAAGCTATTGTGAGCGATGAGGCGGGTACCACTCGCGACCGTCAGTACGGTAAGGTAGAGTGGGGTAAAAAAGAGTTTTCGGTGGTCGATACCGGTGGTTTTGTAACTGGATCGGACGACGTATTTGAAGGCGAAATCAACAAGCAAGTGCGCATCGTTATTGAAGAAGCCGATGTAATTTTGTTCATGGTAGATGTGCAAAGCGGAGTTACCGATTTGGATATGGACGTGGCAAAAGTGCTTCGTGGTTCGAAACGCCCTGTTTTGTTGGTGGTAAACAAAGCCGATAATAACGATTTGCTTTACCAATCGGCAGAATTTTATCGTTTGGGATTGGGTGATCCTTATAGCATTTCGTCAATGACGGGTACTGGTACTGGCGACTTGTTGGATGCCATTGTTCCGCTGCTTACAGAGCGCGAAAGCAAGGATGCCTTTGACGAATCGTTGCCACGTATTGCTGTGGTGGGTCGTCCTAATGCAGGTAAATCGTCTATCATCAATGCGTATATTGGCGAAGAGCGTAACATTGTTACTGATATCGCAGGTACAACCCGCGATTCCATCTATACCAAATACGATAAATTTGGCAAATCGTTCTACTTGGTTGATACCGCTGGTATTCGTAAGAAATCGAAAGTAAACGAGGACTTGGAGTTTTATTCGGTGATGCGTTCGATTCGTGCCATTGAAAACAGCGATGTGTGTATTCTTATGTTGGATGCAACCCGTGGCATCGAAGGGCAAGATCAAAATATCTTCTCGTTGGTGCAACGCAATAGCAAAGGCTTGGTGGTGTGTGTCAACAAATGGGACTTGGTGGAAGAACGTACCAGCAAGGCAGTAAAAGTAATGGAAGAAGCCATTCGCGAACGTTTTGCGCCATTTACCGATTTTCCCATTGTATTTGCTTCTGCACTTACCAACCACCATATTTACAAGGTAATTGAGGAGGCGATGCGAGTGTTCGAAAACCGTCGTCGTCGTATTCCAACCAATAAATTGAACGAGTTCTTCTTACCTTTGATCGACAACTATCCACCCCCCGCTATTAAAGGTAAGTATGTTAAGATTAAGTATGTGATGCAAATTCCTGACACCAAGACGCCTACGTTCTTGTTCTTTGCCAATTTGCCTCAATACATCAAAGACCCTTACAAACGTTTCTTAGAGAATAAATTGCGTTCGATGTGGGATTTGTGTGGGACGCCGGTGCAGTTGTTTTTCCGTGATAAGTCTCCCGATCGTAAGTAGTGTGTATGAAAAAACGTGCTAAAAACAAATACAACCCTTACAAAGAGGTCAACGAGGTTTTCTTATCGCGCAAAGCGATGGAAGACGATGTGGTTGTGCTGGAAAGTGGGGTAATGTACAAAAAGCTAGTATCGGGCAGCGGCACTAAATGCCCAGGCCCTAACGGTTTGGTGTTTGTACATTACACTGGGAAGTTAATTGATGGCACCGTTTTTGATTCTACAGAAGGCGATAGTCTTCCCGCTTTGTTCCCTATACGCGATTTAATTATGGGTTGGCAGATAGCTTTGGTGCGCATGCACGAGGGCGATAAATGGGAAGTATATATTCCTGCCAAATGGGGTTACGGCTCGCAAAAGTTAGATGATATTCCTGCGCACAGTACGCTGATATTTACCTTGGAATTAGTGAAAGTAGAACGATATTAGTTATTCTTTATTTAAAGGGTCCTTTTGTCGTTGTACTCATGTTCAAAATCCTCACTTACGCTTAGTAAGCTCCGGTTTTTCACATTTCGTACGCCTAAAAATCCCTCCTTTAAATAAAGAATAAGCGTTTTGTGGGATTGATTAGTTATGTGATTGAAATAAAAAACCGACCCTGTTGAGGTCGGTTTTTTTGTTGTATAGTGTTTGCTAATTATTCAGCAACAACTTCTACGGTAACTTCAGCAGTTACTTCTTTGTGCAATCTGATAGCAACTTTAGAAGTACCCAATTCTTTGATACCGTCTTTTAGTTGGATGGTACGTTTGTCAATGCTGATGCCTTGTTTTTCCAATTCTTCAGCAATTTGCAAAGAGGTAATCGAACCAAACACTTTACCAGCGTCGCTTACTTTGGTAGTAAATTTAACGGTAGCAGCAGCAATTTTTTCTGCCAATGCTTCAGCGTCAGCTTTGATTTTAGCCAATTTGTGAGCGCGTTGTTTCAATTCTTCTGCCAACATTTTTTCAGCAGATGGAGTAGCCAAAATAGCTTTTCCTTGAGGGATCAAAAAGTTACGTCCGTAACCATTTTTTACGGTAACTACTTCGTCTTTGTAACCAAGACCGTAAACATCTTCTTTCAAAATAATTTTCATAGCTTTTTCCTCCTCTTAATTATTTCATCATATCGGTTACGTATGGAAGCAAAGCCAAGTGGCGTGCTCTTTTAACAGCTTGGGCAACTTGACGTTGGAATTTCAACGAAGTACCGGTAAGACGACGAGGAAGGATTTTACCTTGCTCGTTCAAGAATTTTTTCAAGAATTCAGGATCCTTGTAGTCGATATAACGAATACCGCTTTTTTTGAAACGGCAGTATTTTTTCTTTTTGTTGTCCACTGATTGTGGAGTCAAATAACGAATTTCAGATTGATTCTGTGCCATGATATTTCCTCCTTATGCTTCAGTTTTACCTTGTTTTTTTCTTCTCTTTTCTGCGTATTCAGCAGCGTATTTGTCCAATTTAACAGTTAGGAAACGAATAACGCGTTCGTCGCGACGGAATTGGGTTTCCAAAATGTTGATCAAATTGGCATCACCGGCAAACTCGATTAGTTGATAGAATCCGGTAGATTTTTTCTCGATAGGATAGGCTAGTTTGCGCAATCCCCAGTTTTCTTCGTTCAAAATTTCAGCGTTGGCATCGGTCAACACTTTTTTGAACTTTTCGACCGCTTCCTTCATCTGAACATCAGATAAAACGGGAGTCAAAATGAAAACGGTTTCGTACTTGTTCATAATGTCCTTGTTTTTAATTAGTTAATAATAGTTTCGTTGCTTTATACTAAACGCGACCGCAAAGATACAAAACTTTTTTTGAATATGCAAATGAATATGTAGTGTTTAAACTTCTCACTCCTCGTTTAGCATATCGTATAGATATCCAGTAGTATCGGCTACTAAACGCACGCAAATGTCTTGGTGATGCTTGCGCTCGGTTACATTACATGGGGTGGAGTACTTAATAAGTAGCTCGTTGCAGTTGGTTTCGCCGTATTGGTCTTCAACTTTTTTGTTAAGTTCGCGTACGCGCTTGTAAACTGCCATTTTCTGTTCCATTTGTTCGGGGCCTTCGTAGCCTTCTACCATGCCTAATACCATAAAGCCACCTGTTAAGGCACCGCATTTGCTGCGTAGGCGACCCATGCCGCCTCCAAATGTGCCCGAAATGCGTTTGGCAATGGTTTTGTCTAAACCAATGCGGTCGGCAAAGGCTAAAAGTACAGATTGTGAACAGGCATGTCCTTCAGTAAAATATTTTACTGCTAAATCAATGGTTTCTTGTTTGGTCATCATATTATTGGTGATTTGGTTATTATTCGTACTTCGTACTCATCAGTACGTCGGTGATTAGGTGATGCGAACTCGCTGCGCTCGGGATTATTTGTTTAATCGTTAAATCGTTTAATCGTTTGTTTGCAATTTAACGATTCATCAATTCTACGATTCAACGTCGCGACAGCGACTATTGAAACAGTTCGGTCGATAAGTAGCGTTCGCCGGTATCGGGCAATAGGACTACGATGGTTTTGTCGGCATTTTCGGGCATCAGGGCAAGGCGTGTGGCGGCTGCTAAGGCACATCCCGACGAAATGCCTACCAAAATGCCTTCTTGCTGTGCAAGGCATCTTGCCGTTTGCATGGCATCGTTACCAGGAATTGCCAGTACCTTATCTACCACAGAGGCATTGTAAGTGTCGGGTACAAATCCAGCTCCAATACCTTGTATTTTATGGGGCCCAGCAGGATTACCATTTAGAACAGCCGATTCGGCAGGTTCTGCCCCTATAATCTGTATGGCAGGATTTTGTTCTTTTAAAAATTTGCCTACACCGCTAATGGTGCCACCTGTTCCAATACCAGCCACAAAAATGTCTATTTTACCCGCGGTGTCGTTCCAAATTTCGGGTCCTGTGGTAAGGTAATGAGCCGTGGGATTGGCAAGGTTGGTAAACTGTCCAGCCATCCATGCACCAGGTATTTCTTGTAGCAATGATTGTGCTTTTTCGATAGCACCTTTCATGCCCAACGTACCGGGTGTTAAAACTACTTCTGCTCCGTATGCTTTAGCCAGTCGAATACGTTCTATGCTCATGGTATTGGGCATGGTAAGTATCAACTTATAGCCCAATACAGCACATGCCATGGCTAATCCTACGCCCGTATTGCCGCTGGTGGGCTCTATAATGGTAGATCCTTTTTGTAGCAAACCATCGGCTTGTGCTTGTTTTAGCATCTGTAGGGCTACGCGGTCTTTTGCGCTACCTCCAGGATTGAATGCCTCTACCTTGGCAATGATGCTGTTGGATATTCCTGCCTGTTGGCTGTATCTTTGCAAAGCCACCAAAGGTGTTTTTCCTATGGTGTCGAGTATGTTTGGATTGATTTTCATGGCGTATTTTTAATCAATGCAAATGTATAAAAAAAGCAGGAATAGCCTTGAATTGCCCTAAAAAAATCGTCGATAACATGTTAAAAAGAATTTTTAATGATGTCTTTGAACGATTTTTCACGATATTTGGAGCCTAAAACGAAAGTCGATGAATTCGTATCAATTATTCAAAGCAACCCCCGCCGATTTGCCCACCATTCACGGCATGGCACAGGTAACGTTTAGGCATACTTATCGAGAAATGCTGTCGCCCGATCAGATAGATTACATGATGGAGTGGATGTACTCTTTGCCTAATTTAGAAAAACAACTGAGCGATGGGCATGTATATTATATTGCTATGTTGGGTGATGAGCCTTGCGGGTATGTGTCGGTGCAATACGAGGGTGATACTCCCGAGGGTAAAGCGCAGTTTCATTTGCATAAAATTTACATTATGCCTGCACATCAAGGCAAAGGATTGGGACGTATTCTGTTTAATCAGGTACTTGATTTTGTTAAAAATACAGCCTCGGGCAAACCTATTACGATAGAGCTAAACATGAATCGCGATAATCCTGCACTGCATTTTTATCAACATTTGGGGCTAAAAATTCTACGCAGTGGCGATTTTCATATCGGTAATGGGTATTATATGAACGATTATATTTTGGGTTATTCAGAAGATTAAACAACGATATGAATACCATTTGGATAGTTATGCCCATATTAATTGTGTTGATGTTTTTATTGGGCATCGATTTGAGTAAAAAGGCATTTGTAGATGTGGTTAGAAATCCTAAAGCCGTGTTATTGGGTTTGATAGGGCAGATTGTCGTTCTCCCAGTTTTGGCTTTTGCAGTAGCCTGGCTTTTAAATTTGCCACCCGTTTATTTTATGGGGCTGGTGTTGGTGGCTTGCTGCCCTGGAGGTAGTTCGTCAAATGTCTTTTCGATGTTGGCAAAAGGTGATGTGGCATTGTCAATAACACTTACGGCACTTAGTAGTGTGATTACCTTATTTACGCTGCCTATTATCATGGAGTTTGTTGCCAGTGGCGTGTCGAATATGTCGGGAATGGAAATTCATTTGCCCGTTGGCAAACTATTGGTGCAGAACTTAGTGCTACTTTTTGTGCCGATGTTGTTGGGCAGTTTGTTTAGGTATTATCTTCCGGATGCAGCTGTTAAAGTAAAGAATGTGTTAAGTAAAGTGGCATTCCCTGCGTTAATGACTTTGGCATTGGTCTTTTTTTACCAATACAAATCAGAAATAGTTGAGCATTTTGCCGTTCTGGGTCTGTCGGCTGCAGGGCTGATTCTTGTGGCAATGTTGTGTAGTTCGATCATTGCCAGAATAGGTAATTTTACCGATGCGGTAAGACGAACGATAGTCATAGAGGTGGGCATGCAAAATGCAGCGCAAGCCATTGCAATCGCATCTTCGCCTTTTATCTTTAATAGTGGCGAAATGGCGCTTCCTGCTATTATTTATGCGCTACTTATGAATGTAATTTTGCTTACGTATGTATATTGTATCAGACTAAAACTTAAATAATTATGGCAAAAAAAGAAGGTGTAAGAAAACTGTTTGATAATATTGCTCCCGATTATGATAAACTAAATCATATTCTTTCTTTAAACATTGATAAAGGATGGCGCAAAAAAGCGGTGCGCGAAATGGTTGATACTGCCAAACCGTTAAAAGTGCTCGATGTGGCGTGCGGAACGGGTGATTTTACCATTGAGATTGCTCAAAAAGTGGCGCAGGGTAGCCAGGTGTTGGGTGTCGATATTTCGGAAGGAATGATGGCGGTGGGTAGAGAAAAGATACAGAAAGCAGGTGTTTCTGCCCAACTTTCGGTGGCAGATTGCGAAGATTTGCCTTATGCCGATAATACTTTTGATCGCATATCAGTGGGTTTTGGTGTGCGCAACTTTGAGCATTTAGAACTCGGATTGAGTCAGATGTACAGGGTGTTAACTCCTGGTGGTAAATTGGTTATATTAGAACTTTCTGTTCCGTCTAATGCTTTTATCCGTTGGTGCTACAAACTGTATTTCTTAAAAATATTACCTGCCATTGGTGGTATGATTTCTGGCGATAGAGGTGCATACGAGTATCTTCCTGCTTCTGTTTTGCGTTTTCCTGCGCCTGATAAATTTATTTCTATGCTAAAGTCTGCGGGCTTTACAACTGTGGAGCACACTCCGCTTACGCTGGGAATATGTCGTATGTATGTGGCTAAAAAATAAATTATGCTAAAAGTTTGGATAGAAGCCATGAGGCTAAGAACGCTACCGGTGAGTGTGTCTGGGGTAATAGCAGGCATAGCTTGCGCTGTGTTTTTAGGCAAATTTAATGCAGTACCTGCTGTGTTGTGTTTGCTTTTTGCTGTGCTGGCTCAAATTGCATCCAATTTTGGTAATGAATATTACGACTTTAAAAACGGTGTGGACAAACAAGGTAGGGAAGGGTTTCGCAGGGGAGTGACAGAAGGTGAAATTTCGCCAAAGTCAATGAAATATGCCACTTTTGTTACGCTTGGCTTGGCTGCTGCGGTGGGATGTGCAATGTTGTGTTATGGACCTTGGTGGCTTGTAATAGTAGGGATTGTTATTATGCTATTTGCGCTGGCTTATAGCACAGGTCCTTATCCGCTTTCGCATCATGGTCTGGGCGATGTTGCCGTGGTTTTGTTCTTTGGGGTAGTGCCAGTGTTGTTTACTTGTTTTTTGCAAACCGGTAGTTGGGAAGGGTTGAAATTTGTTATTCCGACTTCTGTTGCTGTTGGCCTTTTGGCGGCTAATGTATTGATAGTGAATAACTATAGAGATATGGAAGATGATGCTGCAGTAAATAAACGTACCACCGTAGTCATTTTTGGTAGAAAAACAATGGGGCGTGTTTATTTGTGGTCTGGTCTAATTGCTATGCTTCTGATGTTGCCTTTGTGGGATTATCTTTCTTGTTGGGCTCTTGTTGCACCTATATTGTATATCGTGTTGCATATCAATACGTGGCGTCAGCTAAAAATGTCTTTAGGTGCTCCATTAAATCCGCTTCTTGGCAAAACGGCCATCAATTTGTTGGTATTTGCGGTGATGCTGCTATTTGCATGCATCCTTCACATGCCCGAGCATGTATGTGCAGATTATTATTTTTATAACTTCTCAAGTGTGGTCAATCCACTTTGTATTCCCATCGAATAGCGTTGGCAATGTTCGCCACCATGTACTAGGTTATCTACAAAAAGTGGGTAACCTTTAATCATGAGACTACATTCAAATGTATCGCCTGTTTGGACCGTAGAGTTGACGGTATCGATAGCTTTAAACGTTCTACCACCAATGTATTGTACAATACACATTCTATCAGGTAACCAGCCCAAGCGAATCTTATCGCCAATTTGAAGTTCTTCTACTTTGATAATCATGTTAGAAGATATTATCTCCGATTCTTTCTCTGATTCTTTGCTCAAATATTTGCAATAAACATTCCATTGCTCGTGTCCAATGTATTTACACAACACATCCAATGTACGTGTAAATACAGTTGTGTATCCGGATATTTTACCCCACAATCTTCTAAGGGTATTTTCGGATATGTGGTTGTTGGTAGTACGTTCAATGTCGTATGCCAATTCGGTAAAATCAGTTCTACTCTCTATGGGGTGACCGAACCTCTTTTCTACTGCTTTTTTAAGAGCAACTATTTGCGGAATATTTGTATCTACTGCCATAACACAAAAGTATGTATATTTTTATTTACAACCTTAAAAAGAGCCAAAAAGAGCCAAAAAAAATATGGAGGGGTAAAATCGGTGCGTCTACATTGCGGGTAATCTGGGAGATAAATTAGAACCAAAAGCATAATTAGGTCCAAAAAGGGCTATGGCTTTACAACGTTTTTGCAGTTAATTTGTGTCGTTTGTTTTAAAAAATAGGCAGCACATTTCTATTTTATATGTACGATAAACAGTAAACAATATTTATTATGGAGACATTTAAACTTATTTCCGCCCAAGAAAGAAAAGAATCTTTAGAAGTTTTGGCTACTTGGAAAGCTTGTCAAAAAAATAAAGACGAGCCCTCTGATGAAGTGACCATTATTACGTACGCATTTCATTATGTGCCTCTTGTAATGTTTGTTTTGTCTATACTTATGCTAGTATTGTTGAATGAAGGTGTTTTTGAATTTTGTAGTAGTGAAATTGTTTCTGAAATA
>JAZQZN010000034.1:0-6864 GCA_045634045.1 Candidatus Enterocola sp. | reverse complement strand
ACGATCCGACTTAGGATTGCCTAGTGGTGTTAAATGGGCAACGTGTAACTTAGGTGCAGAAAGACCAGAGGAAGTAGGAGAATATTATGCTTGGGGAGAATGCAGGTATAAAAGTTATTATCGTATAGAAGATTATTGTCTAATAAAAAGTGGTTCAGTAGATTTTACAGGTATAAATAAATATACAATACCTGACGGTAACTTAGATGGAATCTGGTATGATAAGGATGGTAATTTTGTAGGCGACAATAAGTATATCTTAAGATACGAAGATGATGCTGCTAGAGGTAATATGGGCGGAGATTGGCGTATGCCTAGAGAAGGAGATTTTTATGAATTGTTTAATGAAGAGAATTGCATTATGGCAAATGTAACTTATAATGGAGTAAAAGGATTGCAATTTACAAGTAAGAAAAATGGTAATAGTATATTCTTGCCATACACTGGTGTTTTTGCAGATTCAGAAGTTATAGCACATGAGAATCTGGGAACTTATTGGACAAATTCTCTTGCAGGTCAAACTCAATATGCGTATTGTTATACATTTTTTGGTGCTGATAGTAAGCTTGTTGAGCCAAGAGAACGTTATGTGGGTTGTCCAATCCGTCCTGTGCTCCCATAATAAACATTAATTTTTACAATTTGCATTAAACCGCATTCGATTGGATGCGGTTTTTTGATTGGACAAATATTAACAAGAATTTTTAGTTAATCTATTGTCGATTAAAATAAATCTCGTATATTTGCATCACAATTATCCCCCTTGGTTGGGAAATACCAAGGCCCGCCCTCTATATGAGGGCTTATTTTTTGCCTATAAGTTTAAAGAAAAATAATAAATTAAAACAAAAAAAACTCCGAAGTTCGTATGAGCTTCGGAGTTCCTTATTTATTGTAGGATTAATGATTATCCTTTAATAGCAGCTACGCCAGGAAGAACTTTACCTTCGATAGCTTCCAACAAAGCACCACCACCAGTAGAGATGTAAGATACTTGGTCTGCCATGCCAAATTTGTTGATGCAAGCAACAGAGTCGCCACCACCAATCAAAGAGAATGCACCGTCAGCGGTTGCTTTAGCGATAGCTTCTGCAATAGCACGAGAACCAGCTGTAAAGTTATCAAATTCGAATACGCCAGCAGGGCCGTTCCACAAAATGGTTTTAGCACCTTCGATAGCAGCAGCAAATGCTTTTTGAGTGTCAGGACCAGCGTCCAAACCTTCCCAACCTGCTGGGATAGCGTTAGCAGGAACAACTTGGGTGTTAGCGTCGTTGCTGAAGTCGTCAGCAGCAACACAGTCAGTGCCCAATACCAAGTTTACACCTTTCGCTTTAGCTTGTTCGATGATGTCCAAAGCAAGTTGCAATTTGTCGTCTTCGCAGATAGATTTGCCAATTTCACCACCTTGAGCTTTAGCGAAGGTATAGGTCATACCACCGCAAAGGATTAGGTTGTCCACTTTGTCCATCAAGTTTTCGATGATACCGATTTTGGTCGATACTTTAGAACCACCCATGATAGCGGTGAAAGGACGTTTGATGTTGCTCAAAATGTTGTCAACAGCTTGTACTTCTTTTTCCATCAAGTAGCCCAACATTTTGTTTTCTGCATCAAAGTAGTCAGCGATAACAGCGGTAGAAGCGTGTTTGCGGTGAGCAGTACCAAATGCGTCGTTTACGTAGCAGTCTGCGTAAGAAGCCAAAGTTTTAGCAAATTCTTTTTGAGATGCTTTCATTGCTTTTTTAGCATCTTCGTAAGCTGGATCTTCTTTGTCGATACCTACAGGTTTGCCTTCTTCTTCGCCGTAGAAACGCAAGTTTTCAAGCAACAAAGCTTCGCCTGGTTGCAAGGCAGCAGCAGCTTCAGCAGCATTTGCGCAGTCGCTTGCGAAGTTTACTTTAACGCCCAATTTTTCAGCTACGGCGTCAACGATTTGGCTCAAAGAATATTTAGCGTTCACTTTGCCTTTTGGTTTGCCCATGTGCGACATGATGATTACGCTACCACCGTCTGCCAAGATTTTTTTCAAGGTTGGCAAAGCACCACGGATACGGGTGTCGTCGGTAATTTTACCGTTTTCGTCCAAGGGTACGTTAAAGTCAACGCGGACAATTGCCTTTTTGCCGGCAAAATTGAAATTGTCAATTGTTTGCATAATGTTGAATGTTTAGTGTTTATGATTAATTATTAACTGTTTGCATTTAAGGTTGTGCCATAAGGATGACCCAAAAGTCGCCAGTGCGCGCAATGCCTACGGCAGTCATCTTGCGATTGAGCAGGTTTTTGCAGGATTGTGGATTGTTGAGCCAATGGTCAATGACGGTATCGAAATTGCCATTTAGGTAGGCAATGTTTTCAACGCATGCTCTCGCTTGGTAGTCGTTGGCTGCCAGTCTGTCTTCTGCGGTAGAACCATCAGTGCCAACGTGGCTGAGGTAAACGTGTTGTGTGTTTCCCTTGTTGGCTGCTGAAAGTTGAGCGGCATAGATGCGGGCAATGTCTGCTAAATCGTCATCCCAAGTAAGTTTGGGTGCCGAACGCATTTCCTCGTTGCCACAATGGCATCCTTCTTTGCGCAATTCGTTGAGCGATTCGAGGATGCTGTCGTAATTAAACTGCGCAAAAATGCTGGTCGAACAAAGTAGGCTAACTACTAAAAAGAATAGGCGCATGCTAAGTCTGTTTATTAGATGATGCAAAGTTAATAAAAAATAATGTTTTACCAACTATAGCTTAAACCTTGTGTAAAGCAATAGGTAAGATTATAGGCGTAGGTGGGCACTTGTCCGCCATCCCACAAAAATTCAAAGCGTGTAACAGCTGATAATTTTTTCCAAATTCGTACATTCAAGCTGAGTTTGGCTGTGATAAGGGGCAGTGGATTAGGATTCATGCAACCTTCAAAGTCGTAAACTCGGTGTCTCTCTGCAGCGGCTGCAGCATCACCGTTCATGGCTTTTTCTAGTAGTACACCTTCTTCTAGAATCAATTGATTGTCCATGCGGTATTGGTCAATTTTACCTAAAAGAGCGTCCATTGATGGATCTGCTTTAAATTGTGGCCAAAGTGGTTGTGCAACCATGGCGTGTGCATTGATGGCAACGCGGTCCCATTCACCCCCAAAGTGTACAGATGCCATGAAACGGGCGTCCCATTGCATTCGATAGCCAGCAGGGTCTGCACCAACGTATGTTTTTACTTTTTGTACGTCTTCGTCGTTACCCAATATGGTAGGCAAGTAGTTGTTGTAAAGGTCTAAGTTGGTGGGTTGTTTGATGACACGCCAATATTGCATACCAGCCATTAAACCAACACTGGGTTCTACAAACATGTTAGGATGCTCGCGCAAAGGTTGCCAAGTAATGCTGGTACCAAGCATGGCGCGGTCGTGCAAATCACGGCAGTAGTCGTATTGGTAGGTTGCAAAAACAGAAAAGAATTGTTTGGTTTTTTCTCGTTTGTCTTTATCGATGTTAAACTGAAAGAAATCACCGCCCACGTAGAAGAAACCTTTGTTGCCATTGTCGTAAACATTGGTAGTATTGTAGGCAACATTACCTGCAAAACGTAGTTTGTGCTTCGTAAAAGCATAAATCAACTCTAAATTCGCATCCAGTTCAACCTTGAAGTTGTCGGTTTGCTCTACTTTCAAAAGCGCTTCGGCGGTACCGTGCAGCTTATTGACTTTTACCGAGTCCAATAAAGTCTTGGTGGCCAAATAACTTTGCGCAGTCGCCGTGCCAATGGATAGGACACTTCCTATTAACCAAAAAGCAATGATTTTTTTTACATTCATGTTAAAATTCTAAAAAATTGGTGTATATTTGCATAATTAGGTGCTTATGCAAATCTAAATAGTTTAGGTGGCGCAAAAGTAGTGAAAAATACCCAGCAAAAATCTTCTAATTTACTAATTTGCATTAAAAAAGATAAAAACCTATCAAACACCTAACAACCTGAAACTCAAATGTAATATGAAGAAATTTTTACGTACACTATTGTTGTGTCTGCTGGTAGCTTTTATGGCAGTTCCAATGCAGGCTGCAGACCCTGAGAAAAAGGTGATTCTACAAGCCTTTTGGTGGGATTATTGGAACAGCAACTTTGAAAATTCTTACGCTAACTACTTAACAGAGCTTGCTCCTCGTTTGCGCGATGCGGGTATTAATGCCGTTTGGGTGCCTCCTTTCGTAAAAAACACGGGTACCAACTCGGTGGGTTATTCTCCTTTTGACTTTTACGATTTGGGCGATAAATACCAGAAGGGCAGTGTTACTACCCGTTTTGGTACCAAAGACGATGTGCTTCGTATGATTGCCGTAATGCACGCCAATGGTATTGAAGTAATTGCTGATGCTGTGCTTAACCATACCGTAGGTGCTGGTGGCGAAAACGGAGGCGCTGGTGGTGAAGACCCCAATGCATGGGATGACAAATGGAAAAACTTCCGTTACGTATGCTACGAAACTCCTTTTAAAGATGGAGGTCAAGAAGATTATTGGAACCGTAAAGGTCGTTGGCCCAAAAACTGGCAAAACTTCCATGCCAATGAAGCGCACATGAAAAATGATGATGATTGGACAGCAGGACACTGGGGCCCAGATAACTGCTTCTATGAAGGTGCATACGGACAAAGTTCTAATGTAAAGGGCTATAACCCAGTGCAAAGCAAAAACTACATGCGCGACCAAGCTCGTGAATGGATCATGTGGTTCAAAAAGCAAACGGCAGTGGATGGATTCCGTTGGGATGCCGTAAAACACTTCCCCGATTGGGCGCAACAAGATTTCCTATACAATGTAAAATATTCGCTTCCAGAGTTTGCACAAGGTGGACAAGCAATGTTCAGTGTGGGCGAGTATATTGGTAGTAAAAATGAAATTGACAACTATTGTATGGGTGTTCAATATGCTAATGGTTGGGGCGAATTTGGCATGGGTGGTTACGATGTTCCGCTACGTGGTGCTATTAAAAATGGTGTAATAGATGGTGGCGGATATGGTAATCTTGGTGCTGTGGTAGGTGAACAAATTGGCATGCGCTACAACGATTATGGCGATGGCCAACGTGTACACCGCTCACTCAACTACATCAATAGCCACGATACTTTCCGTCCCATTGTGGACGATAAAGGCAACTACAAAGATTGGGATGGTTATAACGAGTTGGGTGGACATGCTGATCCTTTTAACCAACGCATGGGTATGGCGTACGCTACCATTATGGCAATGGACGGTAATGTGAGCGTCTTTATGGAAGACTTGTTTAACCTAAGCAACAGCAACCGTTACAACCACATGCCAGCTGACGAGAAAGCGCTACCGATGCGTGATTATTTGAAAAACCTTATTTGGTGTCACCAAAACTTGGCATTTAAGTATGGCGATTACAAAGTGCGTTGGCAAGACCAAGATTTGTTGGTAATTGAACGTTCTGGTAAAGCCATTATTGCCATTACCGACGACGGTGCTAATGCCAAAGACGTTTGGATTGATACCGATTTTAGAAACGTTCAGCTAAAAGACTATTCAGGTGGTACATCTGGCGAGCGTACCGCATGGGGCGATGGTCGTTTCAATGTGCGTGTAACCCCTGCTGATGGTAATGGAGGTTTGGGTTATGCAGTATGGGCGCCCATTTATGAATCTAACTACAAACCCTATCGCAACAAAGTAACCACCCAAGAATGGGAAATGGCAGACGACTTGGGCGATAGCCATTGTAACTCCTTGGGCCAAGGTGGTGCACTTCCTGCAAAATCATGTGCACAACGTTTGGTGGGTAAAATTTACGTAGAAAAAGGTAAAAAAATTACCTACAACGTCTACCAAGATAACAAAAAAGAAGACATTACCTTTGCGCTATACGATTTAGATGGTAACATTCTACACAAGAAAAATGCAGCTACTACCGTTACGGGTACGTATACTCCTAGCAAAACAGGTTGGGTTGCCATGAAAGTGTGGAATACGGTGAATACCAATACGGGCCAAAAATGTTGGGTGAACGTATCGTACCAAGCTCCTGCTACCGTAACAGGAACCATGAGCGACCGTGCCGATACACGTGCCAGCATCTGGACTGGTAATGCGGGTACTTCGTCGTGGACAGAATGTGGTAACTGGGAGCAAGGGAAAGTGCCTAATGCATCATCGATAGTTGTTATTCCCGATAACGGCGATGTTAAACCTGTGGTAACAGGCGATGTGACCATTGCTAAACTTATTATTGAAAAAGGTAAAGGAAACGCCGAGGCGCCAGATGTAAAAGTAAATGGCAAATTAACCGTAACCTCGTCCGAATGTAAAAACGGAACCGCTTTTGTCTGCGGTAAAGGCAAAATCAAATTGGGCTCACAAACAGGCGAATTTGATACTTGTCCACCCGTTGTAACCGATGTGTATCAAGAATATTATGCAGATTTGTCAATATTCCCCAATCCAGCTACATCTGTATTGTACATTCAATCGGGCGAATTGCCAACGGGCGATGCCTACATTTATGACCTAAGTGGACGTATCTACAAAACGGTTGCTTTGCAAGGCGAAGAAATTACCGAAGTGTCGGTAGAAAGTTTGCCTGCAGGTATGTACATCTTCCGACTTGGTTCACAATCGCTCCGCTTTATCAAGAAGTAATAATACAACAAAAAAGCACTCCAATGATATGAACCCCGAAAGTTAGAGAAAATACTTTCAGGGTTTTTTATGTCAAAAAAGGGAAACAAACATGGATATGCAGAACGCTTAAAGTATATGCATATGTTAGAAGCTGGATATAGTGTTAAATATATTAGTAAACATTATGGAATTAATCATTGTTTAGTATCAAAGTTATGGATAAAATATAAATCTGAAGGTC
>JAZQZN010000033.1:0-6331 GCA_045634045.1 Candidatus Enterocola sp. | reverse complement strand
CATTTGTAGAGTTAAATAATAGTACATTTGTAATACAGCTGCTATGAAAGACAGAATTCGTGTTATTTTGGAAAAGGAGAAGCTTACTTCTAAACAGTTTGCTGCATTAACAGACATGCAGGTTTCTAATGTATCTCATTTATTATCAGGAAGAAGCAATCCGAGTTTAGAATCTACACAGAAGATTTTAACTGCATTTCCGAGCATCAACCCAGAGTGGCTTTTGTTTGGTAAATTACCCATGTATAAGCACGAAAAGCTGGTTCAGTACGATTTATTTGGTCAACCCATCGAAAATGAGCCAAATTTGCAAATCTCAGAGGGTTTACATCCGCAAAATTTATCCGCTATAGAAACTCAACACACAGCTAATCAGCAAATTGTACACGATGTTGTGGTAAAAGAAGTGGTAAAAGAGATTCCTGCTAAAAAAATTCAACGCATTGTAGTTTACTATACAGACAATACGTTTGAAGAGTTTAGTAAGTAGTTGTATGTTGTTTGTCGCTTGTTGCTAGTACTATATAATAACCATCGACGAGCGACTATTGACAATCGACCATAGAAAACCGCGTTTTTTTGTCAATTTTGTATTATCTTTGCAGTAGATTTCATAATTCATAGCAAAGATGTCTAAAAAATATCAATTAGATGGCATTGTAGTGGCAAATGAATGGGTTACAGCGTCTTATTTTAAGATGACCCTATCGTTCGAAACCTTGCCTGAGATACTTCCTGGTCAGTTTGCAGAACTTCGCATTGACCAAACTCCTTCTGTATTTTTACGTCGTCCTATTTCTATTCACGATGTTCGTCCCGAAACCAATCAAATTGATTTGCTCATTCAAAAAGTGGGCGACGGTACAGCATGGTTGGCTGAAAGAAAGGCTGGCGATGTGGTAAACCTTGTTTTTCCACTGGGAAATGGCTTTACTACTATTGTGGATAGCCAAAAATCAGTATTGTTAGTGGGTGGTGGTGTCGGAATTGCCCCTCTTTTGCATTTAGGACGCTTTTTAGCGCAAAACGGTACCAAGGTGCAATTCTTATTAGGTTTTAGAAAAAAAGACGATATTTTGCCTCTAAATGCTTACCAAGCGGTGGGTGATGTGTTGATTACTACCGAAGATGGTAGTGAAGGTGAAAAAGGCTTTGTTACCAACCATAGTGTATGGAACAATGCAGATTTTGCTCGCATTTATTCGTGTGGTCCAACACCCATGATGAAAGCAGTGGTGCAAGCTGCTCGTCAAAAAAACATCGATTGCGAGGTATCGCTTGAAAATAAAATGGCATGCGGAGTAGGTGCATGTCTTTGTTGTGTAACCCAAACGCACGAAGGTCATAAATGTGTATGTACCGACGGTCCTGTGTTTAATAGTAACGAATTGCCATGGTAGATTTAAGTGTAAAAATAGGCGGTTTGTCATTGCGTAATCCTGTGATGACAGCCTCTGGAACCTTCGGTTATGGAACCGAGTTCGAAGACTTTGTAAACTTCTCGCGAATGGGTGGTATAATTGTAAAAGGAACTACCATTCGCCACCGCGAAGGAAACGCATATCCACGTCTTGCAGAAGTTCCTTCTGGAATGTTAAACGCTGTGGGTCTGCAAAATAAGGGTGTTGACTACTTTATCGAACACATCTATCCAACCGTAAAAAACTACGACACAAATGTAATCGTTAATGTGTCGGGTGCAACCCTTGAAGATTACGTTGCATGCACCGAAAAAATAAACGATTTGGAGGGGATTCCTGCCATCGAATTGAACATTTCTTGCCCCAATGTGAAGCAAGGAGGTATGGCGTTTGGAACCTCGTGTACAGCTGCAGCCGAAGTGGTGCGTGCAGTGCGTAAAGCATACGACAAAACCCTAATCGTTAAGCTATCGCCCAATGTTACCGACATTGCTGAAATTGCACGTGCAGTAGAAGCGGAAGGTGCGGATTCGGTATCGCTCATCAATACCCTCATGGGCATGGCGATAAATGCCGAAACACGCAAACCAGTACTATCGACCATTACTGGTGGTTTGTCGGGTCCTTGTGTTAAACCCATTGCATTGCGCATGGTGTGGCAAGTTGCAAAAGCGGTAAACATCCCCGTTGTAGGTTTGGGTGGTATTATGAATGCGACCGATGCCATTGAGTTTTTCTTGGCGGGTGCATCTGCTATCGAAATTGGCACTGCTAACTTTATCGATCCTGCAGTAACCATGAAAGTGGTGGATGGAATTGAACAATATTTACTAAACCATAAATTAGAATCTATTCAACAAATTATTGGAGCATTAGAGGTATGAAAAAACTATTAGTAATGATGACAGCCCTTGTAATGGGCGCAATGTGCGTTTTTGCACAAGAAGAAGCCAAACCATCGAACTGGAAAAAAGGCGTTGATTTGTCTCTTCAAGCAACTCAAAACTATGCAACTCCTAACTGGCACAACGGTGGTGTTAGCAACTTGTCCATATTGGGTGGTTTGCAAGGTTGGTGGAACTATGCCAACGAAAAAGGTTTCTCGTGGGACAACAAAGTAGAACTTAAATACGGTGTTACTACAACTTTTACAGAGGATGCTGTGGGCCGTCTTTTCCACTTAACCGACGACAAAACTTACTACGAAACCAAATTGGGCTATGCCCTTGGTAAAGGTTGGAACGTAGCATGGACTGGCGATGTATCGACCACTTTGTTCGATAACTACAAAATTGATACCAACGACCTAGTCAGCGCGTTTGCAGCTCCTGTTTATTTTAATACAGCAATTGGTTTTGACTACAAATACAACAATCCAGATAAAAAGATTGATTTATCGGTAATGATTGCACCATACGCCTTTAAATTGATCTACGTAAACGATACTCGTGACGATTTCGCCATTAGCAAACACGTAGGTATCTACGATGCTGAAGCAGGTATTACGCAACTAAGAACCTACGCTTTGGGTTCTAGTTTCAAAGTAAACTATCGTCAAGAATTCAACGAAAACATTGCTGTATCGAGCGTGTTTAGCTTCTATACTGACTATACTGGTATCGAATTGGATTGGGAAATCGTAGGTGATTTCAAACTTTACAAATGGCTTACCGCTCGCGTTTCGTTGAATCCTCGCTACGATTCAACTGTTGGTAAAGGTTGGAAAGAAGACATCCAATTCAAAGAGTTTGTTAGTTTGGGTGTAGCATATCGCTTTGAAAAATAAACCTAAATGCTTAGTGCTGTTTAAAAGGATAAATATGAAGAAACATACGTTAAAAGATTGGTTCTTAGCAACCAGACCCTGGTCGTTCCCTGCATCGGCTATGCCTATTGTAGTTACCATTGCTTTTTTATTTTCAAAAGGCGCAGAGATTAACTGGTTTATGGCCGTGTTAGCCTTAGTGGGTGTGGTGTTATTTCACACATCGGGCAATTTATGGAGCGACTACTTCGATTTTAAAAAGAAAGTGGACGATGTAAACACTTTTGGTGCTACATCGCTTACCACTGGTCAATTTCAACCCCATGAGATACGTAATTTTGCCTTGGGCGTATTGGTGGTATCGGTTTTAATAGGATTGACCATATTGCTATTTACAGGACTTACGGTTTTGTGGATAGGATTGGCTGGTGCAGCCTTTATGCTGTTGTATCCACCATTAAAATACAACGCTTTAGGCGATTTGGCTATTATTATGACCTTTGCCTTTTTGCCAACCATTGGAACTTCGTTTGTAACTACTGGCGCTATTGATTGGAGTGTACTTTATGTGGCATTGCCCATTGGGTTGATTACCGATGCTATTTTGCATTCCAACAATACCCGCGATATGATTACCGACAAACAAGCCGGTATTATCACCATGGCGATGTGTATGGGCAAGAAAAGCGCAGCGTGGCTTTATGGTTTTGAGGTAACTTATCCTGCCATTTGGGTAGGAGCTATGGTTGTGGGTGGTATCTTTTCATGGCCAACACTTTTAGTGGTTCTTACCATACCCATGTCTTCTAAATGCGCTAAAACCATGTTAGAGGGCTACAGCGATACAAATACCATCGCTGCCCTTGATATGCGTACAGCGCAGCTACAAACTGCATTTTCGGTACTATTATCTGTGGGCTTTTTGGTTTCTAAATTCATTGCATAATGAATTTGTCTGCATCTAATACAAAACCTATAATTGGCATCCTCATAGCCACCGTGCTATGGGGTGTTATGTTTTCGCCATGGACTGCGCCTCACGTAAACTTTTGGATTACTATGACCATATCTGGCATAATCCTTACTACCTATTCGCTATGGGCAGACAAAACCTGCCTTAAAGGCATTCGTATGGGGTGGGTAGATATTTTGCTTGGAATTGGTATTGCCGTGGCTCTATGGGGCGTTTTTTGGATAGGCGATAAACTCTCGTCTTTGATGTTTGATTTTGCACGTCCACAAGTAAACCTAATCTACGGCATGAAAGACGGTGAAAACCCTTGGATTTTGTCGTTGCTACTGTTGTTTATCATAGGCCCTGCCGAAGAGAATTTTTGTCGTGGATACCTTCAAAATAACCTTTCTAAACGTTTCAACCCGAATATGGGATTTATCTTGACCACATTGGCATACAGCCTGGTGCATATCTTTAAATTTAACTTTATGCTTATCATGGCAGCGGCTGTGGCGGGCTGTATATGGGGATTATTGTATCGTTTCTTTCCAAATCGTTTAGGTGCTATTGTACTTTCGCACGCACTTTGGGATTGTGCCGTGTTTATTTGGTTTCCGATATAATTTAAAAACTTATTAAACACTATATTGCAATGAAAATACTTTGTTATGGTAATACTACCAATCCTGCTGTTTTGTTAATTCATGGTTTTCAAAGTCCATATCAAGTGTGGAATCCATTTATTCAAGCACTTCAAGAAAAATATTTCGTAATAGTTCCTGTTTTGGCAGGCCATGATGTTCAAAACAACGAAGACAGTTTTGCTTCATTTACCGAACAAGCAAAATGTATAGAAGAGTACTGTAAGACAAATCGTATAAATCAAATAGAAATAGCATACGGAATGTCTATGGGAGGTGTTTTACTGGCAAATTTGTGGGAAAGAAATAAGATTCATATTTCCAAAATTGTTTTTGATGGTTCTCCTCTGTGTGGAATGCCGATAATAGGTCTCTTTAAGTGGTGGTATAAAACTATTACGCATGAGGCTCAAAAACGTAATCAAAAAGTGATTAAAAAAGCGGAAGGTAGTATTATTTGTAAAGAGTTAATGCCTGAGTTTTTAGAATTATTAGACCATATAGCGGATGCTACTATTGAACAGTATTTAGAAGCTGTTGGTAAATACAGATTGCCTAGAAGTTTATCAACAAGCGAAAATAAAATATATTACTTCCATGGAACTGCATCAAATGAAACGTTGGCTAGAAAATCTGCTAAATTCATGAAGAAACTCTATCCTAAAGCAGAAATTATTTGTATGAAGGGCAAAGCGCATTGTGAATATGCCTTGCTTGAACCAAGTAAGATGATAGATTTACTAAAACAATATGAGATTATATAATCTGTTTAAAAGTAGGTGTGTAAAATTATGAACAAACAGCGTAAACAAATCATTGCAAATAACGAGGTATCAAACCTTTATACCTTTAATTTGGGTGATTACAACCAAAAAGTATTGGTAGAGGGCAAGTCTAAATCGTTGCCTGTGGTAATCTGTTTGCACGGTGGTCCTGGCACACCTATTCCTTTTTCGGTAGGTTGCAGGGGATTGTTCCCAGAGTTTACAGACCAATTTATCATGGTATATTGGGATCAATTGGGTTGTGGAGCAAACAATCACAAAATCGACGATAGTTTTACCGTTGATATGTTTGTGTCTATGACCAAGGATTTAATTGCAGAAATAAAACGATTATTCCCCGAAAACGACCTTTATCTGTTTGCAACTTCGTGGGGTAGCGTGTTGAGTGTTAAGGTTTTACAAGAAATGCCAAACGTGATAAAAGGGGTAGTGGTGTATGGACAACTGGTAAAAAATCTATTCTACAACCAAGAGGTGTTTGATGCGTTAAGCAAAACAAAACTGTCTGCGAAAAAGCTTGAAGCTATTAAAAATGCCAACATCGACAACATTACTACCAAAGATTTGATGATGGTTTCTGGTGCCATTCGAAAATACACCAACGGTTACGAACATAAAAAAGCCGATAAACCGCAGATGGGCAAGATTGTTGTAGGTCTGTTGACTAGTCCAGATTATCGTAAAAAAGATTTCATAGCAGTAATGGTCAATGGATATTTGAAAAATGTTTCCCTTTGGAAAGAACTATTGCACATGGACTTGAC
>JAZQZN010000032.1:0-27465 GCA_045634045.1 Candidatus Enterocola sp. | reverse complement strand
GTCCAGTTTTTGGTACCGCTGATAGGACATACGATTTCGTAGTCCAAAATAATTTGTTTTAGCTCTTCTAGGTTGTTGTCGTTAAGTGCTTGCGCAAAACGAGTGTGCAACTCTTCGCGTTTTTTAGCATATTCCATTACGCGAGGGTTGGTGGTTTTATAAAGTTCACGATCAAAGTTTTCGCCAAATTTTTTAGCAGCTTTGTCGCATTCTTTTTCAATTTTTTCGTCGAATTTAGCCAATTGCTCTTCGATAAGCACGTCAGCACGATAGCGTTTTTTGCTGTCGCGGTTATCGATCAATGGGTCATTGAAAGCGTCAACGTGACCAGAGGCTTTCCAAGTGGTTGGGTGCATAAAAATAGCAGCATCAATGCCGACAATGTTTTCGTGCAACAAAATCATGCTGTCCCACCAATATTTTTTGATGTTATTTTTTAGTTCAACACCGTTTTGACCATAATCGTACACAGCCCCTACACCATCGTAAATTTCGCTCGATGGAAATACGAAACCGTACTCTTTACAGTGGGCTACTAATTTTTTAAAAACATCTTCTTGTGAAGCCATAGCGTATAAAATTGTTTAAAAATTGAGGTGCAAATATAGTCCTTTTTTCGCAGTTTTTTGTAATTTTACGGCGAAACTTTGTTTTTTACCTTAAAATCCCCTTCATCCACCGCATGGAAAATCAAATTGACGATAACGAACTGCAAAATCAGGCACAAGAAGTTGAAGCAACATCGGAAGCTACTGCAACAAAGACCTCGTCAAAAGCAGGTTATGTTGTACCCGATTTGAACAACGAGCAAATCAAACACCATTTGTCGGGTATGTTCCAAAACTGGTTTTTGGATTATGCCTCGTATGTTATTTTAGACCGTGCTGTGCCTAACTTGTACGATGGACTAAAACCTGTACAACGTCGTATTTTGCACTCTATGCGCCGCATGGATGACGGACGTTACAACAAGGTAGCCAATATTGTGGGGCATACCATGCAGTTTCACCCCCACGGTGATTCTTCCATTGGCAATGCATTGGTGCAACTAGGTCAAAAAGATTTACTCATCGATTGCCAAGGTAACTGGGGAAATATTTTAACAGGCGACAGCGCTGCTGCTCCTCGTTACATTGAGGCGCGTTTGAGCAAATTTGCGTTGGAGGTGGTATTTAGCCCCAAGGTAACCGAATGGAAGCAATCCTACGATGGTCGTAACAAAGAACCCATCGTATTGCCTGTTAAATTCCCATTGTTGTTGGTGCAAGGCGTAGAAGGTATTGCTGTGGGCTTGCAAACCAAAATTTTGCCACACAACTTTAACGAAGTGATTGATGCTGCCATTGCTTACCTCAATGGCGAAGATTTTGAACTTTTCCCTGATTTTCCAACTGGGGGCTACATCGACGTAAGTCGCTACCGCGACGGTGCCATTGGTAGCCGTGTTAAATTGCGTGCCAAAATCAACAAAGTTGATAATCGTACACTTTGCATCAGCGAAATTCCGTACGGCATGACCACCGACAAACTTATTGAGTCTATCATCAAGGCCAACGATAAGGGTAAGATCCAAATCAAAAAAGTGGACGACAATACCGCTGCTCAGGTCGAAATCTTGGTGCATTTGCCTGCAGGTCGCTCTACCGACAAAACCATAGATGCGCTGTATGCTTTTACGGGTTGCGAATTGAGCATTGCTCCCAACTGTTGCGTTATTTACCAAGAAAAACCCCACTTCTTGAGCGTGTCGGACGTGCTAAAATTCTCTACCGACAATACCCTTCGTTTGCTCAAAGAAGAGTTGTTGATTCAAAAAGCAGAGCTACAAGAAAGCATTTTTGCCTTGTCGTTGGAACGTATCTTCATCGAAGAACGCATCTACAAGGACAAAGGTTTTGAAGATAGCAAAAGCATGGATGAGGCAGTGGCGCACATCGATCAACGCTTGGAACCTTACAAGGCATCGTTTATTCGTGAGGTCGAAAAAGACGATATCCTAAAACTTATGGAAATTAAGATGGCGCGCATCTTGCGTTTTTCGTCCGATAAGGCAGACGAAACCATGGCATCGCTCAATGCACGCCTAAAAGAAACCAAACACAACTTGGCGCACATTACCGAATACACCATCCAATGGTTTGCGCACTTAAAAGAACGCTACGGTGCCGCTTATCCACGCAAAACCGAGGTGCGTATTTTCGATACCATTGATGCCGTTAAGGTGGTAGAGGCTACAGAAAAGTTGTACATCAACCGCGAAGAAGGCTTTATTGGCACAGGCTTGAAAAAAGACGAATTTATTTGCAATTGCTCCGACATCGACGATATCATCATCTTCTACAAAGACGGCAAATTTAAGGTTGTTAAAGTGGCAGATAAATTGTACGTGGGTAAAAACATCATCCATGTGGGTGTGTTCAAAAAGAACGACAAACGTACTGTTTACAATGCCATTTATCGCAATGGTAAAGATGGTGCTTTCTTCATCAAACGTTTTGCAGCAACGGGTCTAACCCGCGACAAAGAATACGACCTTACCCAAGGAACTCCCAATACTAAGGTGTGGTACTTGTCTGCCAACCCCAATGGTGAGGCTGAGGTGTTGCGCGTACTGCTACGTCCAAAACCTCGCTTAAAAAAGACCTCGTTCGAGCAAGACTTTAGCGAAATTGCTATCAAAGGCCGTGCGGCAATGGGCAATATTTTGACTAAAAACGACATTCATCGCATCGTTCTTAAACACAAAGGCGAATCGACCTTAGGTGGACGCAAAGTGTGGTTCGATTTTGATGTATTACGTCTCAACTACGATGGCAGGGGAGAACTATTGGGCGAATTTAGCGGCTCGGATCAAATCTTGGTAGTCTTGAAAAATGGCACATGGTTTACAACCTCGTCGGATGCAGGCAACCACTATCCAGACGGCATCCTACGCATCGAAAAATTGGATGCATCGAAGGTGTGGACAGCCGCTTTGTTCGATGCAGACCAAAAATTCCCCTACCTCAAACGATTTACTTTTGAGCCAACCAACAAGCCCCTTTCGTTTTTGGGCGAAAATGCCAAATCGTCGTTGTATTTGCTTACAGATACACCGTATCCACGCATAGAGGTAACCATGGGTGGGTCGGATGCGCATCAACCCGCACTTACCATCGATGCCGAAAGTTTCATTGCAACCAAAAGCTACAAGGCTAAAGGCAAAAGAATTACCACCTTTAAAGTGGACAGCATTGTTGAGTTAGAACCCGTGCGTTTCCCACAAGAAGAGGAAGAATCGGCCGAAGAAACCACCGAAGCAATGCCTCAAGATTCAGATCCACAACAAATGACTTTATTTTAATGAGATACGAACTACACATACCCAATACTGCGCAGCTACCCCAAGTAGCAAAAGAATTTTTGTCGCTCATAGGCGATAAAAAACTATTGGCCTTTTACGGTCAAATGGGTGTAGGTAAAACCACCTTTGTTAAGGCCATTTGCGATGCTTTGGGCGTAGAAGATGTGGTTAACAGTCCTACTTTTGCCATTGTCAACGAATACACCGATGCCATGGGCGAAGCCGTTTATCACTTTGACTTTTACCGCATCAAAAAGCACGCAGAATTATTCGATTTGGGTTTTGACAACTACCTAGATAGTGGCTGTTTTTGCCTGATGGAATGGCCCGAATTGGTAGAAGAATTACTGCCAGCAGAGACCTTGCGCCTTACGCTTACCGAACAAGCGGACGGTTCGCGCTTACTTACGTTTGAGCTATGAAAGCGCAAAAAAATCAGTGGAGAAAATACGTAAAAGCACGTGTTAATGCCTTGACCGCTGCCGAAAAACAGCAACGTGCTTTGCGCTTAATCCGCCGATTGCTGTCGGACGAACGCTATTTGCAATCCGACCATATTCTATTGTTTTCTTCTCTTCCCGATGAAATTGACCTATCTACATTGATACAGCAAGCCTATGAAATGGGCAAAAGTGTCTATCTGCCCGTTGTGTATGGCGATGATTTGCAAGTAAAACGCTACGACCCAGCAAACATGGCAACAGGGGCATTTGCTATTCGTGAACCGCAAGGTGAGCAGGTGGATGAGTCGGTGTTGCAGTTGGTGGTGGTGCCTGGTGTCGCATTCGATGCGCAAGGCAATCGACTCGGTCGTGGCAAAGGCTACTACGATCGTTTGTTGAGTCGTATCAATGCCTATACCATCGGTGTTGGTTATGCAGAACAATACTACCTACAGCTTCCTGCTGAGGCGCACGATATTACCCTGCAACAGGTTGTAGTGGTGTAGTAGTTAAGACCTATTCTTCTTCGTAAATTTCCAAGCGGAAACCATCCTTGTCAAAGACTCCGTACGAAAAATTGCTAACCCAATCGCCCAAGTAGATAACCCTGCTGGTGCGTGTAATTTGGAGGTCAAGCATCACGTGTCGATGCCCAAAAACAAAGTAGTCAATGGGGTGGTTCTGGCAGTACAGTTTGGCAAATTGTACCAAATGTTCTTTGCTCTCTCCCATGTAGCAGGCTTCTTCCTGGCGGTGTTTGTTGATGCGGTTGCTTTTCGACCATTTGAGCCCAAACGCATAGTTAATGGTAGGATGAATGATGTTGTACAAACGACGCACCCAGGTGGCATGAAAGAAGTAATGCATCACTTTCACCATAAAAGGTCGATAGCCAGTACGGTGTCCATGGGCAAGGTAAAATTGTTGATTGTTAATGGCAACAACGGTGTCGTGTAGGTACACCTTCATGCCCAATTCTTTTTCAAAGTAATTGCCAATCCAAATATCGTGGTTGCCGATAAAATAGTGCAGACGGATGCCCTTGTCCGATAGCTCAGCCAATTTCCCTAATAAACGCACAAAACCTTTGGGCACGACGTACTTGTATTCGTACCAAAAATCAAAAATATCGCCCATTAGGTAGATGTCTGACGCTTGGTCCTGGATGGACGTTAGGAAACGAACCAACTTTTGTTCGCGCTCTTTGTCGTTATTAAAAGCACAAGCCCCCAAATGGACATCCGATAGAAAGTATATTTTATCTCCCATAGAATCAATATCTTGTGCAAAAATAGTAGAAAATCGTATATTTTATGCGTAAAAGACAAAAAAAAGTAAGATATTTGCAATATGTTTGAGTGTATATTTGAAGGCATACTAATAGGCATCTGTACCTCCATTCCAGTTGGTCCAATTGCCATATTGTGTATTCAGCGTACATTGCAGCGGGGGCACTGGCACGGGTTCTTTTCGGGCATTGGTGCAGCAACATCCGATACCCTTTATGCTGCATTGGCGTTGTTGGGCTTGACCATGGTTATGTCGTTCATCGAAGCACACCAATTGGTTATCCAAATTGTAGGTAGTGCCATTATGATGCTTTTCGGGATATATACTTTCTTCAAAAATCCTGCATCCTCCATTCGTAAACAGCAAGAAGGCGGTGTCAATTATTGGCAGGAATACCTTACGGCATTCTTCCTTACCTTGAGCAATCCGTTGATGATTTTTTTGTTTATCGGTTTGTTTGCTCGATTCTCATTCCTTGCTGGTGTAAGTTCACCCTTTTTGATCATAGTGGGCATTTTGTCCATCTTCTGCGGAGCTGCTTTGTGGTGGTTCTTCCTTACTTCTATAGCTGGTATCTTTAAAAAACGCTTCAACTTTCGCGGTTTGTGGCTGCTCAACAAGATTACTGGTATCTTGATTGCTGTGCTGGCATTGTTCGGTTTAGTTGGTAGTTTATTAGGCATATCCTTGTAATGGAGTGGGTGGTGTGTCTTTACGTGGGTATTGTTGGCTTGTACGTAGCCTTGATGCTCCTGTATGCCATCGGCTGGAAACGCCAAAGCGTATTTGTGCCAACCGCATCGACCGTAACTCCCTTGGTTAGCGTGGTGATAGCCATGCGCAACGAAGAAAAGCACTTGCCTCGCCTATTGGCATCACTTAAGCGTCAATCCTATTCCAACCTAGAAATCTTACTGGTCAACGATCATTCGACCGATGCATCGCAACGCATTGTTGAAGAAAGCGACGATGAGCGTGTTGTATGGCTATTATCCGATGGAATGGGCAAAAAAGCAGCCCTTCGTACGGGTATTCAATCTGCCAAGGGTGAAATCATACTCACGACCGATGCCGATGTTATCTTGCCCGACACGTGGGTAGCTACCATGCTTGCTGCCTTTATGGAGCAGCAACCTGCATTGCTCATAGGTCCTGTAAGCATACAGCAAGCTGATGTTTGGCAACGCCTAGAACATCATACCTTGGAAGGTACCACTATCGGTAGTGCTACCATGGGGATGCCTGTCTTGTGCAGTGGTGCGAATTTGGCTTTTACAGCCAGGTGGTACCAACAGTGCTTACCATTGCTCAAACCACAGGTGGCTTCGGGCGATGATATGTTTCTTTTGGAAGCAACGCAATCACTCAAAGGTAAGGTGGCATGCGTCAAGAGTAAGGATGCAACCGTGTATGTTGAAGGAATAGAAGATACAGTTACCTATCTCCGTCAGCGTGCTCGTTGGGCATCCAAAGCCCCCCATTATACCCGTTGGAATACTTGGTTGGCTGCTACTGTTGTTGCGCTTACCCAAGTGGCTACTGCTGCTGTGTGGTACCTTGCGTACGAGCAGAAATATTTCTTTTTTGTATTTATTGCAAAATTTCTGGCAGAAGCTTGCTTGCTGAAGCAGGTGGCTGATTATCATCGCACCGAATTTCCTTGGCAAAAGGCTTTGCTGATATCTATGGTTTATCCGTTCTATACTTTTTTAGTGGCTTTGTTTGCCATCATACCTCAACAATGGAAAGAAAGAAAAATATAATTGTTATGCTGTTGGCGTTGTCGATTGGCTGTTTGGTTGCTTGTCAGCCTGCTGCTCAATCAGAAACTGCTACGCCAACCCCAGTGGTATCTGTTCCTGCTTTCGATTCAGATAGTTGCTATGCTTTTGTAAAGGCACAAACCGATTTTGGTGCGCGTGTTCCCAATACAAAAGCCCATGTTCAGTGTGGCGATTACTTGGTGCAAACGCTAACGCGCTTTGGTGCGCAAGTGGTAGAGCAACGTGTTCCGCTTACCGCCTACGATGGCACGGTGCTGCAATCGCGCAACATCATCGCATCGTGGCGACCTCAAACACCCAATCGCATCTTCTTGTGTGCTCACTGGGATTCACGACATATTTGTGATGAGGATGCCAATCCTTCCAATCGAAAGCAACCCGTAATGGGCGCCAACGATGGAGCTAGTGGGGTGGCTGTGTTGCTCGAAGTGGCGCGTTTGGTAGCACAGCAATTGCCACAAGTAGGGTTGGATGTTGTGCTGTTCGATAGTGAGGACTACGGTAATTCTTCGGTAGAACACTCATTTTGCTTAGGTTCGCAATATTGGGCACGCAATCCACATGTACGTCCCTATAAGGCTCGTTTTGGTATATTGCTGGATATGGTAGGCGGTAAAAATCCAGTCTTCTCCAAAGACCAGGTATCCATGTATTTTGCGCCAGATGTAGCCAATAAGGTATGGGCAAGAGCCGAAGAATTAGGCTATGGAAATCAGTTTGTCAATACCGCTGGAGGAGGTGTGATTGATGACCACTACTACGTTAATATGTTGTTGGGTATTCCTTGTATTGACATCATTCATCACCATGCTCAAACAGGTTTTCCTGATACCTGGCATACGACTCACGATGTGCTCGAAAACATCGATAAAAACACCCTACATGCCGTAGGCGATGTAGTAACACATATCTTATACGAACTCCAATAAGATGCTTCAACCCTACCTACATAAAGGCGTAATTGAGTGTGGCTTGGACGAAGCAGGTCGTGGATGTTTGGCAGGTCCTGTGTTTGCTGCAGCAGTGATCTTACCACCCGACTTTCAGAACGAACTACTGAACGATTCGAAGCAGCTGTCGGAAGCAAAACGCTACCAGCTACGTCCCATAATCGAATGGCAAGCTCTTGCATGGGGAGTAGGTATGGTAATGCCCGATGAAATCGATAAAATCAATATCCTTAATGCCTCATTTCTGGCGATGCATAGGGCGTTAGAGCAGCTGTCCATTCAGCCACAGCACTTGTTGGTCGATGGCAATCGATTCAGAACTAACCTAACGATACCCTATACTTGTGTGGTAAAAGGTGATGGTAAATTGCAGTCAATAGCCGCCGCTTCTATCTTGGCAAAAACCTATCGTGATGACTACATGAACCAAATAGCAGCGGCATACCCTCAATACCAATGGGAAGAAAATAAAGGCTATCCCACCCAGGCGCATCGGCAAGCCATCCAACAGTATGGCATCACGCCACACCATCGTCTAACCTTCGGTGGTGTAAAAGAGTTTTTATAGCGCAACTAAATAATCTTGTGCGAGTCAATGTTCTTGTCTTCCTCGCCTTCCTTAAATTGCTCTGGATACAACACAATGTAGCTTTGATCCTTAAAGTACATCGCTAATTGTTTTGGCAATTTCTCCAACAGAGGATTGTACGACAAACTGGATTTACGGGCAGTAACGACGATCAACAAATCGTTAGGTCTTACCACGCTGGTAAGCATCAAGAAATCATCCCAATCAGCCAACAGCTGGGTTTCAACTTGCGATGAGTAGCGCTTGGATTTGGCGTATTTTTTGATGGTTGCAATGGTGTCGTCCGTTCCGCAGAAACAAATGCTGGCACCTGTTTGTTGTGCAACGGTGTAGATGCGATCGCACCATATCGAGAAGCCTGTTTCAAATTCGGCACGTTCGGGTATTGCCACAACGATGCGTTTGATGGTGCCAATGGGTTGTACCGACTTAAAGATGCAAATCATGCGGTTGATATTGGTCAACAGCGAATCGGTCATTGACCCCAAGAAGCTATCGCCAATGCTGGCTTTCTGGTGCAAACCAATGATAACGTCCGAAATATTCTTCTCTTTTACTACGTTGATAATACCGCTGGCAATGTTCAAATCGTAGCGCGAAATCATCTTTACCTTGTTGTCGCTGGCTGCGCCCAGCATGGCTGCACGTTCGAGCAATTTTTTGCCATTTTCGGACGATTTGATCGAATTATCAGCTACCACATTGAGGGCATAAATAGGATGGCTTTCTTTTTTGTCTTTTATAAGCACTGCCAAATCCACCAAACTGTCAATGGTGTCGGGGTTGGCAACTGGAATCAAGATACGGTGCTCTGGACGGTAGGTTTTCTTTTCCTCTGGTTGTGCTTCTGTCTGGGTTGCCATCATGCGGGCAGCTCTTTCTGTAACTACCGAACTGATGGTACAGGTTACCAAAATCATAATAATGGTACCGTTCAACACTTCCGAGGTGAGCAATCGAATGGCACTGCCGTCAGCAGTATAGCCAATAATTACGTTGTAGGCAATCATGACAGCAGCCAAGGTAGCAGCCGCTTGCGCATTGCTCAAACCAAAAATCATTTTACCCTCTAACTTGCTCATCTTGAACGAAAGGCGTGTAAGCACCGCCGCCCAATATTTGGCGAGGGTTGCAACCACGGTCATTACCACGGCTACCAATAGGGTGGTATAACCACTAAATATTACCCTAAAATCCACAATCATGCCTACGCTAATTAGGAAAAAAGGAATAAAGATAGCGTTGCCCACAAAGTCAATGCGGTTCATCAAAGGAGAACGCTTAGGGATGAGGCGGTTGAGGTTCAAACCAGCCAAGAAAGCACCAATGATGTATTCGATGCCTGCCAATTTTGCCATAAATGACGACAAAAAGACAATGGCAAGAACAAAAATGTATTGGCTGATGTTGTCTTCCACTCGCTTAAAGAACCAACGTCCGATGCGTGGAATCAGCACAAACATAAAGACTGCAAACAAAATGTTCGAAACAGCAAACTCAACCCAGAAAAGGTAGTCGATGCTGCCTTGCTTCACCATTTCGAGCGAAATTACCAACACCAACAACGACAGGATGGTGGTAATCATGGTTCCGCCTATGGTAATAGTAATGCTGCGGTTACGGCTTACTCCCAATCGGCTAACAATGGGGTAGGCAATAAGGGTGTTGGAAGCATACATACTTGCCAATACCACTGCCGATAAAATGACGTATTTGAGGAAAGTAGCTTGTGAAGGCAATTCTCCGCTGCTCCAAGTAATTTGTGCGGTATCGCCAACTAGCTGGCTAAAGATGTTGTCCATGAGGAAGTAGCCAGTTCCTACACCCAAAATCATGGGGATAAAGAACGTAAATAGGCCAAAGACTAAACTTTTTACACGGTTTTGCCGAAAGTCGTCCATGTCCATATCTACCCCAGCCAAGAACATAATATACAGCACCCCGACCTGTCCGAATAGTTTAAAGCTGCTGTCGTAATCGAGCACCCCTAATCCGTAAGGGCCAAAGACCACCCCCGCCAAAATCAACCCAACAATGTGCGGGATACGCAATTTGTTGAAGATAATGGGCGAAAACAGGATGATACTCAACACCACAAAGAAAATGAGTGTTGGGTCTTCCAAAGGTAGCTGTATCAATTTATTGATGTAATCCATACATTAAGGTCTGGTTTGTCCGTTACCAACAATCAACCACTTGTAGGTGGTTAATTCGGGCAATGCCATAGGGCCACGTGCATGTAGTTTCTGGGTGCTGATGCCAATTTCTGCCCCCATACCAAATTGAGCGCCGTCAGTAAAGCTGGTAGGAGCATTGATGTAAACACAAGCAGCATCGGTTTCTTTTTGGAAGCGAGCTATGTTTTGTGCATCTTCACTAATCATGCACTCGCTATGTTTTGAACTATAGGTAGCAATGTGCCCCAATGCTTCATCAATGGAAGCAACGGTCTTGATTGCCATGCGCATCGCCATGTATTCTTTGCCAAAACTTTCGTCGTTGGTTCTGGTAAGTAGTTCTGATGGATATTTTCCGTCCAAAAAAGTAAAGGCTTTGGCATCAGCTTCTACTACGACACCCTTTTGTCCCATTTCTTGGCACAATTCAGCCAACTCAGGCAAACGCTTTTCGTGAATTACCAAGCAGTCCAGAACATTGCAAACGCTAACACGGCGGGTTTTTGCATTGGTAACAATGGCTTTCCCTTTTTCTAGGTCGCCAAATTCGTCGAAGTAGGCATGTACTACGCCTGCTCCTGTTTCAATAACAGGAACGCGTGCGTTGTCTCGTACGTACTGAATCAAACCGCTGCCCCCACGAGGAATAATCAAATCCACGTATCCTACTGCATTCATCAGTTCGGCAGTAGCTTCTCTACCAGCAGGTAGTAGGTATACGCAGTTATCGTCAACGCCAAAGCTATTCAAAACTTCTTTAATCAGGTTTACAATGGCGAAATTTGAGTTGTAAGCGTCGGTGCCGCCTTTCAAAACGCATGCATTGCCTGTTTTGAAACAAAGCGAAAATACGTCGAAGCTTACATTGGGACGTGCTTCGTAGATAATGCCGATTACACCAAAAGGTACGCTTTTTTTACACAAATGTAGTCCATTGGGTAGGGTGCGTTCTTCCAATACCCTGTCTAAAGGATCGGGCAAAGAAACTACGTTTTCAATGTCGCTTGCAATGGCCTCGATGCGGTCTGCAGTAAGTTGCAAACGGTCGTAAAGAGGATTAGAAGGCTCCATTTGTGCTAAGTCTTTGGCATTCTCAGCTAAAAGGGCAGGAATATTTTCCTTTGTTTTAGCAGCCAAAGCTAATAGTATATTGTTTCTTTGTTCGGTCGATAGGAGATTTAACTTGCGCGATGCTTCTAGCACCAACTTTTTCCATGCCATAGTGGTAGTATTTTTTTTGTTATGTGCAAATATACAAAAAAAATGCAATCAACCGATTGCATTTTTTATTTAATTCATAAACAAATAATCGTAGTGAATAAATGGCCGCAGCCCCTTTTTGCCAATGTTGGATACTGCTTTTTCGCTATCCATTTGTGCTTTTCCAACGCCCAATTCTGTACCATCTTCGGTTACCACCTTTACAATGTCGCCCTTTTCAAAGCTTCCTTCAATGGCAGTAATGCCGATGAATAGTAGCGAGTGGGCTTTTTCTGATACCAATGCTTCGGCAGCTCCTTGGTTCACAATTACCTTACCTTTGGCAAAACTTTCGCTGTGTGCGATCCATTTTTTTACGCCCGATGCCTCTTTTTCGTTGGCCACAAAGGTGGTGTGCGTAATTTGGTTGTTTTTATCAATTAAATCCAACAAAATGCCCTCGCGCTTGCCGTTGGCAATCATAACGGTAATGCCTTCCTCTGCCACCTTGCGTGCAATGTTACATTTGGTAAGCATACCACCCCTGCCAAACGACGATTTGCCCGTTTGTATGAATTTGGACAAGTTGCGTTTGGGCTCAATTTCAGTAATTACTTTGGATTCCGGCAAATTAGGATCTCCGTCGTAAATACCGTCAATGTTACTCAAAATAATCAGCGCCTCGGCTTGCATCATGGTTGCTAATAGTCCCGAAAGTTCGTCGTTATCGGTAAACATCAATTCGGTAACAGATATGGTGTCGTTTTCGTTCACAATAGGCACCACTTTGTTGTCCAACATCACGCCAATGCAATCCTTTTGGGTTAGGTAGTGAATACGCGTGCCAAAACTTTCTTTGGTGGTAAGCACCTGTCCGCAAACCATGCCGTGCTTGGCAAACAGTTCGTAATAGCGGTTAATCAGTTTGGCTTGTCCCACGGCCGAAAACAGTTGGCGTGCCGAAACAGGATCCAACTTTTTTTGCAGCTTCATTTCGCTTCTGCCCGAAGCTACCGCACCGGACGAAACCAAAATAACCTCTACACCGGCTTGGTGCAGTTGAGCCACTTGGTTTACCAACGATTCCATGCGTGCTGTATCCAACGTACCGTCAGCTTGTGTCAGCACGTTGCTACCTATCTTTACAACAACACGTTTAAATTTAGCATCCATCTGCACATAAATTATTGGTTGTCTTTTTGCCTAATTTCTACGCGACGAATTTTTCCACTGATGGTCTTGGGCAATTCGTTCACAAATTCAATGATACGAGGGTATTTATAGGGTGCAGTAACACGTTTTACGTAGTCTTGCAATTCCTTGATCAACGCCTCGCCAGCTTGTTCCTTGTAAGCAGGAGCCAACACGATGGTAGCTTTTACTACCTGGCCACGAATAGGGTCAGGTACGGCAGTAATGGCACATTCTACTACAGCATCGTGCGACATAAGGGCACTTTCTACTTCAAAAGGTCCAATGCGGTAGCCCGATGATTTGATTACGTCGTCGTTGCGACCAACAAACCAGAAATAACCGTCTTCGTCTTTCCATGCTACGTCGCCAGTGTGATAGATGCCGTCGCAGTATGCTTCTTTGGTTCGTGCTTCATCGCGGTAGTATCCCAAGAACAGACCGTTTGGCTTGTTGTTTTCGTCGATGCGGATAATAATTTCACCTTGTTCTCCCACTTCTGCACTGCGTCCGTCGCTCATTACGATGTCAACGTTGTATGCAGGGTTCGGTTTGCCCATAGAACCGGGTTTTGGTTCCATCCATGGGGTCGTAAGCACCGTACAAGTGGTTTCGGTTTGTCCAAAGCCTTCGCGCAATTTAATACCAGTTAGTTCGTAAAACTCTTGGTAAACGCTGGGGTTCAATGCCTCGCCAGCAATAGTTGCCCATTTAAGCGATGAAAGGTCGTATTTGGTCAAATCTTCGCGAATCATAAATCGGAAAATGGTAGGAGGTGCGCAGAATGATGTGATTTTGTACTCCTGAATCATTTTTAGCATATCGGCAGGGGTAAATTTTTCGTGGTCGTACACAAAAATAGATGCACCTGCAATCATTTGGCCATATAATTTACCCCAAACAGCTTTACCCCAACCGGTATCTGCCACGGTTAAGTGTAAGCTTTCTTCGTGTAGGTTGTGCCAGTAGCTACCAGTTACAATGTGTCCCAACGGATAGGTAAAGTCGTGCGCCACCATTTTGGGGTTGCCCGAAGTACCCGAGGTAAAGTAAATAATGGAAATATCATCGTTGGTATTTACGTTTTCGGGACGAACAAATGCAGGAGCGTTTTCTATGCCTTTGGCAAAGTCTTCAAATCCTTCGTACACTTCAGGTCCTACAGAGATAACACTCTTTACAGAAGGACATTTTGGAAGTGCATTTTTAATGTGGTCTAACACTACCGTTTCGCCTACAGCCACAATTGCTTTAATATCAGCAGCTTCGCAGCGGTAAATAATATCTTTTTCGGTTAATAGGTGAGTAGCAGGAATTACTACGGCACCAAGTTTGTGAAGCGCAATGATAGAATACCAAAATTCGTATCTACGCTTTAAAATAAGCATCACCATGTCGCCTTTGCCAATGCCTAACGATTGGAAATAAGCCGCGGTATTATCGGTTTTTTTCTTTAAATCGGCATAGCTGAAGTCAATGTGTTCGCCTTTATCGTTGGTCCAGCAGATGGCACGCTTGTTGGGTGCTTCTGCTGCCCACGCATCCACTACGTCGTAGCCAAAGTTAAAATTTTCGGGAGCTTTTATTTTTAAGTTCTTTACAAAATCTTCTTGCGAAGTAAAACTGGTTTGTTCTACAAAACGTTCTAACATACTCTTATAGGATAATGGCCAAGAAACGGGCCTTTTCGTTATTTAATGCTTTCATTCCATGTGGCTTGGTCGCATCAAAATAGATGCTGTCTCCTTCTTCCAAAACAATTTCTTTTCCGTCAATTTCTAACAAAAGAGAACCCTTTTCAATCAAGTTAAACTCTTGACCAGGATGGCTGTTCAAATGGATGGGTTGGTCGTTGGGCTCTACGGTTACCAAGAATGGGGTAGCTTTGGCATTTTTAAAGCCACCAGCCAAATCGCGGTACTTGTAGGCTTTGCTACGTTCCACAGAAATACCTCTGCCTTTGCGGGTAACAAAATAGCTTAGCGCATGCGCTTCATCGCCCGAAATCAAAACCGAGGTATCTACTTTAAATAGTTGTGCCACTTGGCAGATAAAGTTCATGGGAATATCCACCTCGCCGGTTTCGTAGCTTTCGTAGGTTGTAGCTTCAATCCCAGTTTGTGCAGCCATGTCCGCTACACTCATATCCATAGAATCACGAAGACCACGTAGGCGTTCTGCAATTTCCTTCATCATAATTCTAACAGTATAAATTTTAATTATTTCTATACTTACGACTAATTCACCGTCGCGCAGCGACTATTTTATCAAGCTCGCTTTAAGCCCTTTAATCACGGCATTGCTAAATCCATTGGCTTCCATCTCGTTTAGGCCCTTAATGGTAATGCCACCAGGAGTAGTTACTTTGTCAATTTCTACTTCAGGATGCGATTCATTCGCTTCCAAAAGTTCAACAGCTCCACGCAAGGTTTGCAATACCACTTCTTTGGCCATTTGAGGATAAATGCCCATTTCAACGCCACCTTCAACCGCGGCGCGGATATAGCGGAAAGCATAGGCGATGCCACAGCTCGATAGCGACATCAAGGCATTGAGCTGACTTTCAGGAACCAAGAAGGTTTTGCCCATTTGGTCAAACAAGGCGCAAATAAGCTGTTTATCTTCGTTCGATGCATTGCTGTGTGCAGCAATGGTCGATACGCTTTGCAATACATCAATCGCCGTATTGGGGATAAGTCTAAACAAAACAGGCACATTGCCGTCTTTGTCAAACAAGGTGGTTAAATCGTCCAAAGCAACGCCAGCAGCAATCGATACAACGATTTGTTGTTGGTAGTTCAATGCTTCTTTGATGTCAGCAACCACTGTTTGTACCAACCAAGGTTTTACTGCCAAAATAACAATGTCAGCACCTTTTATTGCATCTGCATTGCAGTTGGTAGTAGAAATGGAGGTATGAAAAGCAGCTAACTGATCCAATGCCGTTTGGTTGATATCACTAACGGTAATGGCAGCTACAAGGTTGCTTTGGGTAAGGCCACGTGCAATGGCTCCACCCATATTACCTGCTCCAATAATGGCTATTTTTTTCATGGTGTATGTAATTATAAACAGTTTTTCAATCGTGTTATAAATTCTTTGGCTTGTTCCATGGTCAAGCAAAGAGGAGGTAGCAAGCGAATGGTATGTGTGCCTGCAACTCCAGTAAATACTTTTTGTTCGAACAACAATTTGGTTCGAATCTCTTTAATAGGTTGTTCAAATTCCATGCCAATCATCAAACCTCTGCCACGCACTTCCTTGATGCCATCAATTTTTTTCAATTCTTCCAACAGATAGTCACCAACTTGGCATGCGTTGTCAATCAAATTTTCTTGTTCGATTACGTCCAGAACAGCCAACGCACCTGCGCAGCCCAAGTGATTGCCACCAAACGTGGTGCCCAATTGCCCGTAAATGGGGGTAAACATAGGACTAATCAACATACCCGACATTGGATAGCCGTTGCAGATGCCTTTAGCAACCGTAATGATGTCAGGTTGGATGCCTGTGTATTGGTGTGCAAAGAATTTACCGCTACGTCCGTATCCCGATTGGATTTCGTCCAAGATCAGTACGGTGCTAGTCTCGGTACAAACTTCGCGCAGTTGACGCATAAAATCATCGTTAGGTACTTGAATACCGCCGATGCCTTGGATGCCTTCAATAATAACTGCAGCATACAAACCAGTTTGCAATTCATTGCGAACGGCATCGATGTCGTTAAGCGATAAGAAAGTAACATCCAATCCTTCGTTTATAGGAGCAACGTATTTAGGAATGTCGGTTACACGTACCGTTGCCGATGTTCTACCATGGAACGATTGTTTAAACGATAAGATTTTTTTACGTCCGTTATGGAACGAGGCTAATTTTAGTGCATTTTCGTTTGCTTCTGCTCCCGAATTGACCAAAAATAGCGAATAATCTTCATAACCGCTCAATTTCCCCAATTTATTTGCCAATTCTACCTGCAAATTGTTGATAACGGAGTTCGAATAGAAACCCAATTTGGCAACCTGATCGGCAATGGCTTTTACATACGTAGGATGCGCATGGCCGATAGAAATAACAGCGTGACCGCCATACAAATCGAGGTATTCGGTGCCTTCGTTGTCGTACACATAACAGCCTTTTCCTTGTACAATTTCAATAGGAAAAAGTGGATATACATCAAATAGTTTCATGTTCAATCAATGGTTAAATGGATTAAAAAGCAACGCTCTTAAGTTGTAATCCCATGTTTTCTGGCAAACCGAACATCAGGTTCATGTTTTGTACGGCTTGTCCCGAAGCACCTTTCAAAAGGTTGTCAATTACCGACAAAATAAGCAATTTATTGCCGTGTTTTTCCAAGTGAATCAACACTTTGTTGGTATTGACTACTTGCTTCAAATCAGGATTAGCTTCCATCATAAAGGTAAAGGCAGCATCCTCGAAAAAGTCGGCATACAATTTACGCAATTCGCTCAATTCCAAGTCGCAATCCAAATAGCTACTTACAAAAATACCGCGCGAGAAGTTACCCCTTACAGGGATAAAGTTGATGGCGTGGTTGAAATCAGGTTGCAATTGTTTGAGCGATTGGTTGATTTCTTTCAAGTGTTGATGACCAAATGCTTTGTAAACCGAAATATTGTTGTTGCGCCAGCTAAAGTGAGAGGTTGGTCCTGGTTTTACACCAGCACCAGTCGAACCAGTAATGCCGTTGGTGTGTACCTCACCTTTCAACAATCCGTTGGCAGCCAAAGGAAGCAAGCCCAACTGAATGCCGGTAGCAAAACAGCCTGGGTTTGCTACTTTGTTGGCAGTTTTGATGCGTTCTTTGTTCAATTCGGGCAATCCATACACAAAACCATTGGATTCATCGCGGAAATCTTGCGAAAGGTCAATGATTTTTACGTTGGCAGGCACTTCGTTAGCTTCCAAAAATTTCTTGCTATCGCCGTGTCCCGAGCAAATAAACAAAACATCAATTTCGTCCAAAGGCAACATATCAGTAAAGGTCATCTCGGTTTCGCCAAACAAACCTTCGTGTACGTCGTATAATTTGTTTCCAGCATTGCTACTGCTGTTTACAAAGGTAATTTCTGTTTCTGGGTGGTTGAGCAAAATGCGTAATAGTTCGCCAGCTGTATAGCCCGCACCCCCTACAATACCTACTTTAATCATATTCTTTTACTTTTAACTCCTAACTTATTTACGTTCATCTGGATGTGCCAAATAGTACGCTCTTAGTGCGGTAGCCGAAACTTTGATAAATCCTTTTGCATCTTCCGACGACCATGCTTTGGCTGTTTCGCCGTATTCGCCCAATTTGTTTTTAACCAAGTCGTTGGGAGATTCAACACCGATGGTTTGGAACATTAGCGGACGAAGTTCCAAAGTAACCTCACCAGTAACGTTGCGTTGGCTGCTTTCCAACATGGCTTCGATGTCTGGCATTACAGGTTCAAGGTATTGGCTTTCGTGCAAGAACATGCCGTACCAGTTAGCAACTTGGTCTTTCCAATATTGTTGCCATTTGCTCAAGGTGTATTTTTCCAAGAAACGGTGAGCACCAATAATCAACATAGGAGCGGCAGCTTCAAAACCTACACGTCCTTTGATGCCGATAATGGTGTCGCCCACGTGGCAATCACGACCGATGCCGTATGCTGCACCAATTTCTTCTACTGCTTGGATGGCAGCAATAGGGTCTTCGTATTTTTTACCATTAACGCTGGTCAATTCACCTTTTTCAAAGCCTAACTTCAAAAGTTCTGGACCTTCTTTGGTAGCATGTTTAAGGTAAGCACATTCAGGCAAGCCTTGAGCCGAATCCAAGATTTCACCTCCACAAATAGAAGTGCCCCACAAACCTACGTTGTACGAATATTTAAGTTTGGTAAAGTCAGCAAAGTAGCCGTGTTTGTTGAGGTAATCAACCTCTTCTTGACGGGTTAAGTTGCCATCACGTGTCAAGGTAATGATTTCAACGCCAGGAGCCATTACCAAAAAGGTCATGTCGAAGCGGATTTGATCGTTGCCAGCACCTGTCGAACCGTGTGCAATGGCCGAAGCACCAATTTCATTGGCATAGCGAGCAATGGCCATAGCTTGGAAAATACGTTCTGACGATACCGATATAGGGTAGCAGTTATTACGCAAAACGTTGCCATATACCATGTAACGGATGCTCTTGTCGTAATATTCGCGTGTTACGTCCAAGGTAACGTATTCTTTTGCCCCCAATTTATAGGCATTTTCTTCATTTTGTTTGAGTTGTTCTGCGCTAAAACCGCCAGTGTTGGCGCAAGCTGCATAAACCTCGTATCCTTTTTCTTTGGCCAAATACATAACGGTGTACGAAGTGTCCAAACCACCGCTAAATGCCACTACTACTTTTTTCTTTTCCATATGATCTATTTTTTAATTTGTTTTTACTACTTCTCCCCGCGTTGCGTTCGCTTTGCTCCCTTAACACAGGGTTACAAACTCCTAACTAAACAATTCTTTCAGTTTCGCAAAGAATCCTTTGGGTTTATCACCTTTCAGTTCACGTTTAGCAGCCTCGATGCACATTTTTTGTTTGGGATCGAACAGCATACCCGTACAAATGCAGTAACGTCTGCCTGTACGCTCCAATACGTCGTAATTGACGCAGCCCTTGCAACCTTTCCAGAAATCTTCGTCGTCGGTTAAATCCGCGAAGGTAACGGGTAGGTAGCCCAAAGCCGTGTTGAGTTTCATTACAGCAGCGCCAGAGGTCAAACTAAAGATTTTCGCTTCAGGCCAACGTTCGCGTGCCAAGCTAAAGGTTTGGTGTTTGATTCTTCTTGCCAATCCCAATCCTCTAAATTTTTCGGGCACAATCAGCCCCGATGTGGTAACGTATTTCTTATTACCCCATGTTTCAATGTAACTAAAACCAGCAAATTCATCGCCATACAACGCAATCACCGCTTTACCTTCCAAAATTTTATTTTTTACGTATTCAGGGTCACGTTTTGCAATGCCAGTGCCACGTACTTTTGCCGCAGCTTCGATGGTAGATAAAATCGTATCGACGTATGCAATGTGTGTTTCGTCGGCGATAATGATTTTAACATCCTCGGGTTTCATCTCTTCTTATCTTGCTTAATGTTGATACTCTTAAATTTTTTCAATAACAGATGATAATATGCGAGCAATTTCTTCTCGACTAAATCCTTCGCGGGGGATCACCAAAATGGTGTCGTCACCAGCAATGGTTCCTAAAATGGCATCCGATGCATTTTCATCAATTTCGGCTGCAATACCACCAGCATAGCCCGAACGAGTTTTAAGAACTGCCAATTGTCCCGAAAATTCTAACGAGTTAGAGCCGATGATGCGTGTCTCGTTCTGCTTACTTGATGCATAAGCCGATGCGGGTAATGCATATCGGTATTCCCCCATATCATTGGGAATTTTGGTGATTTTAAGTCGTTTTAAATCGCGCGATAGGGTGGCTTGTGTAAGCTCAAATCCTCTGTCTCTCAATATTTTGAGTAACTCATCTTGGTTACCAATAGGTTGATTGGTTACCACCTCTTTAATCACGTACAAACGATCTGTTTTGTTCTTCATTTTGTATATTATGTGAATAATATCTGTATAATTCTGCAAAATTATACAATTTATTCCTATTAAGAGGTATCTTTTATGAATTTTTTTGCAAAAATAGCAGTTATTTTTCAGCCTTGTAACCAAAATGTATAAAAATTACTATATTTGTGCCGTTTAAATGAACTCTCCTTAACTATGAAAACAGAAAACAGAGGTAATTTTACATCCAAAATAGGCGTGATTTTGGCAACAGTAGGAACTGCTGTAGGGTTGGGCAACGTTTGGCGCTTCCCTTACGTAGTTGGTGAATATGGTGGTGCCGCCTTTTTGGTAGTGTATGTATTGGCATTGCTTTTATTGGGTATTCCAGGCGTAATTGCCGAATTTATTGTGGGCAGACATTCGCATGCCAATGCAGTTGATTCATTCAAAAAGTTAGCGCCCAATACCAAATGGCATTGGATTGGCTATAGTGGTGTTTTAGCTGGATTCTTAATCATGGGCTACTATGCGGTAGTTGTGGGCTGGACACTTGAATATTTATTCCAAGCTACTATGGGTGGTTTGGCTGGACTTACCACCGAACAATACGGAGCGATGTTTGATCAATTTGCATCGCATCCCTACTTGCCTCTTATTTGGATGGTGATTGTCATGTTGGTATCGCATTTTGTGGTATCGAAAGGCGTTAGCGGTGGTATCGAAAAAGCATCCAATGTATTGATGCCTATCTTCTTCATCATTTTGTTGGTGATGATGGTTAATTCTTTCTTCCTGCCAGCTGCAGCCGAAGGCTTGACTTTCTTGTTCAAACCCGATTTGAGTAAGCTCACACCTGTTGCTGTGCTAACAGCCATGGGACAAACCTTTTTCTCGCTTAGCTTGGGTATGGGTTGCTTGATTACCTACTCATCCTATTTCAAAAAGGACGTAAGTTTGCCCAAAACAGCAGCTCAAGTAGTGTCGATCGATGCCATGGTCGCAGTAATTTCGGCCATAGTGATTTTTCCTGCCGTATTCTCGTTTGGTATGCAACCAGAGCAAGGTCCTAGTTTGGTATTCAAAGTGTTGCCTAACGTCTTCCAACAAATGCCTATTGGAACGATGTGGGCTATCTTGTTCTATGCGTTATTGTTCATTGCGGCTTTGACTTCCCTTATTTCGTTGCACGAAGTCGTGACAGCCTACCTATACGAAAACTCCTCGCTTTCTCGTAAAAAAGCGTCGTTGGTAGTGGCAAGTTTGGCCTCTGTCTTAGGTGTATTTGCTTCGCTTTCATTTGGCGTATTGAGTGACATTACCATCTTTGGTAAAACCATTTTCGATGCCCTTGACTTTGTAACAGCATCAATCTTGTTGCCAGTGGGCGGTTTCTTCATTTCCATTTTTGTAGGTTGGTTCTTGGATAAACGCATTGTGGCAACCGAACTACGCATCAAGCATCCTAAGGCGCATTTGTTCATCAAAGGATACATTTACTTATTGCGCTTCTTTGTACCAGCGTGCATCTTTGCTGTATTTCTTTTCAGCATTTTGTAACAGATTATAGAAATAAAGTGTACCTTTGCATATCATCTTAATTTTTAATGGTATGCACTGGTACACTTTCTTTTTTGTTACCCGCTCAGAACGTCGGGGCATTTTCTCTCTCCTTGTTTTTATTGGTATGCTATTGCTAATACGCGTCGTATTGGCGCAGGCAGTGACGGCAAAAAACGCCCAATTCACCGAAACAAATCAAGCATTACCCGCTAAAGTTAAAGTAGTAAAAACTAACCGCGATGTAGAACTCAATGCGGCAGATACCACTTTGCTAAAACAGCTGCGAGGCATAGGTAGCGGTTATGCACGTATGATTGTAAATTACCGTGAAAAGTTGGGTGGTTTTTACCACAAAGAGCAGCTATTGGAAGTTTATCGCTTTCCGCGCGAAACCTTTGAACGAATAGAAGCGCAGTTATTGGTCGATACAACATTGATACGTAAATTGCCGATCAACTATCTTTCGTTGGACGAGTTAAAGCGCCATCCTTACATTCGGTATTTTCAGGCAAAATCCATTTGTGAAAACCGACAGAAACAGCCAGAAAAACGCTATAACAGCATCAAGGATTTGGTGTTAGACGAAGACGTAACACCCGATTTCATCGATAAAATTAGGCACTATTTATCGTTTGAGTAGGTAGGAATGACGCTTGCTTCTATGCGGCGATTTTGTGCTCTTCCCCATTCGGTCGCATTGCTTTCGATGGGTTGGCTGAATCCGTACCCCTTACTTTGCAGTCGGCTTGGCGCTATGCCTTGTTGCACCAAGTAGGCGACGACACTCTCGGCACGTTTTTGCGAGAGTTCTAGGTTGTACGCTTCGCTACCTTGGTTGTCGGTGTGTCCGCTAATGAGCAGGTGAAGATATGGGTTCTTTTGTAGCACTTGTGCCAATTCATTCAGCTGTTGGTGCGAAGCAGGCAACAAGGTGGCATCGCCTGTGGCAAACAAGATGCGTGTTAGGCGATAGGTGCCGTCTATCTGTAGCTGCTGGGCAATGGAAGCAGGAGTTGGACGCAATGCCTCTGGCAATGCAATACGATGAATGACTTGTCTTTGCTTGTCTTCTTCTCCGTTGCTCCCCGAAAGGTAGGCGTCTTTGCCGTCAGGACTGACCGTCCAACCCATTTCGTCACGAAAAGTATTGATAGGATAGCCGATGTTACGTGGTTGTGACCATTGGTCGGCAGCTATGCGGCGACTGTAAAATACATCCAATCCGCCCATACCTGCGTGTCCGTTGCTTGAAAAATACAAGCAGCTGTCATTGGCGTGCAGGAAGGGTGAGACTTCATCGTAGGGAGTGTTGATGCTACGCAAACAAGTAGCGTTCGAGAAACTTAACAACCCATTTCCTTTTACCTGTACATCACACTTCCAGATGTCTTTTTTGCCCATTCCATCGGGTCTATTGCTCGAAAAGTAGATTTCTTTCTGCGATGCACTGAGCATGGGGTTGCTCTCCCAAAAAGTGCTATTAAGTGGAGCTTCGGCAAGTATGGGGCGGCTCCAAGTTTTTCCCTGTTTTACCATGTAGTAGATATCGCAACTGCCATGTCCACCTTGCTCGTTGCATCGTACGAAAAACAAATACTTCCCATCAGCCGAAAAATAGGAAGCACCCTCATTGCCCTTCGTGTTGATGGGATTGGGGAGTGCTTTGGCAGGCTGCCAAACGCCATTCTTTTTTTCGCTGATGTAAATATCCTCTTGCCATAGGTGTGGGTTGCCAGTATAACCACGTTTGCCTACCACCACCGTACTGCAAAATACCTTTCCATTGGCAGTAAGGCTGGGCCAAAGGTTGTCGTATGGTGTGTTGAGGCTGTCGCCCATGGCATAGCGAACCATTTCAACAGGATGTTTACGCAAACTATCTGCTACTCGGCATTTCGCCAATGCGTTGGCAATGTATGGAGTAGGAGGCAAACTTTTGTAAATCTGTTCAGCTTGTTCGTAAGCACCACTATCAAAATAGGCGGTAGCAAGTCGGAGAGTTGTCGATTTTTTCTCACTTAACTTCTTTTGTTTTAGTCCTTTTTGTAGTATTTCGATGCGCTTGTCATGGCGCGATTGTTGCAGGTAAATGTCATCCAATAACCAATACCATTGTGCTTCGTTTTTGTCCTTTTTGAGCTCTTTTTCAATCCGTTCGATGCTGTTCTCAAGATCTCCCATACGCATTTGCTGTTGAATGGCAGTGTATGCCATAGGGTCTAAACCATACAGCAGTACAAAGGGCAACCACCCCAATAGGCAGCAGCAGAGCAAACGGTTGTTAAGTAGAGATTGGAGTTTCATCGTTCTACAAAAATATACTATTCTATATGGATACGCAAAAAAATGCATAAAGTTTAACGTTCCTACCATTTTCTGGTGTTTTTTGTTGTATATTTGTCGCTACTAAATCCAACGATCGTGTCACAAAAACAGGTTTTACAACAACAACTCAAGCAAACGCTCTCGCCCCAACAGCTGTTGGCGGTGGGTTTGTTGGAATGTCCAATTCTGGAATTGGAAAACCGCATTCGTCACGAATTGGAAGATAACCCAGCCTTAGAAGAGGGCAGGGAAGAATCCTATGCTACTACCGATGTTGATGATGTAGAAAATATCGATGAAATGGGGCAAAATGATAGTTTGTCATCCGATATACAAGTCGAAGACATCTCCTCCTATTTGTCAGATGATGATGCCTCAGACGATGCTTATGGCATTCCTGCAGCATCCGCAAATTCATTGGATTTTATCTACAACAATTATGCCGAGGAGGCAGATATGTCGGAATCGTTGATCGAACAATTGCGCATGATCGCCTTGCCTCCTTTGCGTACGCAGATGGGCGAATACATCATTGGGAATTTAGACGAAAGAGGCTATTTGGAGCGCGAAATCAGTTTGCTCACCGTCGATTTTAATTTACAATACGATACCAACATTACCGAAACGGAAATGTTTGAGGCTTTGTCTGACGTGCAAAGCTTAGATCCTGCTGGAATCGCGGCCCGGTCGCTTGATGAATGTTTGCTGTTGCAGCTCGAACGAAAAACTTTTACTCCGTCGATAGACAATGCCATGCGCATTTTGGAAGATTGTTACGAGGCATTTACGCAGCACCATTACGAAAAGGTGCAAGCGCAATTGGGCTTATCGGACGACGAAATGCGCGATGCCATTAAGGAGATTGTTCGCTTAAATCCACGTCCCAGCAACGGCTATCAGCAAGACGCGTTTGACAAAAACAGCGTTGTAACGCCCGATTTTCTATACGATAGCGATTTGCAACAATTGGAACTTAACAACCAAACCATTCCACCTTTGCGAGTGGGGGCAGGTTATGTGCAGCTGTTTGAGGATTATTCGTCAAATATAGCCAATCGAACTCCAGAACGTAAGGCCGCCGTGCAATTTGCCAAACAGAAACTTGATCGAGCAAAATCGTTTATTGAGGCGGTTCAACAACGCGAAAATACGCTGATGGCGGTGATGCATGCCATTATTGTGCATCAACGAGATTTCTTTTCAACAGGTGATGAAACCAGGCTTCGCCCCCTAACGATGAAAGAGATTGCACTGCAATCACATTGCGAAATTTCTACCGTATCTCGTGCGGTAGCAGGCAAGTATATTCAAACAAATTTTGGCATATTCCCACTTAAATACTTCTTCTCGGAGGGTATGGTAACTGATTCTGGCGAAGAAGTTTCGACTCGCGAGATCAAAGCTTTGCTCAAAGAGTTGATAGATGCTGAAGATAAAAAACATCCCCTTGCAGACGAAAAGTTATGTGAACTCTTGCAGCAAAAGGGGTATCCCATTGCTCGACGTACCATTGCCAAGTATCGCGAACAGTTAGGATTGCCCGTTGCTCGCTTACGCAAAAGTTTTTAGCCTATGAAAAAGATCTTAGTGGCACATGCCCTATATCCCGAATCATTTTCCCTTTCAATGCCTGAGTTTGTTGGCGGCTTGGAAGAAAAATACCAGCTTATCAAACCGCAAAAAGGTGCCTTTTCATCGGAAGAATTGCAACAGTTGATTCCTCAGTGTCATGCCTTTATTCCCATGTTTAACACCCCAGTCACTGCGACCTTGTTGCAAGCTGGTGAACAGTTGCAAATCGTGTCGAATGTAGGGGTTGGCTATAACAATATAGATGTAACTACAGCCACTCAAATGGATATTGCAGTATGCAATACGCCCAATGTGGTGACAGAGCCAACGGCTGAATTAACCATAGCTTTGCTACTTGATTTAGCAAGGGGCATTACGCGTTCTCACGTTGCCATGCAGCAATCTGCCGAAAAGTGGGGTGTGCTCGAAAATATAGGCATGGATGTATATGGCAAAACCATAGGCATTGTAGGTTTCGGTCGTATTGGTCAGGCAGTAGCACGCCGGGCACATGCCATGGGCATGCGCGTGGTGTACTACAGCCGTCGTAGGGTAGCAAAAAGCATTGAATCTGCCTACGATGCAACCCACATGTCGCTAGAAGGGTTGCTCCGCTGCTCCGATTTTATCAGCTTGCATACACCATTAACCGATCAAACACATCACCTTATAGGCACAGCTGAATTGGCATTGTGCAAACCAACAGCCTATTTAATTAACACGGCTCGTGGGGCAGTGGTAGACGAAACAGCTTTGGTTCAAGCCTTATCGGAGCAAAAAATTGCAGGTGCTGGGTTGGATGTATTTGAGTACGAGCCCAAGGTTTCGCAAGAGTTGCGCAAGCTCAACAATGTGGTGATTGTGCCACATATAGGCACTGCAACGCGCGAAACGCGCAATAAAATGGCAGCAATGGCATTGAAAAATGTGATTTGCTATTTCGAGGGTAGCCCTGTAAATCAGGTAAATGGATAAAATTTTTCCGCAAAAGGTTTGCTATGTAAAAAAAAGTAGTTACCTTTGCCGACCTTTTAAAAATTTATAATATGTATTTATCGAAAGAACAAAAAGTTGAAATCTTTGAGAAATACGGAAAGTCTAATACTGACACTGGTTCTCCTGAAAGCCAGATAGCATTATTTTCTACCCGTATCGCTCATTTGACTGAACATGTTAAGTCAAATCACAAAGATTATAGCACAAAACGTGCTTTGGTACAATTGGTAGGCAAACGTCGTCGTTTGTTGGATTATTTGAAAGATCGCGACATCGAACGTTATCGTAGCATTATCAAACAACTTGGCATCCGTAAATAATTCGGTGCACAGCAAAACAAAAAGAGGCTTCTGTGATGTGACCCCCAAAAGTTGGACGGTTAAACATTATCAAGAGGCAACTCTAGATTGGTATAAAGCTCGGTATTTTACCGGGCTTTTTCCATTTAGCCTCAACTTAATTCTATCGTTATTATAATATCTTATATACTTAAC
>JAZQZN010000031.1:0-40374 GCA_045634045.1 Candidatus Enterocola sp. | reverse complement strand
CACTTTGACATTGACTGCCGACGGTGTAGTTTCGGAAAGCATCAGCTTCTCTGCAACCGCAATTGCAATGCCTGCGTTCATCGATCTACAAGCTCCAGTATTTGAGCAAATCTACGTGGCAGAAACAATCAAAGGCATGGCACAATACAAAGTGGAAAATGCTTCTAACATTGAAGCAACCCTAACGGGCCATGCTGTATTTACCATTGCATCGACCAATAATGGTTCGGTTACCATTCAATTTGCGCCTACCTCGGCGGGTACATTCAACGGCACATTGACACTGACTGCCGACGGAGTAGTTTCTGAAAGCATCAGCTTCTCTGCTACCGCAATTGCAATGCCTGTAATCAGCGACCTACAAGCTCCAGCGTTTGAAGAAATTTATGTAGGCAACTTTACCAATGCAACTGCGACCTACAAGCTCGAAAATGCAACAGAAGCAACCGCAACGCTTACTGGCGATGACGTATTCTTTATTAAGAACGAGTCTTTAGGAGAAGTTCAAATTGTCTTTATGCCAGAAACAGCAGGAACCTTTACTGCAACCCTTACCATTACATCGGGAGGCGTTAGTGAAAGTATAGCGTTCAGCGCAACCGCCGTAGTTGAAACTCCAACTGCAGTTGAAGACGTTGCAGCTGCAATCATTTACGCAAAAGATGGCACCATCTACTGCGACCAAGCATTTAGCATTTACAACCTTGCAGGCATCGACGTAACATACCAAAACGGAAGCTTACAAGGCGTTTACCTTGTTAAAACCAACAATACATACCAACAAGTAAGCGTTTGGTAAAAGCATCCCCTTATAAACAGTAGAGGCTAACACGTAGTGTGTTAGCCTCTTTTTTGTCGCTAAATAAAAAGAAAACAGTGCGCCTATAAGCCGGGTTCTGTACCTTTGTAAACAAAGGCGTTTGTCATTTATCTACTACTGCCCTCACAAGCAGCCTCTAGCAACCTACCCCCTGACATCGGACGGACAGCCCTACGTGCGTCAGTATACTTGGTCTTGCAATCCGTGGTGCGTACAGCCTTGCATGTTGCCACACAAGCGGTGGGCTCTTACCCCACCTTCTCACCCTTACCCTTGCGGGCGGTTATTTTCTTCTACGCTCACCTACCCTCGCGGATAGCTTCCACATTAAGAAACACGGTGTCCTGTATTGCCCGGACTTTCCTCTCGCAATTTGCATTGCCAGCGACAAACCGTCGCACTGATTTCTATTTGGGTGCGAAGATACGGCATTTCGCTTGACCAACAAAAGAAATTCTTTAAAAATTAAATATTCTCCTTGCTATATTTGCAATTCTTTACTATATTTGCGCTTTATTTTGCCCGAATTAGCATCATGAGACAACTTAAAATTGTAAAATCGATTACCAACAGAGAAAGTGCATCGTTGGACAAGTATCTACAAGAGATTGGTAGAGAAGATCTTATCACAGTAGAAGAAGAGGTAGAATTGGCCCAACGCATCAAAAAAGGCGACCGCATTGCCTTGGAAAAATTAACCCGTGCCAACCTACGTTTTGTTGTGTCTGTTGCTAAACAATACCAAAACCAAGGATTAAGCTTACCCGACTTGATTAACGAAGGCAACTTAGGGCTTATCAAAGCGGCAGAAAAATTTGATGAAACCCGTGGTTTCAAATTTATCTCTTATGCCGTATGGTGGATTCGTCAATCTATTTTGCAAGCATTGGCAGAACAATCGCGTATTGTGCGTTTGCCACTTAACCAAGTAGGTTCGCTTAACAAAATCAACAAAGCTTTATCGAAATTTGAGCAAGAACACGAACGCCGCCCTTCGCCACAAGAATTGTCGGAAGAATTGGATATCCCTATCGACAAAATTTCTGATACCCTAAAAGTATCGGGTCGTCACATTTCGGTGGACGCTCCTTTTGTTGAAGGTGAAGACAACAGCTTATTGGACGTTTTGGTAAACGACGATTCTCCTATTGCAGACCGCGAATTGATGAACGAATCGTTGTCGAAAGAAATTGACCGTGCACTTAACACCTTGAGCGAACGTGAAAAGAAAATTATCGTATGCTTCTTTGGTATTGGCTGCCAAGAAATGACATTGGAAGAAATTGGCGATAAATTTGGTTTGACACGTGAACGTGTACGCCAAATCAAAGAGAAAGCCATCCGTCGCCTTAAAACCAGCGCACGCAGCAAACAGCTAAAAGGTTATTTAGGATAACATTCATGTACCGTATATACACAAAGGACTAACCTTAGGGTTAGTCCTTTTTTTATGCTGCGGGCAACTTTGCACCTCCCCAAACAACACAAACCTGCATAAAAAAAGGCAGCCAATTGGCTGCCTTTGTGCATATAGAGCAATTAAATTATGCTTTACCTGCAGAACCCAATACGTTAACAACTTTGTGGGTGTACAATTTTTTCAACTCTTCGCGAGCAGGTCCTAGGTATTGACGTGGGTCAAATTTGTCAGGATCGGTGTTGAAGAATTGACGTACAGCAGCAGTCATCGCCAAACGACCGTCAGAGTCGATGTTGATTTTGCAAACTGCAGAAGCAGCAGCTTTACGCAATTGTTCTTCTGGAATACCTACAGCGTCTTTTAGTTTACCACCGTTTTCGTTGATGATCTTAACGTATTCTTGAGGAACTGAAGAAGAACCGTGCAATACGATTGGGAATCCAGGAAGTTTTTCTTCAATTTCTTTCAAGATATCGAAACGCAATGGAGGAGGAATCAAGATACCATTTTCGTCGCGAGTACATTGTTCTGGAGTAAATTTGTTAGCACCGTGAGAAGTACCGATTGAAATAGCCAACGAGTCGCAACCTGTGCGGGTAACGAAGTCGATTACTTCTTCTGGTTGAGTATAGTTGCTGTGTTCTGCAACTACGTCGTCTTCAACACCTGCCAATACACCCAATTCGCCTTCTACGGTTACACCGTATTGGTGAGCATATTCAACAACTTGTTTGGTAAGAGCAACGTTTTCTTCATAAGGCAAGTGAGAACCGTCGATCATTACAGACGAGAAGCCCATGTCAACGCAGCTTTTGCACAATTCGAACGAGTTACCGTGGTCCAAGTGCAATGCGATTTGTGGTTTTTCCCAACCCAATTCTTTTGCGAATTCTACAGCACCTTGTGCCATGTAACGCAACAAAGTTTGGTTAGCGTATTTGCGAGCACCGCTAGACACTTGCAAAATTACGGGCGATTTTTGTTCTGCACAAGCTGAGATGATAGCTTGCATTTGTTCCATGTTATTAAAGTTGAATGCAGGGATTGCATAACCACCTTTAATAGCACCGGCAAACATTTCTTTGGTGTTTACCAAACCTAGTTCTTTGTAAGATACCATGTTAATTGTATTAAATAAGTTAATATAAAGTTCTTTTTTACTTTTTACAGCGTACAAAGTTATAAAATTCTTTTGAATATACCCCTACTTTTACGGCATTTTTATTGCCCCTTCATGGCTTCGACACCTTGTTGTAAGAATTGTGCAAAGATTACAGGATTGGTTTCGTAGAAAATAGGACCAGCCAACACCCTTTCTGTATGAGGATCGATAACGATGTAGCAAGGCTGTGCATTTTCTTTGTACAAATGGTTTTGAATGTAGCGATTCTTATCGCCCAGTAGGGTTAGCTCTTTGCCCTCGTGCGTTGTGTAAGGTGACGATAGCTCAACTACCTTGTCATCCACATAAAGCGCAGCCATTACGGTTTGTTCGTTAATAAGCTGTTGTATTTCTGATTTCGCCAACACCAACTGTTCTACCTGTCTGCAATTAACGCAGCCATGCCCCGTAAAATCCAAGAAGACAGGTTTATTTTGCGCTTTTCCCAATGCCAACGCCTCATCGTAATCGAACACAGCCTGCAAGCCAGGTACGGTATGCAAATTGCTATTGTCTTGCGCCGATCCCATTACAGGACACGACATCGTAGTCGTGCCCACTCCTGTCGATACAAAATCCTGGCTACTCATTGGTGGCAACCATCCCGACAGCGCATTAAGCGGTGCACCCCACATTCCGGGTAGCATATACACCACAAACACCCAAACCGCCACTGCCGCAGTAAAGCGAACAGGCGATTTTTGCACCTCACAGGCATCGTCCATAGGAAAACGTAACTTACCCAATAGGTACATACCCAACAAAGCAAACACCACAATCCATATAGCCAAATACACTTCACGATCCAGCATACCCCAATGGTAAGCCTGATCGGGCACGCTTAAAAATTTAAGTGCAAAAGCCAATTCTACAAAAGCAAGGGTTACTTTGAGGGTATTCATCCATCCACCCGATTTAGGTAGTTTTTTGAGCCACGAAGGGAAGAAGGCAAACAAGGTAAAAGGTAAAGCAAATGCCAACGAGAAGCCCAACATCCCCACAATGGGTTTTACAAAGCTACCATCGGCAGCACCCAACGCTACCGCACCAGCAATGGGCAAGGTACAAGAGAACGACACCAACACCAATGTTAGCGCCATAAAGAATGTACCCAAATAACCAGCCTTCTCTTCCATCCCTGCTGATTTATTAACCCATTTATTGGGCAATGTAATCTCAAAATAACCTAACAACGAAAAGGCAAACAGCACAAAAATAAGTGCAAACAAGCAGTTGGGCAACCAATGTGTGCTAATAATATTGGCAAAATCTTGTCCAAAAATTGCCGACAATACGATACCGATAAGTACATAAATAAAGACAATTGAAAAGCCATAGAACAAAGCCTGCTTTTTGCCACCGTTTTTCATAAAGTACGACACCGTCATGGGCACCATGGGGAATACGCAAGGAGTTAAAACGCCCAACAAGCCACCGCCAAATGCCACCAAAAAGAACCACCAAAGCGAAGCATCGCTGCCTGTTGATGTGTCCATTAGGGTTGCCACAGGCACCTGTACTGTCAATTCTGTATCAACAGGCACACAAAGCATCTTGCACGCTTGCCCCTCTATTTTTAGAGGAGCTGTAAAGGCATCGGCCGTTAATCGTTCTAATGTAGTTGTAAACGTAGCTGTGCCACTCAAAAAACGTTCATTTTCTTGAAAAAGATCATTGTACTGCTCGGTATAAGCAGGAGTTTCTTGCCAAAGACCATCCGTCAACCACTTGCATTGCTCGGTATCGGTCGTTTTAAGCACCAAAGGCATGGCCATGCCATTCTGATGCTGTGAATACAAATGCCATCCCTCCTCTATTTGAGCCGTCAGCACCACTTCCACCTGTTGGGCATCCAATTCGTTGCAGCTAATGCTCCAAGTAACGGGATTCTCGAACGCCAATACCGACATCGTCACCGCCCAAAACAGGGTTATCGCAAAAATAATTCTCTTCAACATAGGTTTATCTTCTTCTTTGCACAAAAATAAAAAAAAACTTCGATTATTCAATGTTTCGCATTTCTTGAAGTTTAGCTTCGGTGCAGCATAACAAATAAATTTGTTCTGCATTCACCTTGCACAAACTTTCACCGATTAGCCGATTAGTCGATTCACCTTTTTTTATTACTTTTGCATCAAATACAACTTTATAACACCATGCAATCAGTTTGGATTTCGGCCATCGCGCTCTGCTTAGCTTCCGTTTTCGGTTCTGTTATCGGTCTTTTGTTTAAAGGATTGAGCCATAAATGGAACGACCTTATTATGGGTTATTGCGCTGGCATCATGTTAGCAGCATCGGTTGTTGGCCTAATTCTTCCCGCCACTGAAATGGCCGGTATAGGCGGTTGGTGGCAGGTAGGCATTGGCGTTTTATTGGGCGCATTGTTCCTTAATTTGCTCGACAATATTACGCCCCACCTACACAAAATAACAGGTTTGGAAGTGGAGCAACACACCAATAACCAACACATCAACAAAGTTTTGCTTTTTGTTTTAGCAATCGCCATTCACAAACTACCGGAAGGCATTGCTGCAGGTGTCGGCTTTAACAACAGCACCGACGATGCCGCTTGGAGTGTTACCTTTGGTTTGGCCTTGCAAAACATTCCCGAAGGCATGGTAGTAATCTCACCCTTGCTACTAAGCGGTGTTAGCCGACTACGCACCCTGCTCATTTCACTTTCCATTGGTTTGCTTGAAATTGTAGGTGTTTGGATTGGCTACGGATTGGGCGCTATATCGCTTGTTATGCTACCTATTATGCTTGCCTTTGCAGGTGGCGCCATGCTGTACGTTATCAGCGACGAGATGATTCCCGAAACCCACGCCCACGGCTACCACAAAGCCGCTACCTACGCCCTCCTCTGCGGCTTCATGACCCTCGTCTTCATGGAAGGAGCGTTGTAAATGTAAATTTACAGCCACATTTTTGGAATATCAACACAATATCGATACTTTTGCAAAGTATTAACCCTTAATTCTTATTTACGAACCAAAACTAATAAGTATGAAACTAACTTCATTTATCAAACAAAATCTGGTAATCATGAACACCAATTCTTTTCAAATTGGATCAAAAGTGATGATTTCTCCCGAATTAACTGGAGAGGAACAGTGGATCGAAGGCATTGTAGACGATTTAGACAACAATCCTTTTAATGGCCTTGTTGTGTACGCCAAAGCCCTCAAAAACCAAATCATCTACTTCAACAGACAAGAATACTTTAAATTGGCTTGATTATGTACGCAATAGCATTTGACATGGACATAGCCACCTTGAAAAAGACCTATGGCGAACCCTACAACAACGCATACGCAGAAATTACAAAGGTCATGAAAAAGGTTGGTTTTCATTGGACCCAAGGCAGTGTGTACCTCTCTGAAAACGAAAACGATGGTTTAGGACTTGTTTTTGACGCTATGAGCACCCTTAGAGAAATTGACTGGTTCAAAGCATCTGTTAGAGATATCAGAGCATTTAAAGTAGAAGACTGGTCGGATTTTACCCAACGAATAAAGAAATAAGGCTTCAAAAGCCTTATATTGCACAAATACCCCGCAACAGCAGTTGCGGGGTATTGTGTTTTAGATCGAACAATGGTCAGAGGCTTTACTTTACATCTTGTTCTGCTTTTGCAGGTAATATCCCCGTACCATTGCAATATTTGCACGCATATGGTGTACCCTCTGGAGCATACGTTGTTTTAATTCCTTTGCAGTGCATGCAAAATTTAGGTGTTTGATTCTGCGCTTCTACATTTGCGACTGCAAAAAAGAAAATAGATAAACTTACTCCAAAAGCAAATCTCAAAGAACGTGATAACAGAAACATATAACAAGAATTAGTCCCAGCCTAATTTATAACCAGCCGATTTTTTGGCTGTTCCATCATTACATTCATATGAATTGAATCGACCTGAATTATCATAGCCTCTTTCCATATTTCCTTGATGTACTTTGGTTACATTCCCTTTATCATCTTTATCCTCCCAAGAGCACTGTTCTCCTGTTTTATCAGCAAGTGCAGGCAAAGCGAAAGAAGACATAAGAAGCATTAATAAGCATATTTTCTTCATAATATTTTTCTATCAGTTATATTCCATTGACTCATTGGATTTAAAATTAGGACTTAATTAATAAGGACATGGTTTGGATACTCTACCAGAACCTCCACAACGTCTGCATGACACAGAACCACTTCCAGAACATATTCTACAAGTTACCTCCTTATATCCATTAGTGCAAGAATAGCATCTTTCCTTTTTGATTTCAGTTCCAGAATAACCAGAACCACGACATATAGGACATGTTGCCTTTCTTGTTACGGTTTTGGTTCCAGAGCCATAACAAATATTGCATGTCTGATAGACTGTTTGTCCATTGTACATAGTTGGACGTTGTCCATTTCTACAACTTCCACATGGTGCAGTATCCGTCATAGTAACTTTACCATAAGAACAATTGGTACATCTTTTTTGAACTTCTTTATCAATATAGCCTCCACGACAAGAATAGCATCTTTCTGTCTTGGTTCCACTTCCTGAACAAGAATGACATGTTACAGATCCATGAGAACAACTACTACATACAGGATACAGCATCCCAGTTCCCCCACAAGCACACTCAAAAGAGTGTGCATAGGTAAACATACTAATTAATAGCAAAGCTATTGACAATAAACATTTCACAGTCTACGCTATCCTAAACAATTATTTTACTCTAATTTTAATTCTTCCACTACCATCGCATCTTGAGCAAAGATCTTTTCCCTCTGCAGTTTCCACACGACCACTACCATCGCATCGTGGACAATCTTCGTAACGACTAATTGTAATCCCTGCATAAGAAGAAGTTAGTACAGATAAAAATCCTAACAATAAAATCATTTTTTTCATAACATTCCTGTCAGTTATATTCCATCGACACTTCGGGTTAAAATCAATTAACTATTATCTATAATTTATCTTGCATAAAAAATTCTTCCATCGATATAGACTCTAGGACCATCGTTCAAGGGCCAAACCAAATCAGCTTGACCAGATCCCATACCGTCTATATCAAAGTATATTCTATAGGTACCACCTGGTTCTGCTTCAGAACTTAAGCTATATTCTCCTTTATACCTAATTCCGTCTTCTTTATTGAAAATTCGAATTGATCCCAAATTTGACAATTGCAACGAATTATTATTATCGTCCACAAAATACCCTTGCATTGTTTGCGCAAAACCAGCGGCACACATACACAATAAGCATCCTATAAAAAATATTTTTTTCATAAGCTATCTATTCTTATCTATAAATTCTTCCAGTACCATCACATTGACTACATGGTCTGCTGTATTCCGCATATCCAGTAGAACTAGCTCTTGCTGGGCGTCTCATAACCACTTCTCCAGAACCATTACAATTTGAGCATTTAGAAGAACGTGGAACTACACGACGTTCATCGGCAAATGCAGACAATGCTAACATTGTCAAAAATCCAATTATACATAATTTTTTCATACTATTTCTGTCGGTTATATCCCATCGACACTTCGGTTTTTAATACAGTTTTATGTAAACTATTTCAATATTCGAAAAGAGCTGGCGAAGGCAACTGCCCTATAACAACACGTTGAATCGTATCATTTTTCACATAAAAAGACATAGGATAGGCATCTATTTCAGCTACTTCAGATTGCAATACCTGATTAAATTTTAATTTATCAAAAGCAATCTTTTTAGAAAATTCGGTTGTATCTATTTCATGAAACTCATCCACTATCATAAATGCCATAATCGTATCCATCATGGCCACATCCGCAAAAGCATTATAGTTGGCTATCGAATTGATACAATGCGAACAATTTTCAGTAAAATAAAAGAGCAATTTCGTCTTACCATCGTTAGGCGTATAGCTTTTTAAAAATGTCTGCTCTGCTTTTGCTCCTTGTAATGGATGCTGATAAGAGGAAAAATCGCCCACACGATATGTCATACCTGAAAGAAATATAGAAGGCGCCAATACCAAACAAAATATTATTTTCGCTCTATAATCACTTTTTGTTGGCAGAAAATCGCTTCCTCGCATAACAAATAATCCAAGAAGCAACATTAAAATCAAATTCCTAACATACACCAGTAAAGGCGAGGAAACTGACAAATAATTACCAAAGCAACCGCATTCAACAATACCATTTACCACATACCCGTAAGTATAAAGCAAACTGAATATCAGCAAAGTAACTATTCCTAAATATGAAATACATCTAACTTTTATCTGCAACAGCAACGCAAGCCCTATACACAACTCCAACAGGACAACAATAGGAGCTAATAAATGCAAACTTCCTAACCCCATTTGCATTATTAGGGATTGAAAAGCATACACATTCAGCACCTTAGTAAAGGCAGAAAACAAGAATACAAAGCCTACTACCTGCAGTAGTAGTTTCAACACAACTTCTTTATCTATGCGCATGCTCAACTAGTGTTTAGCTATTTGCAGAAGCAAGTACCTGTATCTGGAGACAAACAATACTGATTACGGTATCCACGACGTTCACAAAGAGATGCACATGCACTCTCCGACGAAGCACTACCAACCATAACAAAACCACTTCCGCTACAAAATGCTGCTTGTGCTCCCGCTCTAAAAGCTCTATACGCATCGGAAGAATTATAACTTGAGCTACTTCCAGAACTTGAACTCTTACTACTTCCGCAGCTCAATGCCAATGCCGCCATAATCAAGAATATGGCAATTTGAATACTGTGCCAAATTTTGTTGTTTTGTTTGTCCATATTATTAATATTAAGGTTATTCCATATGTTATTACATCAAACCAATCAAAAGTACCAGCGATCCATCCCAACGCTTGTAAAACCTCTAATACGAATGGCAGCATAGTTGAAAACACAAGTACCAACTTACTCAGATTAGTTCCTGTAAAAGCTAGCACCTGAAATTGCAGAAAAGAAAAATACCACAATCCATCGGCCAAACAATACAAGAAAAAGTATGCCAAGAAAATATTTTCGAAAGTAAGCTTACAAGGGCTAGGAACCCACTCATTTGGCAAACAAGCAACAAGGAATGTTTCTTGTCTATAAAAAAGGTATATTAAACAACCTATTACAAATGATATGAGAGCTAATGCAAACTTAACGAAATGCTCTTTTTGCAACTTCTATTGATTTTTAATACTCTTTCACAAAACTACAATATCACTTAATAAATCTTAATGAAAACATATGCCCAAAGCGGGCAGATTGCCCTATTTGGGCATAGTGTAATTGCTAAAATAACTGCAGTTTTAGGTAGAAGTACTATCACTATATCTTAACTGCCATAAGTAGCATCAATAGAAAATATTTTCCAGATTTTGCAGATTTAAAAAGTTGCTGTACTTTTGCTGTGCTAGTACCCGCCAAGCCTCTTAACAATGCTCAAATGTGCGGGTCGTTTTTACTTTTAATCTTAATTCTTAATGCAACCCCACTCACAACAAATAGCCATATATCAATTCGTACAATCTGGTATTTATTAATAAATAATTACCTTATATGCTAATTTTATAAATTTAATTCTTATCTTTGTCATGAAAACTAATGAAACCCCAAAAGCAAGTCTTGAGTTAGTAAGCAAAAGTAACGTTGCGAGTCTGTACACCATTTTATTTGAAAATAATGATGCTACAGAATTCACTAAGTTTATGCTAAAATTTAAGGACAACGCACATTTGCAAAGAGATTACCAAATAATTCTTCTTGCACTACAAAAAATATTGCAGAATGGAGCTTTAGAACGATATTTTAGGCCTGAGGGAAAAATCAACGATGGAGTTTGTGCCTTACCTATCACCTCAAACAAACTAAGATTATATTGTTTAAGAATCACAGATCAGATACTTATTATAGGAAATGGTGGAATAAAAAACACTAAAACATACAATGAGAATAGTGAATTAAGTGGATACGTAATTGATTTACAAAACTTCCATTCTATCATTAAGAGTTCAATTAAAGACGGTTTAATATCAATCGAAGAAACAGAACTACTTGGAATAGAAAATAAATCATTTAACCTATGACAACTTCAGAAATTTTCAAACAAGAGATAGAAAAAATTCCTATTGATTTAAAATTGGAAGTAGACCTTTCTTTTGCCATTGCAGACAAAATTGATGCTATCTTAAAAGCCAAGGGACTAACTCAAAAAGAGTTTGCTAAGAAAATGAACAAGACGGAAGCTGAAGTTTCTCGATGGCTTTCTGGCACACACAACTTCACTCTTAAAACTATTGCTAAAATAACTAACGTTTTAGGTAAAAATATTGTAGTTATACCTTAATCACCACCCCTTACAACTCATCCGAGTAATACTTAAAGAAATCTACACCCATAACTTGCGAAATCTGGAAGAGCTGCTGGGTATCGATAATGGATTTTAGGAAGATTTTATTGATGGTACGCGGATTGACGTTGATTTGCTCAGCAAGCCAACCGTTGGTTTTTCCAAGACGACGTAGCTCGTCACGGATAATAGAACCAATGTGAATTTGATTAGACATCTGCGTATAATTGGTAGAATAAAAAAAGAACGTGAACCCAACTATATCTTAACCTCAAGGCCCTAGGAAAGCCCCACAATACAAGACAAGTCGAGCCCACGCATATACGCAGGCATCTACTATACTTATTCTTTGTATTGTGTCAAAATTTCCTAGGTTTTGAGATTATACAGAATAATTAGTAAATGATTAAATATTACTATGTTACGTTACTTTTTCTTCTCTTTATTTGTTTGTTTAATTCTGTTTCTAAGAGCAAATATACAACTTTTTATTTATAATCAAATAAATACTACACCCCCTTACCTCAACAGCGGTTCGGCGTGGATGCCGATGTGGGTATTTTTGCCAAAGGCTTCTTTGAGCGATGTTTCGATGCGTTTGGTTACATCGTGCGCCTCTTTAAGCGGCATCGTGGCATCCATTCTAATATGAATTTCAATGGCGATGGCATTGCCAATGTTGCGTGTACGCAAATGATGGGGTTGCTTCACTTCGGGATGCGACAACACAATCTCCATGATTTTATCTTCCACCTCTTTGGGCAACGATTTTTCTAGCAATTCTTCGATACATGGTTTAATCAATTCTATCGCCACCTTTATAATAAACACACTCACCACAAGAGCAGCAATGGGATCAAGCACGCGCCAATGTACCCCCAAAAACATCGCCCCAGCAATCCCTACCAACGTACCAATAGACGAGAGCGCATCGCTTCTATGGTGCCAGGCATTGGCCATCACGGCCTTTGAATCCAATTTTTTACCTTTATATACGGTATATTGATACAACACCTCCTTGAACAAAATAGAAACCATCGCCGCTACAAGTGCCAACATTCCAGGGGCTTCCAATTGCTTTCCTCCAAAGAAATCAACAATATCGATAACCGAATTGACCAATAGACCAATACCCACACCTAATAAAATAAGCCCAATTACTGCCGTAGCCAAGGTCTCGTATTTGCCATGGCCGTAATCATGGTCTTCGTCTTGGGGTTTTTCGGATATACGAACAAACATAATTACGATGACATCCGTTATAAAATCCGATAAAGAATGTACCGCATCGGCAATCATTGCCGAGCTTCGCCCAACAAAACCCGCCACAAACTTAAACACCAGCAAAAGAAGATTCACCAAACCACCCCACAAGGTAACCTTGTAGATTGCTTTTTCTCTATCCGATATCTGCAATGCCATACTTTTATACTATTTGAATCTATTCGATACTTCTTTCAACAAACGTTCAGCAACTGCCCCTTTTAGTACCACATCCGATGCCTCTGGGTAGGTAAACCAACGTGCATCATCCACCTCTTCCACGTTTCGATGCGATAAATCTTCATCTGCTACCTCAGCATAATAGGCCAGCATCAAGGTATTAGATGGCGCATAATATTGCGTAAACAGGGGTTCGTAACACAAAGGAATCATGCCCATTTCTTCTTTCATCTCGCGTAGCAATGCTGCTTCGGCACTTTCGCCCTTGTTTACATAACCGCCCAAGAAATTGTATTTTTCTCTGCCGTACTGGCGCATCATCATTACCTTATCGTGATTAGGCGTAAAAATAGCCACGCATATCGCCACGTTAAACATTTCGAAGCGAAACTCACCACAAGCGGGGCAAAACGGAATTTCCTTGCCTTCGTCTCTCAAAAAGCGCAGCTCCAGCGCTGCACCACATACAGAACAATGTTTCATCATTTTAATTGGATTAACAACAAAACCATGCGGGCACTTTTTCCCTTCGGTCAACAACACGTCGACCAACTCAGTGACCGTACAAGTCATACAGCAAAATCTCATCCCCTTCACAAAGGTAGTATTTTATCTCTGGAAGAATCAGAAAAAGGCACAAAAAAAAGAGGACTCACGTTTGTAAGTCCTCTTTTGTGGGCGATGACGGATTCGAACCGCCGACCCTCTGCTTGTAAGGCAGATGCTCTGAACCAGCTGAGCTAATCGCCCTTGTTTCTCAATTGCGATGCAAAGATACGGCAATTTTTGAAACTTGCAAAATTTTATCAAAGAAATTTATAAAAAATCTGCTATTTTTTTTTGTTTTACGAGCGCAAAGCAGCAATAGACTCTTCCAAAACTGCAATTTTACCTTCTGCGTCGGCTTTTTTCTTGCGTTCGTTTTCTACAATTTCAGGTTTTGCATTTGCCACAAAACGTTCGTTCGACAATTTTGCGTTAACGCCTTTCAAGAAACCTTGCAAATATTCAATTTCTTTTTGCATTTTGGTGATTTCTTCTTCTACGTTAATACGACCTTCCATTTTTACTGCATACTCTACTGCACCTACCAAGAAACCAACTGCTGTTGCATCTTTTGCCTCAACTTTTTCGATCGACGAAAGGTTGGCCATTTTTACAATAAGCGCATCCAAGCTATCGTCATGCGCACCAACAATTTGTAGGTTAAGCGCATCCTTATTAGGAATATTTTTTTGCAAACGAATGGTACGAATACCCGATACTACTTCTTTGGTCTTTTCAAATTTAGCCAACAACTCAGCATCTACAGCTGCCAAAGCAGGCATTTGAGCCACCATAATGCTTTCGCCTTCTTTGCGTTCGGTCAATGCTTGCCATAACTCTTCGGTAATGAAAGGCATAAATGGATGCAACAAACGCAACAACGCATCAAAATACGAAACAGTTGCTTCGTAGGTTACCGCATCAATGGCTTTCATGTATTCTGGTTTTACCATTTCTAAGTACCAAGCCGAGAATTCATCCCAGAATAGTTTATAAACGGCCATCAACGCTTCCGATAAACGGTATTTGGTAAACAAGTCGTCGATTTCGGCAACGGTTTCTGCTAATTTCGATTCGAACCATTGTACTGCCAAACGAGCCGATTCTGGCTGAGGAATAGTCGCATCAACGCTCCAACCTTTCACCAAACGGAAAGCATTCCAGATTTTATTGTTAAAGTTACGACCTTGCTCGCATAGCGATTCGTCGAATAAAATATCGTTACCTGCAGGAGCTGACAGCATCATACCCATACGAACACCGTCTGCACCGAATTTTTCAATCAAATCCAATGGGTCTGGCGAGTTGCCCAACGATTTACTCATCTTACGACCCAATTTATCGCGCACAATACCGGTAAAGTACACGTTTTTGAATGGCATTTTGCCTTCGTACTCATAGCCTGCCATAATCATACGTGCCACCCAGAAGAAGATAATATCTGGACCTGTTACCAAATCGGCAGTTGGGTAATAGTAGCTAATTTCTTCGTTGCCAGGATTATTGATACCATCGAACAAAGAAATAGGCCACAACCACGACGAGAACCAGGTATCCAAGCAGTCGCTATCTTGGCGCAAATCAGCAAGAGTGAGCGATGCATTGCCCGTTTTTTCGATGGCTTTTTGCAATGCCAACTCAGCAGTTTCTGCTACCACAAAGCCACCTTGTGGCAAGAAGTATGCTGGAATACGATGACCCCACCAAAGTTGACGGCTGATGCACCAGTCTTTGATGTTTTCCATCCAGTGGCGATAGGTATTTTTGTATTTCGATGGATAGAATTTGATATCATCGTTCATAACGGGCTCTAACGCAATTTGTGCCAAATGCTCCATTTTCAAGAACCATTGCATCGAAAGTTTAGGCTCAATTACCACTTTGGTACGTTCCGAATAGCCCACCTTATTGGTATAGTCTTCTACTTTTTCCAACAAATCAGCAGCCAACAAGTCTTTTTCAATTTGTTCGCGTACATCGAAGCGATCCATACCCACATACAAACCTGCAGCCTCGCTAATAGTACCATTATCGTTAAAGATATCGATGGTTTCCAAACCGTATTTTTCGCCCAACATGTAGTCATTTACGTCGTGCGCTGGGGTTACTTTCAAGCAACCTGTACCAAATTCAATATCAACGTATTCGTCTTCAATAACAGGAATTACCCTATTTACCAAAGGTACAATTACCTTTTTACCACGCAAGTGTTGGTTTTTAGGGTCATTAGGATTGATACACATAGCGGTATCACCCATAATGGTTTCAGGACGAGTGGTTGCTACAACCGCATAGCCATCTTCGCCTTCGATGCGATAGCGCAAGTAATACAATTTACCGTGTTGTTCTTTGTAGATAACCTCTTCGTCCGACAAGGCAGTTAGCGCTTGTGGATCCCAGTTTACCATACGTACACCACGATAAATTAGACCTTTATTATATAGATCGCAAAAAACTTTGATAACACTTTCGCTACGCAAATCATCCATAGTGAATGCCGTACGATCCCAATCGCACGATGCACCCAATTTACGTAGCTGTTTTAGGATGATGCCACCGTGTTCTTCGGTCCATGCCCAAGCGTGTTTCAAAAACTCTTCGCGTGTTAGGCTGTTTTTGGCAATGCCTTGTTCTGCCAAGCGACCCACCACTTTTGCCTCGGTAGCAATAGAAGCATGGTCTGTACCGGGTACCCAGCAAGCATTTTTGCCCATCATACGGGCACGGCGCACCAAAATATCTTGGATGGTATTGTTCAACATGTGACCCATGTGCAACACACCAGTTACATTTGGGGGAGGAATAACAATGGTATAAGGTTCGCGTGCATCGGGTTTTGATGCAAACAATTTGTTATCTAACCAGTACTGATACCACTTTGCCTCAATTTCGGCAGGGTTGTAGTTTTTTGCTAGTTCCATAATGTTTAGCTTATTCATTTAGAAAGCGCAAAGATACGAATAAATTAGGAATTAGGAATTAGGAATTAGGAATTTTTGCGCGAGGCGAGAGCAGAAGCCAAATTTATTTGAATTATGCCGAGCCGATGCCAAAAATCATGAGCGAAGCGAATAATGTTTCGATTCACCGATTAGTCGATTAGCCGATTAGTCAACAAAACAACCCCTAAACAAATCAACAAATAAACACCACAACATCTTTCATTTTGTAGTAAAAATGTCATATTTTGTAACACTTTAATAAAAATTACATCTTTTTTTTCAAGTTTTTTCTTTACTCTTTTGTGTTTCGATGATAAATATTATCTTTGCACCTTGTTAGTAAAAAAACAACGAAACAAACAAACAATCAACACATAAACAATAAAACTATGAACGCAAAAAACGTCATTGAAAACCTTAAAAAACGTTTTCCTAATGAACCTGAGTACATTCAGGCAGTACAAGAAGTGTTGGAAACCATCGAAGATGTGTACAACCAACACCCTGAATTCGAAAAAGCTAACTTGATCGAAAGACTTTGTATTCCAGATCGTATCTTCACTTTCCGTGTATCATGGGTAGACGACAAAGGTAACGTTCAAACCAACATGGCATACCGTGTTCAACACAACATGGCTATCGGTCCTTACAAAGGTGGTATCCGTTTCCACTCGTCAGTTAACCCTTCTATCTTGAAATTCTTGGCATTCGAACAAACTTTCAAAAATGCATTGACTACTCTTCCTATGGGTGGTGGTAAAGGTGGTTCTGACTTCTCTCCACGTGGCAAATCAAACAACGAAGTTATGCGCTTCTGCCAAGCTTACTTGTTGGAACTTTCTAAACACATCGGTCCTGACACCGACATCCCAGCTGGTGACATCGGCGTAGGTGCTCGCGAAGTAGGTTATATGTTCGGTATGTACCGCAAACTTTCTGGTGAATTTACTGGTACTTTCACTGGCAAAGGTTTGGAATTCGGCGGTTCGCTTATCCGTCCTGAAGCTACCGGTTATGGTAACATCTATTTCTTGAACAGCATGTTGAAAACTCGTAACATTGATATCGCTGGCAAACGCTGCTTGGTATCTGGTTCGGGTAACGTAGCTCAATATACTTGCGAAAAATTGCTTCAATTGGGCGCAATTCCTTTGACTCTTTCTGACTCAAACGGTTACATCTACGATCCAGAAGGTATCACCTTTGAAAAATTGGAATACGTAAAAGAATTGAAAAACGTTCAACGTGGCCGTATCAAAGAATATGCTGAAAAATATGGTTGCAAATACGTAGAAGGAGCACGTCCTTGGGGCGAAGTTGCTGACATCGCTCTTCCTTGCGCAACTCAAAACGAATTGAACGGCGAAGACGCTAAAACTCTTTTGGCTAACGGTGTAATTGCTGTTTCTGAAGGTGCTAACATGCCTTCTACTCCAGAAGCTGTTGAAGCATTCCAAGCTGCTAAAATCCTTTACGCTCCTGGTAAAGCTTCTAACGCTGGTGGTGTTGCAACCTCTGGTTTGGAAATGAGCCAAAACTCTGGTCGTATCAGCTGGAGCCGCGAAGAAGTTGACGCTAAATTGCAAAGCATCATGGCTAACATTCACGAAAACTGCGTAAAATACGGTACCGAAGAAGATGGCTACATCAACTATGTGAAAGGTGCTAACATTGCAGGCTTCATGAAAGTGGCTAAAGCAATGATGGCTCAAGGCATCATCTAATAAATAGAATTAAAACACTCAATTATCCATTGCACCGTTCCATTTTCTATGGGATGGTGCAATGCCGTATAAACAAATAAACAAGCATGAATAAAATTGTTAGTAAAGAGCACTTTTCTGAAAACGTTGTAAAATTAGAAATTGAGGCTCCACTTATTGCCAAATCGCGTCGTGCAGGTCACTTCGTAATTGTACGCGTTGGCGAAAAAGGCGAACGTATTCCTCTAACTATTGCTGGCTCTGACCTTGAAAAAGGCACCATCACTTTGGTAGTACAAAAAATCGGTGTTTCATCGACCAAATTATGCGCGCTTAACGTAGGCGACGAAGTTACCGACGTAGTTGGACCTTTGGGCAAAGCTACCCACATCGAAAACTTCGGTACTGTGGTATGCGCTTGCGGTGGTGTAGGTACTGCTCCTATGCTTCCTATTGTTGAAGCGTTGAAAAAAGCAGGCAACAAAGTTATTACCGTTTTGGCAGCTCGTACCAAAGACTTGATTATTTTGGAAGAAGAAATGCGCAAATTCTCTGACGAAGTTATCATCATGACCGACGACGGTTCTTACGGTACACAAGGTTTGGTTACCAATGGTGTTGAAGGCGTTATCAACCGCGAAAAAGTGGACATGTGCGTTACCATCGGTCCTGCCATCATGATGAAATTTGTTTCTTTATTGACTAAAAAATACGAAGTTCCTACCGTTGCCTCTTTGAACACCATCATGGTGGACGGAACTGGTATGTGCGGAGCTTGCCGCGTATCGGTTGGCGGCGAAACCAAATTTGTTTGCGTTGACGGTCCAGAATTCGACGCTCACCAAGTTGATTTCGACGAAATGATGATGCGTATGGGTGCATATCGTGCAGAAGAACAAGCCGCTATGGCAGCATACACCAACCAAAAATAATTAGAACGATGCAAAACTTAATTGATAGAAATGCTCCTTGGCGCGACGAGTTGCGCAAGGCAATGAAAAACAAAGAACGCACCGACATTGCGCGCGTTGAAATGAACGAGTTGGACGGTGAATACCGCAGCCACAACTCGGAAGAAGTAAACCAAGGCCTTACTGAAGAACAAGCCTTGATGGAAGCAAAACGTTGCTTAGACTGCCCCAACCCTAGCTGTATGAACGGCTGTCCTGTTAGCATCAACATTCCTTCGTTTATCAAAAACATTGAACGTGGCGAATATTTGAACGCTGCTAAAGTATTGAAAATGACTTCTGCACTTCCTGCTGTTTGCGGTCGTGTATGTCCTCAAGAAAAACAATGCGAAAGCCAATGTATCCACATTAAAATGGGTAAAAAACCTGTTGCTATTGGTTACTTGGAACGTTTTGCTGCCGACTACGAACGCGAAAGCGGTCAAATGTCAACACCAGAAGTTGCTGCTTCTAACGGCATCAAAATTGGTGTAGTTGGTTCTGGCCCTGCTGGTTTGTCGTTTGCTGGCGATATGGCTAAATTGGGTTACGAAGTAACTGTATTTGAAGCACTTCACGAAATTGGTGGTGTATTGAAATATGGTATTCCAGAATTCCGTTTGCCTAACAAGATTGTTGACGTTGAAATCAACAACCTTGAAAAAATGGGCGTTACCTTCGTAAAAGACTGCATCGTAGGTAAAACCATCAGCTTCGACGATTTGAAAGCAGAAGGCTTCAAAGGTTTGTTCGTTGCCAGTGGCGCTGGTCTTCCAAACTTCATGAACATCAAAGGTGAAAACCTAATTGGTGTAATGTCGTCGAACGAATACCTTACCCGTGTTAACCTAATGAGCGCTGCAAAAGACGAATTTGATACTCCTGTATTAAAAGGTAAACGCGTAGCCGTAATTGGTGGTGGTAACACAGCTATGGACTCGGTTCGTACCGCTAAACGTTTGGGTGCTGAATTGGCCATGATCGTTTATCGTCGTAGCGAAGAAGAAATGCCTGCTCGTGTAGAAGAAGTAAAACACGCTAAAGAAGAAGGCGTTGAATTCAGAACCTTGCACAATCCTATCGAATATTACGGCGACGAAAAAGGTCGTGTAAAACAAATGTTGTTGCAAAAAATGGAATTGGGCGAGCCTGATGCATCGGGTCGTCGTAAACCAGTTGCTATCGAAGGTGCTACCGAACTAATTGACGTAGATACCGTTATCGTGAGCGTAGGTGTATCGCCTAACCCACTTATTCCTAACAGCATTGAAGGTTTGGAAGTATCGCGCAAAGGTACCATTGTTGTAAACGATGATTTGCAAAGTGCTATTCCTATGATCTTTGCTGGTGGTGACATTGTACGTGGTGGCGCTACCGTTATCCTTGCTATGGGCGACGGTCGTAAAGCTGCGGCATCTATGCACGAATTTTTGAAAAAATAATTAGGAATGTGGAATGAGGAATGAGGAATAAATTTTCTTCATTCCTTATTTCTAATTGACTAATGATTATTTTTAAAAATTCCTAATTCCTAATTCCTAATTCCTCATTAAAATGATTAAAGTAGCAATTATCGGTTACGGAAACATTGGCAAATTTGCCTTACAAGCCGTTAGTTCAGCTCCCGACATGGAGCTTGCAGGGGTAGTTCGTAGAGATGCCTCTAACATCCCTGCCGAATTGGCCAACATCAAAGTTGTGAGCAACATTGATGAGTTGGGCAAAGTGGACGTAGCTATCCTTTGCGGTCCAAGCCGTAGCATTCCTGCTACCGCTGCCGAAATTTTAGCAAAAGGCATCAACACCGTTGACAGTTTCGACATCCACACCGACATTTGGGACTTGCGTCAACAATTGGACGCTGTTGCAAAAGCCAACAACGCTGCTGCCATCATTTCGGCAGGTTGGGACCCAGGTTCTGACTCGGTTATCCGTACTTTGCTATTGGCAATGGCTCCTAAAGGTCTTACCTACACCAACTTTGGTCCTGGCATGAGCATGGGCCACTCGGTGGTTGCTCGTAGCAAAGAGGGTGTTAAAAATGCCCTTTCAATGACCATTCCATTGGGCACCAGCGTTCACCGCCGCATGGTTTACGTAGAATTGGAAGAAGGCGCAAGCCTTGAAGCTGTTACTGAAGCTATCAAATCTGATTCATACTTCAGCCACGACGAAACACACGTTATTCCAGTTAGCAGCGTAGATGAGCTACAAGACATGGGACACGGTGTTTTGATCGAACGCAAAGGCGTTTCTGGTACTACCCAAAGCCAACGCTTCTCGTTCTCAATGACTATCAACAACCCTGCGCTAACCAGCCAAATTTTGGTAAGCTGCGCAAGAGCTGTTTGTCTACAACGTCCTGGTGCTTACACCCTACCCGAAGTTCCTCCTATGGACCTTGTGTACGGTGATCGTGAAGCACTCATCAAAGCATTGGTATAAGAACATTTTACCATAACAGAAAGGCTGACCGGCTTAGGTCAGCCTTCTTTTTTTCTCTGCTTTGTCATCGCTTCTGGCACAAAAAAATCCTTGGTAAATTCATTACCAAGGACTGATGGTTAGTCGGGATGACAGGATTCGAACCTGCGACCACACGCCCCCCAGACGTGTACTCTAACCGGGCTGAGCTACATCCCGCTTTGCGGTTGCAAAGATAATTCTTTTTTTTATTCCGAGAAATAAAAAACTACATTTTTCAACAATTTAGAACCACTTCTTCTTGACCATAAAGACAACAGCCATCAAGGTAATCAGCAAGCTGACACCCACTGCAGCCCAGAAGCCCCAGTTAAAGATGGTAGTACCTTCTTCCAAGTTCATTCCCAAGAAACTTGCTATCAACGTGGGCATCATCAGTACCAAAGACACAGAAGTAAGACGTTTCATAACAATGTTCAAGTTGTTCGAAATCACAGAAGCATAAGCATCCATCATGCCACTTAACACCTCACTATAGACAACTGATTGCTCCAACGCTTGCTTCGATTCAATCTCAACGTCTTCTACCAAATCAGGATCGTACACTTCTTTAGCACCACGCATATTTTTGAGGCGGTGGGTCAAAATATCGTTACCACGAAGCGAAGTAGTAAAGTAAACCAAGCATTTTTCAAGGCGTAAAAGGGTTTGCAACTCCTCGTTACGAACCGAAGTTTCCAATTGTTTTTCGGCTGCTTTGGTTTGAATGTTGATTTGTTTCAAGTATTTCAAAAACCAAATGCTCGACGAAAGTAGCAAACGGAAAATAAAGTTGATATTATCCGTAAACTGAATGTTTTTACGTTTGGTGTATTGAATAAAATCAGGAATCAAATCGGTTTTGAAGAAACAAACCGACACAAACACGTCGTCCTTAAAAATAATACCCAAAGGTACTGTCGTAAACGAAGTGTTTTCATCTTGTAATTTACAGGGAATACGCATCAACACAAAGCACCAACCGTCTTCCACCTCGATACGAGGACGTTCGTCCACGTCTTCGATGTCTTCGTAGAAGGCTTCAGGAACGTGAAGTTTCTCGGTTAGGTATTTTTTGTCTTGAATAGTGGGTTTTACGACATTCACCCAGCAGTTGGGTTCCCATTTGTCGCATGGAACAAGTCCGGTACCGTTTTTTAAAAATGTTCTCATAGGCTACCTCCAATCTTTACTAAAATGGAGATAGAACCGTCTCCATTTTATAAAATACAATAATTTTCCGGATGATAATCGTCCATATTTTTAGCTAGTTTTGATAAATTCGGGGCAAAGATACGAAAATATGTCGAAAGTCAAAGTAAAAAAATATTATCTTTGTCGATTGCAAAATACCATGATATGAAAAAATACATTCCGCATTTGGTAGCCCTTGTGGTTTTCTTAGCACTTACGTTTGCCTACCTATACCCCTCCTTGCAGGAAAAAACGATTTTTGGAGGTGACACAGCAGGATTCTATGGCATGAGTAAAGAGGCTTTGGATTTTAACCAACAGCACGACGAGCAAACCTTATGGACTGGTTCGATGTTTGGTGGCATGCCCACCTATCAAATCTGTATGCACGAGCCCAATTCGATTGTAGCGCACATTGACAATTGCCTGCGCCTGCTGCCTGGACCTACCTACAGGGTATTTTTGTATTTAGTGGGATTTTATGTATTGCTGATTGCCTTTGGACTTTCGCCCTATTTGGCAATTGCAGGATCCATTGCTTTTGCCTTTGGCTCGTATAACCTTATTATCATTGTAGCCGGGCATAATACCAAAGCTGTCGCCATTGCTTACATGGCACCCATCATCGCTTCCGTTTACCTTGCCTTCAAGAAAAAACCTTGGCAGGGAGCTGCACTATTGGCGCTATTTTTAGGTTTAGGGCTGTATGCCAACCACATACAAATTACGTACTATACCCTACTCACACTCATCTGCTTTGGGGTATCCGAACTCATTTTCGCCATCAAAAACAAGACCTTTAAACCGCTGCTGATTGCATTGGTATGGCTCGTTGCTGGCGCCTCGCTGGCAGTTGGACTCAACGCTAGTCGATTGCTTACCACCTCTGAATACGTCAAAGCCACCATGCGTGGCGCCAGCAACGGACTAACCCTCACCGAAGCAGGCGAACAGGAAGGATTGGACTTTGATTACATCACCAACTGGAGCTACGGCATTGACGAAACGCTCACCCTACTCATCCCCAACTACATGGGTGGTAGCAGCAGTGGAACATTGGACGAAAACAGCCACACGGCACAAACCATTGGCAAACTAACTGGTATGCGTTCGCACAAGCTTGCCAAAACCATGGAAACCTTCAATTTGCCGCTCTATTGGGGCACACAACCTTTTACCGCAGGGCCTGTTTATGTAGGTGCCATTATCTGCTTCCTGTTTGTATTAGGCTTGCAGATTGTTCCCAACCGCTACCGCTGGTGGCTATTAGCCGCCACCATATTAGGCATTTTGCTTTCATGGGGACATAACTTTGAAGCGTTGTCGCGTTTCTTTGTCAACTACGTACCCATGTATGGCAAATTCAGAACGGTGTCGATGACACTCACCATTTCGTGCCTATGCATGTGCATTTTGGCATTTTTGGCACTCAAACAATGGGTGAGCACCAACGAAAAAACCAACCTACGTGCGCTATACATTGCTGCAGGCACTACTGGCGGCATCTGCTTGCTACTTGCCCTATTCCCCTCTTTGGCAGGCGATTTTACCGCTCTTGGCGATGCACGCTTCAATGGAGACTACGCATTTTTAAAGCAAACGCTCCCCTTAGACAGGGCAGAACTATTGAGCAGCGATGCATGGCGTTCTTTCGCCTTCATAGCCTGTGCTTTTGCTGCTTTGTGGGCATACAGTCGCGGTTGGCTCAAACCATCCCTTTTTGCCCTTGTTTTTGCACTTTTGGTTACTTGCGATATGCTCCCCATTGCCCATCGCTACCTCAACGAGTCGCACTTTGTTAGCAACAAGACGGCAGAGAAACCCTTTACCCCTTCTACTGCCGACAAAATGGTACTTGCAGACACCGATCCTAACTTCAGGGTGATGAACCTAACGGTTGATGTCTTTAACAGCGCACAACCCTCGTATTTTTACAAAACCATTGGAGGATATAGTGCTGTAAAACTACGTCGCTACCAAGAACTTATCGACGTATATCTGGCCAAAGAAATTCAGCAATTCAGCGCAGGGTTGGGTCAAACAACCAACCTGATTATGGCAATGGGATTGTTTGAGCAATACCCCATCATCAACATGCTCAATACCAAATATGCCATTTACCATCCCGATGCTGCACCCCTGCAAAACCACTATGCAATGGGCAACTGCTGGTTGGTTGAACAAATTGATTGGTGCAACGATGCCAATGCCGAAATGAATGCCATCGGCAGCATTGATCTACACAAGCAAGTAGCTATTCATCAAGAGTTTAACAATTTATATCCAGCAAATAGTTTTCATCCCGAAAAAGGCAGCATCCGTCTAACGGACTATCAGCCTAACCAGCTAACCTACCATTTTTCGAGTACCGAAGACCAAGTAGCCGTGTTCTCCGAAATTTACTACTATACAGGTTGGAAAGCCTATATAGACGGCAAAGAAGTTCCTCACTCACGTGCCAACTACGTGCTACGTGCTATGCCGCTAAGCGCAGGCGAATACGACATCGTGTTCCGATTTGAGCCTGTATCGTATCAAATCGGGAAGATTTTGACATTTATTTGCTCTATCCTATTGACTTTGGCTCTCGGATATATTATCTTTGCCAAACTCAAAAAAAAGTAGTTCCGCATACATGAAAAATAAACCAAACATAGCGGCAGGTCACCTATTTAACTCACGCCTGACCTCTATTATCAGTATATCATTGGTGCTTTTCTTGATTGGCACCACCACCCTTATGGTATTGCTTACCAATGAGTTGTCTGTGTATATTCGCGAAAATTTAACCCTATCGATTGTACTCAAAGACAACCTTAAGTTAGCAGACATCCAGAAGCTACAAAAGAACTTGGATGCTTGCCCATACACCAATACCACCATCTACATCGACAAAGAAACGGCAGCAAAAGAATTGGCGGAAGAGTTAGGACAAGACCCTACTGAATTTTTGGGTTATAACCCGCTATTAGGATCGGTAGAAATGACCCTTAAATCGGAATATGCCAACAACGACAGCATTGCGGTGATCGAAAAATCGCTACAACGCCTGCCCGAAGTAAAAGAAGTTATCTACCAAAAAGACCTTATCGAAACCATCAACAACAACGTACGTCGCATTTCGGTAGTGCTATTGGGCTTTTCGTTGCTGTTGCTACTCATTTCATACGCCCTTATTAGCAATACGGTTCGCCTTTCGGTATATGCCAAACGCTTTTTGATCCACACCATGAAATTGGTCGGTGCAACAGGGTCGTTTATTCGTAAACCATTCCTTGTACAAGGTGCTATTACAGGACTCATTGCCGCTATCTTGGCAATGGGACTTTTGTCGAGCATCCTGTTTGCGGTACGCAACGAAATTACCCAACTTATGTCCACCGAAAGCATGGATGCTTTGCTCATTTCGTTTGTGGTCATGTTAGCCGCTGGCATCATCATTACCACCGTAGCTACTTACCTTTCTGTTACCCGTTATTTGCGCTTGCGCATTGACGACATGTATTACATCTAATTTTCAGCATGAACTCTGACAACAATCTATCGCTCCGTTTGGGCAAGAAAAACCTGTGGTTTATTGGCGCAGGTATGATCGTCATCATCATTGGCTTTGCCTTGATGATGGGTCCTGTTTCGGAAGAAGGTGCTTTTGAAGCCGATATTTTTAGCTTCCGCCGTACGGTGGTAGCTCCTGTTATTGTGTTTTTAGGCTACCTTTCGGTCATTATTTCCATTCTATTCCATTCTAAAAACAAACAAAAATGAACGCATTAGAAGCACTTATATTGGGCTTACTGCAAGGTTTGACCGAATTTTTACCCGTTAGCAGTAGCGGGCACCTAGAAATCGGCCAAGCGTTGTTTGGCACAGCAGGCGAAGACAACTTGCTATTTGCAGTCACCGTACACGCTGCTACCGTATTGAGCACCATCACCATCCTTTGGGCTGAAATTTGGAAGCTTGCCAAAGGTTGTTTTACCAAGTCCTGGAACAGCGAAAAAGAATACATCGCCAAAATTGCACTTTCAATGCTACCCATTTTGGTGGTAGGTTTGTTCTTTAAAGATACTGTGGAATCTTTCTTTGGACAAGGATTGCTATTGGTAGGTTGCTGCCTGATTGTAACCTCGTTCCTATTGACCTTTGCCTACTATGCAAAACCTCGCGTACGCGAAACCATTTCGTACCGTGATGCCTTTATCATTGGTCTGGCACAAGCCTGCGCTGTATTGCCTGGATTATCTCGTTCGGGCACTACCATTGCCACAGGTTTGCTTTTGGGTAACAAAAAAGAATCCATCGCACAATTCTCGTTTTTAATGGTATTGGTTCCTATTTTGGGCGATGCTTTGTTGGAGGTGATACACATTGCACAAGGAGATGTGAGCGTTAACATTCCTATCCTATCGTTGGTAGTAGGCTTCTTGGCTGCCTATACTACAGGATGCTTGGCATGCAAATTTATGATTCGCATCGTACAACAAGGCAAACTTATTTATTTTGCCGCATATTGTTTAATCGCTGGCGGTTTGGCCATCTTATTATCATAGTACTTTGGACTACATCGCTGGAGAAATATTGTATTTTAACAAACCCCTTACCTGGACCTCGTTTAACTTAGTAAACAGGGTTCGTGGTGTTTTGTCGCGCCACTTGGGCGTAAAAAAACTCAAAGTAGGACACGCTGGAACGTTGGATCCACTTGCCACTGGGGTGATGATTTTGTGTACAGGAAAAGCAACCAAACAAATTGAATCGTTCCAGTACCAAACCAAAGAATACATAGCTACCCTACAATTGGGTGCTACCACTCCTTCGTTCGACCTAGAGAAAGAGATTGATGCGACCTATCCTACCGAGCATATTACAGAGGAGTTGGTACGTACTACCTTGCAACAATTTGTAGGCACCATCGAACAAATTCCTCCTACCTTTTCGGCGGTAAAAATTGACGGCAAACGTGCCTATCAGTATGCTAGACAAGGTGAAGAGGTGGAAATAAAACCCAAGACGCTGACCATTGACGAAATTGAACTTATTGCCTACGACATGCCCTCCATTACCATTAGGGTGGTTTGCAGCAAAGGCACCTACATCCGCGCTTTGGCACGCGACATTGGCATTGCCTTGCAGAGTGGCGCACACCTCACGGCCTTGCAACGTACCCGCATCGGCGATATTACGTTGGACAAATGCCTCGAATACGATGATTTTATCGCACAATTAGCAAACGAAAAACAAATCATAGCACAATAGATAGTATGAAATTATCACAATTCAAATTCAAATTACCTGCAGAACAAATTGCACAATACCCCAGCGTATTCCGCGACGAGTGTAGGTTATTGGTTTTGCACAAAGATACGGGCGAAATCGAGCACAAAACTTTCAAAGACATCCTAACCTACTTCGACGAACACGATTTGTTCATTTTTAACGACACCAAAGTATTCCCTGCACGCTTGTACGGCAACAAGGAAAAAACGGGTGCACGCATCGAAGTATTTTTGTTGCGCGAATTGAACCAAGAGTTGCGCCTTTGGGACGTATTGGTAGATCCTGCTCGCAAAATCCGCATTGGCAATAAATTGTACTTTGGCGAAGACGATTCGTTGGTAGCAGAAGTCATCGACAACACCACATCACGTGGACGTACCTTGCGTTTCTTGTTCGATGGCGACCACGACACCTTCAAAGAAGTGTTGTACAGCATGGGCGAAACCCCACTTCCACGCAGCATTACCCGCGAAGTGGAACCAGAAGATGCAGAACGCTACCAAACCATTTTTGCCCGCAACGAAGGCGCAGTGGTAGCTCCTACCGCAGCCTTGCACTTTAGCCGCGAGTTGATGAAACGCATGGAAATCAAAGGCATTGACATGACTTTCTTGACCCTACACGCTAGTTTGGGCAACTTCCGCGACATCGACGTGGAAGACCTCACCAAGCACAAAATGGACTCGGAACAGCTGATTATTCCCGAAGCTGCTTGTAGCATGGTAAATGCCGCACAAGAACGCAAACGCCAAATTTGCGCCGTAGGTACTACCGTAATGCGCGCTTTGGAAACAGCCGTTTGCACCGAAGGACGCATCAAAGCTTATGACGGATGGACCAATAAATTCATTTTCCCTCCCTACGACTTTACTGTAGCATCGTCGATGGTAGCCAACTTGTATTTCCCCTACTCTCAACTATTGATGATGGTAGCGGCATTTGGCGGATACGACTATGTCATGAATGCCTACAACGAGGCCGTAAAAGAGGGCTATCAATTCGGCACATATGGTGATGCCATGCTCATCATTTAATGAGCAACACCAAGGCTTATTTTTTGACGATTACGATAATTTCGTTATATTTGCGCCTTGTTTTTGGCAAAAAACCAGTTTACACAAACGATTTCAATAATTTAATAACCTTATAGAATATGCAAAACAAAGGATTTGTAACATTGTTTGCCGTTTTGTTGGGTTTGGTATGTTGCTTCTACCTTTCGTTTAACGTAGTTACCTCTATCTACAACAACAAAGCAGAAGAATATGCCAATGGCGATAAAATGGCAGAGTTCCAGTATTTGGACTCAATGGCAACCGAAAAGGTATGGTTGGGCTATACTTTGAAAGAATGCCGTGAAAATGAATTGAACTTGGGTCTTGACCTTAAAGGTGGTATGAACGTAATTTTGGAAGTTTCTGTTCCTGATATCGTTCGTACTCTTTCTGGCAACAGCAAAGACGAAACCTTTAACAAAGCCATCGATATGGCCATCCAACGTCAAAGCGACAGCCAAAAAGACTTCATCGTTCTTTTCCAAGAAGCATTTGAAGAATTAGACCCTAACGCTCGTTTGGCAGCCATCTTTACCACCTTTGACCTAAAAGATAGAATTAGCCTAAAAAGCACTAACAACGAGGTCATTAGCGTGTTGAAAGAAGAAGTACAAGCAACCGTTGACAACTCGTTTAACGTGCTTCGTACTCGTATCGACCGTTTTGGTGTGGTTCAACCCAACATCCAACGTTTGGAAACCAACGGCCGTATTTTGATCGAACTTCCTGGTATCAAAGAACCAGAACGTGTTCGTAAACTGTTGCAAGGTTCTGCTAGCTTGGAATTCTGGGAAACCTACAACCTTTCTGAAATCTATCCTGCTTTGGAAAAAGCCAACGCAGCTGTAAGAGAATACGTGGCTAACACCACTCCAACCGCTGCTACAGAAGCTGCTGCCACTGAACAAAAAGAGCTTACTTCTGCCATGGACTCGCTTAACGCAGCACTTGCAGAAGACGCAGCTGCACAAGCTGACAGCGTGGCACAAATGGAAAAATTTGCCAAAGAAAATCCTTTGTTCAGCAAATTGTTGATCAACAACTACAACGGTCAATTGGGCTACGGTCCTGCTGTGGGCGTTGTAAGCACCCGCGACACTGCTACTGTGATGCAATACCTATCGCTTCGTCAAGTAAAAGAAGTATTGCCTCGCGACTTGGCATTCCGCTGGACTGTAAAAGCTGTTGATGAAAAAGGCTTGTACTACCAATTGGTAGCTATCAAAGTAACCAACCGCGATGGCAAGGCTCCTCTTGGTGGCAACGTAATTGTTGACGCACGCGAAAACTTGAGCCAAATCAGTTCTAACTATACCGTAAGCATGTCGATGAACCCAGAAGGTGCTAAAACATGGGCACGTTTGACCAAAGAAAACATTGGTCGCAGCATCGCCATTGTTTTGGACGACATGGTTTACTCATTCCCTAACGTAAACAGCGAAATCAACGGTGGTCAATCGGAAATTTCGGGCAACTTTACCGCACAAGAAGCCAAAGACTTGGCAAACGTGCTTAAATCAGGTAAAATGCCTGCTCCATCTCGCATCGTACAAGAAGACGTTGTAGGTCCTTCGTTGGGTCAAGAAGCCATCAACAAAGGTTTGCTTTCGTTTGCGATTGCTTTCCTTTGCATCATGATCTACATGATCTGCTTCTACGGCACCCTACCTGGTTTGATCGTTGACGGCGCATTGTTGATCAACGTATTCTTCCTAATTGGTATTTTGGCGTCGTTCAAAGCTGTATTGACCTTGCCTGGTATCGCAGGTATCGTGCTTACCATGGGTATGGCAGTGGATGCTAACGTGCTTATCTACGAACGTATCAAAGAAGAATTAAGAGCTGGTAAATCGCACAAAGCAGCAGTAACCGATGGTTACAAAAACGCGATGTCTGCGATTGTTGACTCGAACATTACTACCGTACTTACCGGTATCATCCTATTCTACTTCGGTACAGGTCCTATCAAAGGTTTTGCTACCACCCTTATCATCGGTATCATCACCTCGTTCTTTACCGCAGTATTCATCACCCGCTTGGTTTACGACAACATGAGCGAAAATGGTGCGTTGAGCAAATGGACTTTCACCACCAAACTATCGCGCAACTTGCTTAACAACGTAAAAGTAAATTGGTTGAACCTTCGCAAAAAAAGCTACATTGCCGCTACTGTAATGGTGGTATTGGCCATTGTATCGCTATCAACATTGGGCTTGAACCAAGGTATCGACTTTACTGGTGGTCGTAACTATGTAATTCGCTTTGTTGACAAAGTAAATACCGAAGAAATTGAGGCTCAATTGCAAGATGGCTTTAAAGATGCCTCTGTATCGGTAATTACCATCGGTAACGAAAACCAAGTACGTGTATCTACCAACTACAAAATCAACGACAACGACAAATCGGTTGACGACGAAGTAGAAAGCATCTTGTTCGCTGAATTGCAACCTATGTTGGAAGCACAAGGCGTAAGCAAAGACATGTTTGTAATGGGCTACGTATTGGAAAATGGTCAAGCTAAATTGGCTACCGACGATGCTGCAGAAACCTTGGGTATCCAAAGCTCACAAAAAGTAAGTGCAGCTATCGCAGACGATATCAAAATTGATGCTACCATTGCTATCGTATTGGCAATCTTTGCTATTGGCTTGTACATCTTGGCACGTTTCCGCAACGTATCGTACAGTGCTGGTGCTTGCGTAGCCTTGCTACACGACGTTATTTTCATCATCGGTGCATACTCTGTACTATACAAATTTATGCCATTCTCGATGGAAATTGACCAATCGTTCATCGCTGCCATTTTGACCATCGTAGGTTACTCTATCAACGACAAAGTGGTCATCTTCGACCGTGTTCGCGAATTGGTAGGTTTGTATTCTAAACGCGACCGCGCAGAAATTATCAACGAAGCCGTTAATGCAACCCTAACCCGCACCTTAAGCACCTCGCTATCGACTGCTTTGGTATTGGTAGTGATCTTGCTATTGGGCGGCGACACCATCCGTGGTTTCGTATTTGCAATGCTACTTGGCGTAATCGTAGGTACTTACTCTTCAATCTTTGTTGCAGTTCCTACTGCATACGATTTCTTCCACAAAAAAGAAGCTAAAAAACTAAGCAAATAAGCATTTGCATCCCATAAGAAAAGGGCAGCTAAACCAACGTTTAGTTGCCCTTTTTTCTTGCTATAAATTTTATTGGATTTTATTCTGTACAGTTGCAACAAATAGCAATGGACGAACGATTCTTCCAGACCCTACTGCGAAAAGCTTTCGCCTTTTCGCCTTGCCAAATAGCGGCGAATGGTTGCTGCCATAAATTACCATAGCGGTGTTTACCATCCTTGTCGTAGCAGCAAGGCAACACATTGCCATGCACGTCTAACACTACCGAAGATAACATCCTAAAGCAACGGTTCTTGCGCGGTTTCTTCACTTCCCACTGTCCTTGCTGGTTGCGGCGGTAGCGTAAATTTTCCGCTTGCTGTGGCATCAAGTAATCGTCATAAAACTGTGCCTGCTTGAAGTAGAAACGTTTTACCCCCAACTGTTGCACCAACTGCTGCATTTGTGCTTTCGCATTTTCGGTCGATGCCAGCAACAAACATTGCACTTCAACCGGCAAATCAGCCGCCACACAACGCTGTATAGCTGCTATTACTTGCTGAAAATTGCCACCTACACGGTAACGTTCGTACGATGCCTGATCGTAGCCATCCAACGAAATAATGAGTCGGTCGATGCCCGATTCCTTTAGCTGCTGCACCATCGCATCATCCAAGAAATGTGCATTGGTAGATACACAGGTCAGGATCTTTTTATCGTGCGCATAGCGAATCATACGTGGCAGATCGTTGTTGAGGAAGGGTTCGCCCTGAAAATACAAATTCAGGTACATCAGGCAAGGCGATAGCGCATCTACCATCCCACAAAAGTCTTCGTAGCCCAATTTTTGGGCTTTTTTATCAATCAGTTTCTTGCCCGTAGGACATTGGGGACACGACAGGTTACAATAGTTGGCAGGCTCGATGGATGCCGCATACGGATAGGCGCTACCCACAGGTCGCTTCAACAGCACCGATGTAGCATACGACGATAGCAAACACAGCATATTACTGATGCGCTTGCCCGACAACCAATGTAAGGGATAATGTAACATTTCGACAACAAAAGTGGCTATTTCGATAACGGCAAAAAAGATTTTTATGTTAAAAAAGTAAAAAAACAAGCAAGACGAGTACCAAACGATTCAAAAAAGAAAGAAGTTACTAATACAAAACCAGACAAATATACTATCTTTGTAGCGATAAAAAATGCGCTAATAATTTTTTAACCTAATAACAACAACATGAAAAAGAGTTTATTACGTTTAGGCATGGGCGTTGCACTTTTGATTGCTTTCGCTTCTTGTCAAAAATTGGGTGAATTAAAACCAGAATACTTCACCGTAAACCCAAACCCACTTGAAGTAAAAGGTGGTAAAGTAGAAGGTACTATTACCGCTACCTTCCCTGAAAAATACTTCGCAGAAAAAGGTATCGTAGAAGTTACTCCAGTATTGGTGTACGAAGGTGGCGAAGCTACTTCTGAACCTGCTACCTACCAAGGTACTAAAGTTGAAGGCAACAACGAAACCATCCAATACAAAGCTGGTGGTACTGTTAGCCAAAACTTCTCTTTCGATTTCGTTCCTGCAATGAAACAATCGAACTTGATCTTGCGTTTCAAAGCTACTTTGAACGACAAAGAAGTTCAAATCCCTGAAATCCAAATCGCTGTTGGCTGTATTGCTACCGCTACTTTGGCTGACGCTGCTGAAATTGCTCCTGCTGTTGCAAAAGCAAACTTCATGCGCGACACTGCAGAAGTAACCAAAGCAGACATCATGTTCCAAATCCAACAAGCAACCGTTAAAAACAACAAAGACGTTAAAGCTTTGAACGCAGCAGCTGCTGCTACTGCAAAAGACAGTATGCGTACCATCCAAGGTTTAGAAGTTATTTCTGCTGCTTCTCCTGACGGTGGCGTTGAATTGAACGAAAAATTGGCTACTGCACGTCAAAACAACACCGTTAAATTCTTGAAAAGACAAAAAAATAACAAAGCTGCTATTGACGCTAAATACATTGCACAAGACTGGGAAGGTTTCCAAGAATTGGTAAATGCATCTGACATCCAAGACAAAGAAATCATCTTGAACGTATTGAGCCAATACCAAGATCCTGCTGAACGTGAAGCACAAATCAAAAACCTATCGGCAGCTTACACTGAATTGGCGAAAGAAATTCTTCCTAAACTTCGTCGTTCTCAATTGGCACTAACCGTTATCAAAGCTGGTAAAACCGACGCTCAAATCTTGGAAATGGCTAAAGCTAACCCAGATACTTTGAACGTAGAAGAATTGATGTATGCTGCATCGATTGTTGACAACGCTGATGACGCTATCGCATTTACCGAAGCTAACGCTAAACAAAACCCTGCAGACTGGAGAACCAACAACAACTTGGCTGCTGTTGAGTTCGAAAAAGGTCAATTCGACAAAACCAAAGCTTCGTTGGACGCTGCTGCTAACAACGGTGGTGCAGAAGCAGCTGAAATCAACTTCAACTATGCACTTTTGGCGATGTTGGAAGCTAACACCGAAGATGCAGCTGCATACCTAGGCAAAGCTGCTGGTGTTGAACAATTGGCAGAAGCACAAGCTTTATTGAACATCCAAAACGGCGAATACGCTAAAGCTATCGAAAACTTCGGTAACACCGTATCAAACAACGCTGCTTTGGCTCAACTTTTGAGCGGCAACACCGACAAAGCTATCGCTATCTTGGAAAATGTTGAAGACAAAAATGCTGACACCTACTACCTAACCGCTATCTGCGCTGCTCGTCAAGACGACCTTGCAAAAGCATGCACCGCATTGAAATCGGTTGCTGGTATCTGCAAAAAGAAAGCTGCTGAAGCTGCTACCGACCTTGAATTTGCTAAATTCTGGTTGTTGGAAGAATTCACTGCTGCTATCCAATAAGCATAATATTTGACTAAAAAAAACGGGATAATCAGTCGATTATCCCGTTTTTTTGTATCTTTGCTACACCATATACTATTTGGCACAAAGATGAAATACTTTTTCCCTATTATTGCCCTTTTATTGGCATTAAGCGCTTGTAACAACCAAGATGTTTCTTCTAAATCAAGTCCACATATTGCTACATTTGGATTCAATAGCCACGACTCCATCCCTGGCATCGAATTGATAGAGTTTACCATAGACTCGACCCAATGTATCGTTTACAACATCGACTCGGTAGCATACGGTCTCAACCTAAAGAAAATGCTTCCTTTCGTTACCTTTACTGGCAACCCCAGCAAGCTGGAAGTAAACGGAGAAAAATGGAATCAAACAGATAGTTTGGATTTCAGCCAGCCTGTTAGCATGCACATTGTATCTGAGAACAGACAACAAGAGGCAACCTACACCATTACCATCAACCAACACAAGGTTGATCCCAATGAAATCCGCTGGCAACAAGTAGGCCAAATTGCACTTGCAACCTCAACCTACAACACACAAATCGTCATCTACCACCAACAGCTGTATTGCTTCGTACAAACCGATAGCGAAACTGCTGTGTACAGCAGCGCAGACGGTGCAACTTGGGCACTTGCAGGCACCTACAGCACACCAATTATCAACACTTCTATTACAGCGTATAACGAACAATTATATGCCCTTTCGGCAGACAAAGCGACCCTGCTTACCTTTGCTAATAACGATTGGACAACCTCAGTTGCCTTTCAGAATATACAAATGGAAGATATTTTGGGCGTATTGGACGGAAAACTATGGCTTTCATGCCAAATCAACGGCCGCTACTGCACCGTATCTTACGACGGCACCAACCTCAACATTAGTTCTAACAAAAACCTGCCCACGCTATTTGGCATCGAAGAAAGCAGCAAACTTTCCATCGAAAATGCCATGTATTTGATTGGCGGCAGCAAAGACGGACAAGTTTACAACTCGGTGCTATCGTCCGACAACGGTAGCTACTGGACCAACATCCTCAACACTACTGGCGAATATAATTTCTCTGCCCGCAAAGCAGCAAGTAGTACCTACTACTTCGCCAAGCTATATATTTTCTCAGGCATTGACGCAAATGGCAATGTGCTAAAAGACGCCTACTTTTCCAACAACTTTGGATTCTCATGGGAGAGCATTCCTGCCTGCCAAACATTGCCTGAAGCATACACTTTCACTGCTGGCACACAAGCGGTTAGCTTTAACGAAAACATTTTCTTGATCGGGAAAGATGCTGCCAATCCAGCGCAAATTTCAATCTGGCAAGGAAGAATCCGCAAAGCAGATTTCTTGATCCGATAACCACAAGGCTACCATGGAACGCATTGCACTTTTCCCCGGTTCGTTTCATCCCTTCACCAAAGGACACGAAGACATTGTTCGTCGTGGACTACTGCTGTTCGACAAAGTCATCATTGCGTTGGGACAAAACAGCGAAAAAAGCCACCAAAACACAGAAGACATCGAGCAAATCCGCGCCATCTATGCCAACGAACCACGTGTTCGCGTTGTAGCATACGATTGCCTATCTGCCGACCTCCTCAAAAAAGAAAATGCCACGTGCATATTACGTGGCATTAGAAATGAAGCAGACTTGGCTTATGAGCAACAATTGGCGCAAGTCAACTATACGTTTTTCGGGGTTGAAACCATCTTTCTTTTGGCATCTCCACAGCTAAAAGAAGTATCTTCTTCCATTGTACGAGAGCTACAAAAATACGGAAAGGACGTTTCGGAATTTTTACCTAACCCTCAATTATAGCGTTGCAGCAATTTTACCTACACGCGCCAAGTGGCGACCGCCTTCAAAATCAGTTTGCAAGAAAGTTTCGATGATCAATTCTGCCGTAGCTTGGCTGATAAAACGAGCAGGGATTGAGACTACGTTTGCATCGTTGTGTTGACGTGCCAATTTTGCCAACTCCACTTGCCAGCACAAAGCTGCACGCACGTTTTTATACTTGTTAGCTACCATGCTCACACCGTTTCCGCTACCGCAAATAGCGATACCAAAATCAAATTTGCCATCGTTAACGTCTTTTGCCATGGGATGAATCATGTCAGGATAGTCCACGCTATCGCTCGAATAGGTTCCAAAATCTTTCAATTCGAACAATTTGTCCGAAAAGATTTTGATTAGCTCTTCTTTCAATTCAAAACCTGCATGGTCGCATGCAACAGCAACGCGCAATGTGTTTAGATCTTTCATTATCTTGTTTATTAAATGGTTTATATAGGGTTATTTTACTGACTGCAAAGGTAATGCAAATATCACAATTCTTGGGTATCCAAGCGCAAAAGTTTTACCAATTCTGACCAATATGCAGGATATGATTTGGATACAACCTGAGGTTCCTCTATGATCATCTTTCCCAATTGAAGCACAGCAGGCGCAAATGCCATCGCCATGCGATGATCTTCGTAGGTAGCGATGCTTACGGGCGATGCCACTTCACAACGTTCGCCCAACCAAGCCAACGTTCCTTCTGCTACTTCGCGCAATACAAAACCCATTTTTTTACATTCTGCCATCAGTGCCGCGATACGGTCGGTTTCTTTGATTTTTAGGTTACCCAACCCCGAAAATTCGAAAGGGAGCTGCTTTAGCAAGCACACAACTACCAAAGTCTGCGCCAAATCGGGTTGATCCGATAGGTCATACACCAATTTTTCAGGCAATGCTACTGCAACATTCCGAATAATAACTCCCTGCTCCGTAAATTGCGTATGCACGCCAAGCGGCTCGAACAAGCGCACCAACTGTGCATCCCCTTGCCAGCTATCCGACAACAAATAAGGAAGTTGCAAAGTAGCAGCCACATGCAACGAAACAATGGCATACCAATACGAAGCTGCCGACCAATCGCTTTCCACGACAAAAGGTTTAGCGGTATAAGTTTGTGGCTCGATGCGAATCACTGCTCCATCGAACGACGAATCGATTCCGAAATAGCGCATCAATGAAAGGGTCATTTCGATGTAAGGGACAGAAACGACTTGTCCTTTTAGGCGAATCACCAACCCTTTTTCCATCAAAGGAGCAATCATTAACAGGGCAGAAATGTACTGGCTACTAACGCCTCCGTCTAATTCAATTTCACCTCCTTGCAATTTTTTACCAACAATGCGCAAGGGAGGATAACCTTCTTGCTGCATATAGGTAATATCCGCACCCACACTGCGCAATGCCTCTACCAATATACCAATGGGTCGATGATGCATGCGCTCGCTGCCCGAAATTTCCCACACTCCTTCTTTTTGTGCATAGTAGGCAGTTAGGAAGCGCATTGCTGTACCCGCTGCACCAATATTAGGTGTATGCGTACCCGATCCAAGCGCTGACAAAACCGACTGTGTATCGTCGCAATCCGAGAGGTTTTGTAGCTGATCCACAAATCCGCCCAACGATGCCACCACCAATGCTCTATTGGCGATACTTTTGGAAGCTGGCAGCTGTATTGTACCTTCAAGGGCATCCAGAGATGTATAATTAATACAAAGTTGTTTCATTTTAAAATCGTAGCGGAACACAAAATTACAAAAAAAAGTATTGGCCAACTTAAATAAACCAAAAAAACTGACTTTATTGAAAATAGTGTTGTTAAATTGGATATTTCTACTTATTTTTGCAAATGTGGGTAATAAGGTGTCTCACCTTTATCTATTGAGAGATAATTAACTAATCATACATTCATTAACATTATTAAAAGATGGCAAATTTAGATTTAAGCAAGTACGGTATTACCGGAACTACTGAGATTGTACACAATCCTTCGTACGAACAATTGTTTGCTGAAGAAACCAAAGCTGGTTTGGAAGGCTTTGAAGTTGGTCAAGAAACTGAACTTGGCGCTGTAAACGTAATGACTGGTATCTACACTGGTCGTTCGCCTAAAGACAAGTTCATCGTAATGGACGAAACTTCGAAAGAAACCGTATGGTGGACATCTGACGAATATAAAAACGACAACAAACCTCTTTCTACCGAATCTTGGAATGTACTTAAAGGTATCGCTCAAGATTGCCTTTCTAACAAAAGATTGTTTGTAATCGACGCATTCTGCGGTGCTAACGCTGACACTCGTATGTCTGTTCGTTTCATCATGGAAGTAGCATGGCAAGCACACTTTGTTAAAAACATGTTCATCCGTCCTTCGGAAGAAGATTTGGCTAACTTCGAACCTGACTTCATCGTTTACAACGCTTCTAAAGCTAAAGTTGAAAACTTCAAAGAACTAGGTTTGAACAGCGAAACTGCAGTTGTATTCAACTTGACCAGCCGCGAACAAATCATCCTTAACACTTGGTACGGTGGTGAAATGAAAAAAGGTATGTTCTCTATGATGAACTACTACTTGCCTTTGAAAGGTATCGCTTCTATGCACTGCTCTGCTAACTGCGACATGAACGGTGAAAACACCGCTATCTTCTTCGGTTTGTCTGGTACCGGTAAAACCACCCTTTCTACCGATCCAAAACGTCGCTTGATCGGTGACGACGAACACGGTTGGGACGACAACGGCGTATTCAACTTCGAAGGTGGTTGCTATGCTAAAGTTATCGGTTTGGACAAAGTTAGCGAACCTGATATCTTCGGTGCTATCAAACGCAACGCTTTGTTGGAAAACGTAACTGTTGCTGCTGACGGTACTATTGACTTCAACGATAAGAGCGTAACCGAAAATACTCGTGTTTCTTATCCTATCGAACACATCAACAACATTCAACCAGGTTCTACCGCTCCTGCTGCTAAGAACGTTATCTTCTTGTCAGCTGACGCATTTGGTGTATTGCCTCCAGTATCTATCTTGACTCCTGAGCAAACCAAATACTACTTCTTGAGTGGTTTCACCGCTAAATTGGCAGGTACCGAACGTGGTATTACCGAACCTACTCCTACTTTCTCTGCATGCTTTGGTCAAGCATTCTTGGAATTGCACCCAACCAAATATGCTGAAGAACTAGTTAAGAAA
>JAZQZN010000030.1:0-76034 GCA_045634045.1 Candidatus Enterocola sp. | reverse complement strand
ACTAGTCCAGATTATCGTAAAAAAGATTTCATAGCAGTAATGGTCAATGGGTATTTGAAAAATGTTTCGTTGTGGAAAGAACTATTGCACATGGATTTGACTGATGCATTGTCTTCTATTACAGTGCCTTATGCCATTATTCAAGGCGATACCGACATTGTTGCTTCTACCCAAACTGTTTTAGAAGCCACCCAAGGCAACAACGCCATCACTTGCCAAGTCATCCCAAACTCTGGCCATTATCCATCCAAACCCGCCATGGATGCTGTAGTAGAAGCTTTGCAGAATATGGTAAAATGAAATATTTTTTGTAAATAAAGAAAAAATATTATAACTTTGCATTGTCAAATAAGTCGTAAATAGACGATGTATATGGGTAGTGCAAAGTCCCGCCCGCATAGCATCACACTTTTAGTGTAACCCTCTTTTGCGCATTGATGGGCAAGAAACATAAAGACTGACTTGAAAAAAAGTCAGTTTTTTTTTATTTAGAGTTGATTTGTTATTGCTGTAATGCAGTATTGTACTTTTTCACGTGTTCTACGGCGTACACCTACAGTCATTTTAATAGTACCTATTCCCACTAAATCGTATTCCATTATAATAATTTTTTCAAATGGCTTTTGATTTTTATTATGTGGCTTAACATTCTTAACAGAGATCTTTTTAGCTCCCACTAATATTGCATCTAACTGCAATACTGCTAAAGTGGAAAGGTAACTTTTAGCTGCATGTTCACTTGTTTCTACTATAGAAACCATACGAATGTTAATGTATTCTTTTAGAGATAAATTATACTTTCTTTGTAGTGGATTTTTCTCTTTCCATTCGCGATAAAAATCTCTGATAATCAACTCTCTCTGTTGAATATCCTCTATAGAATTTCCTGTTGGTATCATAATTATTAAGAATTAAGAAGATGTAGTTATTACGTGTGCAAAGATAAAGTAATTATATTTTGAAACAAAATATTCAGATAGGTTGCTACAATAATTGATTTTTTTTTATACCTTTGTTGTATCGTGCTTTGTGCACGAAAGACGTATTTAGCTCAATCGCCTCTGAATCACCACCTCGGAATAGAATATGAGTTAAAGACAATTCCTATTGGGGTCGCACTATATGAGTGCAGACTTCCCATGAGGAATTGTGGTTTGTGGTGAACCCAGAGGCGCATGGCGAAAGTCTGCGCTTTTTTTGTGCAGTTTTTCGTCCTTCAAACCAAGGCAATATTGCACAAAATAGTTAAAATTAAAGTATTATGAAAAAAAATGTATGGGTAACCATGTTATTATTAGGAATTAGTTGTTGTTTCTGTTCATGTACCGGAGAACCTGAACCCCCTGGTGGATCAAAAGAAGAACTCAATAAAACTGAGTTAATTATGTATGTAGGTGATTCTGAAATAATCTTTTATTCAGGTACAGAATGTTCTTGGTACTCAGATGAACCTCAAATCGCTAGTGTAGAAGATGGTACAATTACTGCGCACCATATAGGTACAACTGTTATTCATGCGAATCAGGCAACATGTACGGTAAATGTTATCCCTATGTATACAACATTTAAAGAACCATATATGAATTGGGGCGCAACTAAATATGAAATTAATGAATTGATGTCTGATTATAAAGTAACCAGTTCTGATAGTTATACATTAACCTACAATGGAAAAGGTAATGTTGAATCATATTTTTATGCATTTTCAGAAGGAAAACTTCTTAGCTCTGGTATGCAAATTAGTTATAGTAATGGGGAAAGTTTAATTAATTATTTATCAGAGCGTTATATATTGACTGAACAAATTCATGAAACAGTATATATGTTCAAAAGTATAGATGGAAAATTGGAAGGTACGATAGAACTTAATAGTTCTTCTTATAGTATAATTGTTTTGTATTCACCAGTTTCATTGGATGCTCAATAACGTTTTTTGAAGTATTTCACCTATTATATCTCTATATCTCTTTCCCGCACCGGCTAAGGGTGCGGGATTTTTTTGTAAAAATTATTGCAGGTAATTAAATTATTACCTACATTTGTGGTGTAATTATAAATACGAAGAAATGCCTACCATCTTTATCTTATTCGGTTTTAGATTTTTATTTTATGCCAATGATCATGAACCCATTCATGTGCATGTTATAAAGGGTAATATTCATGCAAAATTTACCATTTGCCCTGTTATTATGGTGGAAAACAACGGTTTGAAACCATCAGAGGTACGGTTAGTAATGAAGATTATTGCAGACAATGAAGAAATAATAGCAGAACATTGGAATAAATTCTTTAATAATAACAGAAAATAATTTACCGTATGCTGACTATTGATAAAATATGGATTACTGATTCTGAGGTGTGGATTAGGACTTCGGATGGTCGTGAGGCATGCGAAAAATTCGATGACTATCCGCGTTTAAGGTATGCTACACCTCAACAACGTGCTAATTATACATCAGATTTGTTTGGCATTAGATGGGAAGAACTAGACGAAGATTTAAGTTTTGAGTGCTTCTTTAAGCAAAAGACACATAATGAGCTTTATAATCTGTTTATGGCACACCCAGAAATCAATGCTTCTGCTGTGGCAAGGCGTTTGGGCATTTCGCAGAGTTTATTAGCACAATATATAGGTGGCACAAAGAAACCTTCTGAAGAACGTCTTGAACGCATAAAATCAGAACTGCGTCATATCGGAGAAGAGTTATTAGCAATATAAAGTTACAATTCTCTTTCCCGCACCCTTAGCCGGTGCGGGATTTTGTATGTAATACATTATCTTTGATAAAGAATTTATTGATTTAATTAAATAATTTAAAAATGGTGGATATTAATGCGTGGTTGGATGAATTTCTTCAGAAACTGAATGAAGTTTTTAAGAGTCGTATTTGGTTTGTGGGGTTGCAGGGCAGTTACGGTCGTGGAGAAGCTACAGAAGCAAGCGACATAGATGTGGTAGTTATTCTAAATGAGTTTACTGTAGCCGATATTCAAGCCTATAATCACCTGTTGGATACATTGCCTCACCGAGAACTGATTTGTGGTTTTGTATCGGGCAAGGATGAAATTCTAAATTGGGAACCTGCAGATCTTTTTCAATTTTATCATGATACCACGCCAATAAAGGGAAGTCTGGATGAACTACTTCCTAAAATTGATAGTGTTGCTGTGGATAGGGCGATTAAGATAGGGGCTTGCAACATTTATCATGGGTGTGTTCACAATATGTTGCACACAAAGAATGAAGATATTTTAAAAGGATTGTATAAAGCAGCGTCTTTTGTGGTACAAGCCATTGTTTTTAAACAAACAGGAAACTATATTAAATATCAAAATCAATTGCTGCAAGCAGCCTTGCTAGACGAAAAAATAGTTATAGAAACCTTTTTGAAGTACAAAAACTGCGAAGCTGTTGATTTTGCCACTGCATCAGCCATATTGTTTGAATGGTCCAAAAAATGGATTTCAAAATGATAATTTTATGAAAATAGTTTATATACATGGTTTTGCGGGGTCGATACACTCGGAAACCATTAGTTTTTTTAGAAAATATTACCCTGAATTTGAGTGGTGCCCATTGGAGGTGGACCATCGAGTAGATTATTCGGTGCAGAAAATAAATGATTTTTTGGCAGCGAACAACGATGTGCAAGCATTGGTAGGTAGTTCGTTGGGTGGATTTTACGTGCTTTGTGCTAATTTTGAGGGTAGAAAATTGGTTATTAACCCTGTGTTAAACCCCATGTCGTCGCTAAAGAAATTTATTGGCGTAAACAAATACAGAGGCAGACGCGACAACGGCGATACAGAATTTAAACTTACTCAGGCAGATATTTTCAAGTTTAAACAATTTAAACCCAAAGATACTCCAAATACCATTTGTCACTACACACCCAATGACCCGGTTTTAGGCGACGTAAAACGCGACTATAAGAAATTCTTTGCCCATGCCGAAGAAACCCCACACCTGCGTAGCCACTACACCGACGAGCACTATATCAAGCACAAAATGGGCGAGGGGATAGTGTAAGTGAGAGCTGCACTAAGCTTGCTATAGGGTTTCTATAAATTTTTCAATTAGACGGTTCACTTTTTCTGGCTGGTCGGTATTGGAGTTGTGTCCTGCTTGGTCAATCCATTCAATAGGGATGCCTGTGGTCTTATGCCATGCCTTGTTGTGTCGAATGCATGAACCTGCTCTGTCTTGTTTGCCACATATGAGCAGAGTAGAACAAGGTATGTGGTAGGGTAAGTCTTTTTCTATGGCTTCGGCCAATATCTTCATACCATGCCCCGATAATGCTGCATACCTTTTCTTATCATTTTGGTAGGTTATCATCATATTTCGCATCAACTCTTGGCCATATTTGCTTGTAGCAACTCCCTTTGTGCCAGTATGAAGCAAAAGTTTCCACGGATAATAGTAATACACAGGTTCCATTCGTTTTAATAACCATAATTCTATGCGAGTGGTATATTTTAACTGGAGTGGAGCAGAGTCTATGATAATCATGCCTTTAGCAGCTGCTGGATATTGCTGTGCATAGGCTTGTCCTACGTATCCACCCATAGACTGACCGATAAGTATTGGTGAAGTAAGTTCTTCTTTCTCAATGATTTGATACAACCAATCGGCTTTGTCGGCTAAACTAAATTGCAAATCAAACGGCCAAGATGCAGCATGTCCTGGTGCGTCCCATACCAATAAATTGTACTTTCCTTTAAAATAAGCAATCTGCTTGTCAAAGAGTCGATGGTCTGCTGTTAAACCAGGTAAAAACACCAATGTCAGGGCTTTTTTATCGATGATATCTACCCAGTAGCAAATACTGCCCATCGGAGTTGTGTATGATTTTTGTATCATGTTTAAAGGTAATTCCCTATTACTTTTGGTAGTAGCAGGGGATTGTTGTATGCTTTTACTTCAGTAAATCGGGGCGGAGGAGTTTGGTGCGTTCAAGCGATTGTTCCATGCGCCATTCAGCTATTTTGCGTTCGTGGCCCGAGAGCAAAATATCGGGCACTTTCCAGCCTTTGTACTCGGCAGGGCGGGTATAAACGGGGGCAGAAAGCAAGTCGTCTTGGAAACAATCCGATAAAGCAGATTGTTCGTCCGAAATTACGCCAGGTATTATGCGAACAATGGCATCCGCCATTATTGATGCAGCCAATTCGCCACCTGTTAGAACAAAACTTCCCACAGAAACTTCGCGTGTAATCAAATGTTCGCGAATGCGGTGGTCTACGCCCTTGTAATGCCCACAAAGAATGATAATGTTGTTGAGCATCGACATAGAATTGGCCATTTTTTGGTCGAACATTTCGCCATCGGGCGAGGTGTAAATAATCTCGTCGTAGGTACGTTGGCTTTTTAAATGCGTTAGGATGTTGTCAACGGGTTCGATGCGCATTACCATACCAGCCTCGCCACCAAAAGGATAGTCATCTACGCGGTGGTGTTTAGGATCGTGCGAGTAATCGTGTAGGTTGTGCAAATGAATTTCTGCCAAACCTTTATCTTGGGCACGTTTTAAAATGGAGTGCTTAAAATTGCTCTCTATCAGTTCTGGAATAACGGATATAATGTCAATGCGCATAATAATTGGTGCTACGCACCTGCTGTTGATACGTAGATGCGTTGATTTGTTTAATTGTTGAAAGTTTACTTCACAAAAATACGGCTTTTTCTTGTAACTAAAACCATGTTTTTGTAAATTTGTCTTCTATGAACACCATTGAACAACAAATACTAACCCTGCGCGAACAGCTAAATAACTACAACTACCATTACTACGTGCTCTCTCAGCCGCTTATTAGCGACTTTGAGTTTGATAAGTTGTTGGCAGAACTACAGCAATTGGAGCATGCAAATCCGCAGTTTTTCGATCCCAATTCGCCTACGCAAAGGGTGGGAAGCGATATCAATCAAAATTTTACCCAGGTTAAGCACCAATATCCCATGCTGTCGTTGGGCAATACCTACAACGAGGGCGAGGTAGCTGATTTTTACAACCGTGTAGCCAAGGCGCTGAATGCTCCTTTTGAAATAGTTTGTGAGTTAAAATACGATGGTACTTCTATATCGCTTATTTACGAAAATGGGGCATTGCAACGTGCAGTAACTCGTGGCGATGGCGAAAAAGGCGACGATGTAACTGCCAATGTGCGTACCATTCGTAGTATTCCGTTGCAATTAACGGGCAATTATCCCGATTGGTTAGAGATTCGTGGCGAAATTTTAATGCCCTGGAAGGTGTTCGAAGACCTCAACAAAGAACGGGAGGCGCAAGAAGAACCTTTGTTTGCCAATCCGCGCAATGCCGCATCGGGTACCATTAAGTTGCAAAATGCCTCAGAAGTGGCCAAACGCAAGCTAGACGCCTATTTGTACTACATGTTGGGCGAAAATTTACCTTCCGATACCCATTCGGGTTGCTTGCAGGCGGCATCTAGCTTTGGCTTTAAAATATCCGATGCCGTAAAAGTGTGCAAAACCTTGCCAGAGGTGATGGAGTATATTCAGTATTGGGATACCGAAAGAAAGAATTTGCCCGTTGCAACCGATGGTATTGTATTAAAAGTCAATTCGTTAACCCAACAAAAGAACCTAGGATATACGGCAAAATCGCCCAGATGGGCCATCGCCTATAAATTTCAAGCAGAAAAAGCATTGACAACCTTGCTGTCGGTATCCTATCAGGTGGGCAGAACCGGTGCCATTACGCCTGTAGCCAATTTAGAGCCTGTGCAGCTATCGGGTACGGTGGTAAAACGAGCCAGTTTGCACAATGCCGATATCATAGAAGGGCTTGATTTGCACTTAGGCGATAAGGTTTACGTAGAAAAAGGCGGCGAAATTATTCCCAAAATTACGGGTGTAGAGGCTTCTATTCGCGATTTGTTTGCCGAAAAGGTGCAATTCATAACCCATTGCCCCGAGTGTGGTACAGCCTTGGTGCGCGACGAGGGCGAAGCCGCTCATTATTGTCCCAACGAGGCGCATTGTCCGCCCCAAATCAAGGGTAAAATGGTGCATTTTGTATCGCGTAAAGCCATGAACATAGACGGTTTGGGCGAAGAAACCATCGATTTGCTTTTCCGCAAAGGTTTGGCGCACAACATAGCCGATTTGTATCGCCTCAAACTCATCGATTTAGCCATGCTAGAGCGCATGGGCGAGAAATCGGGCAGACGTATTTTAAAATCGTTAGAAGCAAGCAAACAAGTACCTTTTGCCCGTGTGTTGTTTGCTTTGGGTATTCGATATGTAGGCGAAACGGTGGCGAAACGATTGGCAGGTAAGTTGCATACCATTGATGCGTTGATGCAAGCTTCTGTTGAAGAGTTGATGAGCATTGATGAGATTGGTGAATCCATCGCTCAAAGTGTAGTGGCGTATTTTGCTGAAGAAACCAATCGTCAAATGGTGGAACAATTGTGTCAAGTTGGTTTACAATTTGCTGTTAGTGAAGAACAAATGCAAGTAACTTCGACCATTTTGTCCGGTAAAACCATTGTGATTAGTGGTACATTTACGGCATTTTCGCGCGATGAGCTCAAAGCATTGATAGAGCAACATGGCGGCAAAAATACTGGAAGCATATCGAAAAATACCTCATTTATAGTGGCAGGAGACAATATGGGACCTGCTAAAAAAGAAAAAGCCGAGGCGTTGGGTGTTCCCATGCTGTCGGAACAAGAATTTATAGATTTGATCAAACAACATGAGTAAGTCAATCTTTCATAAGCTAACGAGCTATCAAATACGAAAAGCCGAAAACAAGGCGCGTAACAAGCGTTTTGTTAATTTGGCTGACGTTAAGTCCATGCATATTTTGTTGGGTGCATCAGCTTTGTCGCCCATAGAGAGCGAAAAATTTTACCAACAGGTGTACGAAATGGCAGATTGGTTACAGCAACAGCCCTATCAGGTGCATATTACCATCTATGTGCGCAAAATGCCCATAGAAGCGAAGCGTTTTAATGTGAGCATATTCGATAACAAAAAGGTAAGTTGGTGCATAAAACGTCCGAAAAAAGAGGTAATTGATGCCTTTAAGGAAATAAAAGCAGATGTTTTGTTGAATTTATCGGCAGAGTTAACTTATCCGTTAGAGCATCTGGCTGCTATCTCGGATGCCTCATTAAAAGTTGGCTTAAAAGTAGAAGACAGGCCGTTGCCATATGATTTTCAGCTGCAAGTGGAAGATATGCAGCAGGAAATGCTGAAAAAATTGCAGGCAGTCTTGTTCTATTTGGAAAAAATACAATCTCGATAAGTCAAATATCGCAAAAAAACAGTATATTTGCCCACTATTTGTCTAAAAATATGATTTCACATACAGCACTAAAAGGATTAGGCGTTGCCTTGATCACACCATTTACCGAAAACGACGAAGTGGATTATGTAGCATTAGGTCGTTTGATAGATTATCAGGTGAATAGTGGCATTGATTACATGGTGGTATTGGGTACTACTGGCGAAACTCCCACATTGGATGAGGCTGAAAAAGCAGAAATAACCCGATTTGCTGTTGAACGCATTGCAGGACGTATTCCCGTTGTATTGGGCGTAGGAGGCAATAATACAGCTGCGTTGGTAAAACGCTTACAAAATGATCCTTTAACAGGTATTGATGCCATTCTTTCGGTGGTTCCTTACTACAACAAACCCTCACAAGAAGGTATTTATCAGCACTATGCTGCAGTGGCCAAGGCATCTCCTGTTCCTGTTATTATGTACAACGTTCCTGGTCGTACAGGCGTAAATATGACTCCAGAACTAACGCTCCGTTTGGCGAAAGATTTCCCCGAAAAATTGGTTGCAATTAAAGAAGCATCGGGCAATTTGGCGCAAATGGAAACCATTATCAAAGACAAACCAGCCGATTTCTTGGTTATCTCTGGCGATGATGGGTTGGCATTCCCGCTTATTACCTTAGGTGGTGCTGGTGTTATTTCGGTCATTGGCAATGCATTCCCTTACGAATTTGGTCGTATGGTACGCCTTACTTTGGCTGGTGACTACGACAATGCACGTGCTATTCACCATCAATTCTTGGACTTGTTTAACTTGCTATTTGTGGATGGTAACCCTGCGGGTGTTAAAAGTATGCTCAATGCCATGGGTTACATCGAAAATAAACTTCGACTTCCATTGGTGCCTACGCGTATTACGACGTACGAGAAGATACGTCAGGTTTTAGATGGATTAAATATTAAGTGTTAAAAAAAATCTCAGCGATTGCTGAGATTTTTTTATTGAGTAGAGCGAAGCTCAATTAAAGTTATTTCGGGTTTCATACCGATGCGGAAGGGGAATCCAACGTAGCCCAAGCCACGGTTGACGTGTAAGTATTGTCCGCCTTGTTGGTAGGTGCCGTCCCAGTAGGGATGAATCATGGAGGCAGGCGATAGGTGTAATCCCCAAAAATCAATGCCCATTTGCATGGCGTGAGTATGTCCGCTAAGGGTTAAAACAACGTTATTGTATTGACATACAGAATCATTCCAAACAATTGGGTCGTGCATCATTAAAATAGCCAAAGCGCTATCGGGTACTTGTTGCAATGTTTGGGTAATCTGTCCATAAGATTGGAAAGGTATGTTTTGGACGCCACAGAGGTAAATGGAATCCGTTTCTTTTTTTAGCACAACAGACGAATCATTGAGGAGCTGCCATCCTAATTGGCGATAGGCTTCGTCAATGGCTACAATATTTTGTAGCGAATCAATATCGTTACGCCATTTATAGTGCGAAAAATCGTGGTTGCCTTTGCATGCCCATTTTCCATCAGGTGCTTTTATTTGCTTAAACAAATTTGACCAACCTTCTGTTTCTTCGGCATAGCAATTTACTAAATCGCCTGTAAAGACAATTAAATCGGGTTTTAACGCCTGAATGTATTGTGGTAGGGTTCGAATCCAATATTCGTCTTTTAATAAACTACCTAAATGTAAATCAGATAGTTGTACAATGCGATAACCGTCAAAAGAATGGGGGATTTGCGATGATTGAATGGTAACTGTTCTGGTTTCTATTTGCGTTCTGCCAATGCACACGCCGTACATAATTAGCATTAAACCCAAGGTTGCCATGGTAATGCCCATGCGGTGCTTGTTAAACATGCCAAAGGGTAGATACAACCATTTGGGCAGGTAAATAGCAAAGAAAATGGCGCCAAAAATAAGTACGGGCATCATGTGTGTGGCATAGTGCATGCCAACAGCCATACCAGCAATGGACAAAACAAACAAAACATTGGTAATGATTTGTACAATGAGCAATGGTTTGATTTTGTGTTTCACTGCCTTGCGCCATAGTAAAATTTCGGGCAAAAGGCAGAGCGTTAAAACGCCGAGTATGTATACTATAAGGTGCATTCTATTTGTTTGCTTTCTGGGTTGTAATCGACTGTAAAGGTACTACCTGCGGGAACTTCCTCGCATACCAATTTCTCGGAAATGGCATTCTCAATGTATTTTTGAAGGGTGCGTTTTAGCGGACGTGCACCGTACTGTAAATCGTATCCCTCGGTGGCCATTTTTTGCTTGGCTATGTCGGTTACTTGTAGCTGATAGCCAATGGCTTGAATGCGTTCGATGACTTTTTTTAGCTCGATATCAATAATTTGGATAATGTCTGCTTGTTTTAGCTGATCGAAGATGATAATTTCGTCGATACGATTTAAAAATTCGGGCGAAAAGTTCTTTTGTAATGCCTTGCGGATCACTCCTTGTGCATATGAGGTATCAGCCTGACGGGCAGCCGTGGCAAACCCAACTCCTTGTCCAAATTCTTTAACTTGGCGGGTGCCAATGTTGGATGTCATGATGATGATGGTGTTTTTAAAGTCCACTTTGCGGCCGTTGCTATCGGTTAGCATACCTTCGTCCAAAACTTGCAAAAGCAAATTGAATACATCGGGATGGGCTTTTTCGATCTCATCGAACAATACGATAGAATAGGGGTTGCGGCGTACTTTTTCGGTTAATTGTCCGCCTTCTTCATAGCCTACATACCCAGGAGGCGCTCCAATGAGGCGTGATACGCTGTATTTCTCCATAAATTCGCTCATGTCCACACGAATCAAACCGTGGTTGCTGGGGAACATAAAGTCGTTGAGTATCTTGGTTAAGTAGGTTTTACCAACGCCTGTAGGACCTAAAAACATAAATGATCCAATGGGTCGATTGGGGTCTTTAAGTCCAATTCTGTTGCGCAAGATGGCTTTGCTCAGGGTGTCAATGGCACCGTCTTGACCGATGACCTTGCTTTTTAGGGTGCTATTGAGTCGTTTTAGTTGGGAGTATTCGGTTTCACCAATGCGTTGCACGGGTACCCCCGACATCATAGACACGACTTCTGCCACTTTTTCTGTATCAATCGTAATGGCATTCTTTTTTACTTCATTTTCCCAATCTTGCTGTAGTTGGCGCAATTGCTGTTGCAAAAGGCTGCTTTTGTCTTTGTATTCGTTGGCTAACTTAAAGTCTTCGTTCTGAACGGCTTGTAGTTTTAACTGATTGGTGGATGCAATTTCTTTTTGTAGCTCAACAATGGCGGGTGGGGTGCTGCAATCCATTAAATGGGTACGTGAGCCCACTTCGTCCATGGCATCAATGGCTTTGTCTGGAAATGCACGGTCGGTAATGTAGCGATTGGTTAAATCGACACAGGCTTCCAAGGCTTCGTCGGTGTACACCACGTTGTGGTGCTCTTCGTAGCGGGTCTTGATGTTGCGCAAAATGGTCAATGTTTCTTCTGCTGTAGTAGGTGGAACTACAATCTTCTGGAAACGACGCTCCAATGCACCGTCTTTTTCGATGCTTTGGCGGTATTCGTTGAGGGTGGTTGCGCCAATGCATTGGAATTTTCCTCTTGCCAATGCGGGTTTCATCATGTTGGCGGCATCCAAACTGCCTGGAGTAGAACCAGCCCCGATAATCGTCTGAATTTCATCGATAAATACAATGATGTCGGGTGCATTCTCTAACTCTTTAAGGATCTTTTTGAGGCGTTCTTCGAACTGACCACGGTATTTTGTTCCTGCCACCAATGATGCAAGATCGAGGCTGACAATGCGCTTGTTGAGTAGGATTTGTGGTGCTTTGTGTTCGACGATGCGGCTGGCTAATCCTTCTACAATGGCAGATTTTCCGACACCAGGTTCGCCGATTAGCACAGGATTGTTCTTTTTGCGACGGCTTAAAATTTGCGCCAAGCGTTCAATTTCTACTTCACGTCCCACAACAGGATCTAACTGACCATTGGCAGCTGCAGCGGTAAGGTCATATGCAAATGAGTCCAAAACTGGAGTTTTGGTGCTTGTTTTTTCTGTTTTTACCTGGGTGCTAGTTCCTTTGTGTGCAACCGTATGTTGCTGTAGGGTATTGTCATCATTGTCTTCCTTGAAATCATCAACGGTGTCGCTACCCGCAAAAGTTGTATCGTAATCACCTTCAGCATCCATTTCCTCGTAGTCGAAATCTTCTTCGGGTTCTTCTGCTATGTACGAATTTTCTGTTTCGCTGTCAGTCCAAGGGTCATTTTTGTCATTCATCAGATCTTTTACGGTATCGTAAAGGATATTTTCGTAGGCCAAAAAGTTGTGAATGGCATTGCTTTTTTCTTTTAAAAATGCGAGTAGTAGGTGTTGTGAGTCAACGGTTTCGCATTTGTCTGCCATGGCTTCTAATTCAGCAAAACGCAGAATCTTTTCGGTGCTGCTAAGCGGTTTAATGCTTTGCATTTCCACCTCCTCGTTGGTACGAATGGAGGCTTCTATGCTGCGTAAAATGCTTAGTGCGTCAACGTTAAGTTCTGACAGCAGTTGAAAAGCATTGCCTTCACCAGCACGCAAAATACCTAAAAACAAGTGCTCTGGAAATAGGTGTGTATTGCCTAAGCGGCAGGCCTCTTCCTGAGCAAATTGAAGAATATGATTGAGGTTTTCGGAATAGTTATGCTTCATAAAATCTCGTATTACATAATATTACTATATTCACTACTGCAAATTTTGTGCCAAAGTTTGTGCGAGCCGAGAGCAGAGTCAAGCTTGCTTGAACTCTGCCGAGGCGAAGCCAAACTTCATGAAATGCGAAGCATTGAATAAAGTTGTGTGTAAAAGAGAGCAGAGTCAAGCTTGCTTGAACTAAACAGCACCTCTCGCTTAACGTTTTTGTCTCAAAAAAGCTTTTCCCTCACTCCAACGAATGTCGTCAGCTTTGAATCACCTCACCGTATCAACATTTGTTTAAAAAATCTCTCAAATTACTTGTCTAAGTGGTCTATTTTTTGTAATTTAGTGCGATTTTTCAAACAAGCAGAAAATTATTCTAAATAAACCGAAATGATAGATCAAGAAAGAATTATTCAGGTAGATATCGAGGAAGAAATGCGAACAGCATACATCGACTATTCGATGTCTGTAATTGTTGCCAGAGCATTGCCAGACGTACGCGACGGTATGAAACCCGTACACCGCAGGGTGTTGTATGGAATGGATCAGTTGGGTAACAATTCTGATAAACCCTACAAAAAGTCTGCCAGAATTGTTGGTGAAGTAATGGGTAAATACCACCCACACGGTGACTCTTCTATTTATGGAACATTGGTACGTATGGCGCAAGATTGGGCGATGCGTTATCCTTTGGTAGATGGTCAAGGTAACTTTGGTTCGATTGACGGCGATAGCCCTGCTGCTATGCGTTATACCGAGGCTCGTTTGCGTAAGATTGCTGAAGATATGTTGATTGATATCGACAAAAATACCGTTGATATGGTCAAAAACTTCGACGAAACCTTGGATGAACCCACTGTGTTGCCTACACGTATTCCTAACTTGTTGATTAACGGTGCTTCTGGTATTGCTGTAGGTATGGCTACCAACATGGCTCCTCATAACCTGTCGGATTCGATTGATGCTATTGTGGCGTATATCGACAATAAGGAAGTGGATGACGAAACGCTGATTTCGTTGATCAAAGCGCCCGATTTCCCAACAGGTGGTCTTATTTATGGCTATCAAGGCGTAAAAGATGCCTATTTGACAGGTCGTGGACGTATTGTAATGCGTGGTAAGGCTGAAATTGAAGCTACTGAAGACCGCGAAGTAATCGTTATTACTGAAATTCCTTACATGGTCAACAAAGCTGAAATGGTAAAACACATTTCGGATTTGGTAAAAGATGGTCGTATTGAGGGTATTTCTGACATTGCAGATGAAAGTAACCACGAAGGTATGCGCATTGTCATCACTCCTAAACGTGATACCAATGCGGGTGTATTGTTGAATAAACTATACAAAGAAACGGCTTTGCAATCGTCGTTTAGTGTAAATAACATTGCTTTGGTAAAAGGTCGTCCTCGTTTGTTGACCTTGCGCGACATCATCAGTTGCTTTGTAGAACACCGTCACGAAGTCGTGGTCCGTCGCACACAATACGAATTGAAAAAAGCAGAAGACCGTGCTCATTTGGTAGAAGGTTTGATCATTGCTTCGGATAACATTGATGAAGTAGTTGCCATTATTAAATCGTCTAAAACGGTGCAAGAAGCCATTACACGTTTGATGGAACGTTTTGGTCTTTCGGAAGTACAAGCTAACTATGTGGTGCAAATGCAATTGCGCCAACTAACAGGTCTTATGCAAGAAAAATTGCGTGCTGAATACGAAGAATTGTTGCGCATGATTGAACATTACAAAGAAATCTTGAGCAACTTGGATTTGCGCATGCAAATTATCAAAGACGAATTGTTGGAAGTAAAAGCGAAATATGGCGACGAGCGTCGTACTCAAATTGTGTATGCATCGGAAGAATTTAATCCTGAAGACTTCTATGCAAACGAAGAAATGGTGATCACCATTTCGCATTTGGGTTACATTAAACGTACTCCATTGGCTGATTACAAAGAACAAAATCACGGTGGTAAGGGCTCTAAAGGTGGTAGCAGTCGTGATGCTGACTTCATTGAGCATATTTACACAGCATCAATGCACAATACCATGCTGTTCTTTACCCAACGTGGTCGTTGCTATTGGTTGAAAGTGTATGAAATACCAGAAGGTAACAAAACATCTAAAGGTAGAGCTATTCAAAACTTGCTCAACTTAGCAAGTGACGATAAAGTAACCGCCTTTATCCGTATCGAACAATTGCAGGATGCTGAATTTAACAACAGCCATTACTTGCTATTCTGTACTAAACAAGGTGTAGTGAAGAAAACCTTGTTGGAAGCTTACTCTCGTCCTCGTCAAAATGGTGTTAACGCAATTACCATTCGTGAAAACGATAGCGTTATTCAAGTATTGCTTACCGATGGTACCAACGAAGTGTTGTTGGCTAACCGCAATGGTCGTGCCATTCGCTTCAACGAAACCAAAGTGCGCGAAATGGGACGTACCGCAACGGGTGTTCGTGGTATGACGCTTGACGATGAGCAAGACGAAGTAGTGGGCATGGTTGTCGTGAACCCAGAAGAACCAGACAATATCATGGTGGTTTCTGAAAATGGATACGGGAAACGTTCTGGATTATCAGATTATCGCATCACAAACCGTGGTGGTAAAGGGGTTAAAACCTTGAATGTTACCGAAAAAACAGGTAAGTTGGTGGCTATTCTGAAAGTGAACGACGAAAACCATTTAATGATTATTAACAAATCAGGACTTACCATTCGCTTCAAAGTATCGTCTTTAAGAGTGATGGGTCGTGCAACGCAAGGTGTGCGTCTTATCAACTTAAATGCTGGCGATGAAATTGCTTCGGTATGCGTAGTAGAATGTGATAACGAAGAAGAAACTGTACAAGTGGAGGCAGAGGCATTAGCTGAAGCACAAGCTGAATTTGAAAAAGCTGGTGAACTTGTAGAGGAAGAAATCATCGAAGATGAAGTGGAAGATGATGTACAAGAAGAACAACAATAATAACGATTAAATAACCCGATTATGAAAAAAACGCTATTCTATGTGGGCATTGCTTTGATGTCATCGGCATCGGTATTTGCACAAAAATCGAATGTTTCAAAAGCAAGCAACATGCTTTACCAAGAGCCTGTTGATTATGCTAAAGCCATTGAATGTATCGAATTGGCAAAAATGGATTCAACCACTGCAAAAGATGCAAAAACATGGTATGTTGCTGGTCGTATCGGCTATTCTATGGTAAATGCAGAAGTAAATAAAATGTATTTGCAACAACAACCTGACAACGAAGCGATGTACAAAGGTTTGGATATGATGTACACCAACTACATCCAAGCTGATAAATACGACGGTGTGTTGGACAAAAAAGGCAATATCAAATACAAAGAACGTAAAAAAATCAAATCTGATTTTGCCGAAAGATTGGATCAATATTTCAATGTTGGTGGTGCTATGTTCAACTTGCACGATTTTGAAAAATCGTTTACTATGTTCGATGAGTTCTTGAAAATTACTCAATTGGACATGTTTGCAGGTGAAAAAAAACCAGTGGTAGCTGATACTACTTTCCAATTGGTACAATATTATGCTGCTATTGCTGCATCACGTAGCGAAAAACACGACATCGCTATTGAGTATGCTAAAAACGTAGCTACTGCTAACTGCAAAGAAAGCGCAAACGCTTATCAATTGTTGGCTGGTGAATATTTGGCAGTTGCTGACACCGCTAACTACTTGAATACCTTGCAAACTGCATGTGCTACTTATCCTGAAAATCCTTATTTCGTAGGTACCATTGTTAACTTCTATGTAGCTAACGATCAGCCTGATAAAGCGATTGAATACATCGATGCTGAAATTGCTCGTAATCCAACTAACATTGAATATATGAACGTAAAAGCAAGTTTGTTGGCTATGCAATTGAGCAAATTTGACGAAGCTCGTCAAGTGTTGGAACAAGCTTTGGCTATTGACGCTAACAACCTAAATTCGTTGTATGAAATGGGTCGTGCTTGGGCATTTGAAGGTGACGACATCCAAGAAAAAGCACAAGATTTGACCAGCAATGCTGCATACGAGAAAGAAGTAGCTCGTGCAAAAGAAAAATATGCAGAAGCTTTGAAATACTACGAACCATTGCGTCAAGCAATGCCTGCAGATCATGCTTTGCGTTACGATTTGCTTCAAAATATGAAAGTGCTTTACTTGCGTTTGGAACAAACCGACAAATACCAAGATGTAAACTCGGAATTGCAAACCATGTAATTGTTGCTTCAAGCATAAAAATAGCGCAGCCGTTTGGTTGCGCTATTTTTTTATGTGTAGGGCTATTTATTTGCCACAAATGTCTTTGAAATTACAGAACTCACAATTCTTTTCGGCAGTGGTTTGTTCGATGGCAATGTCGGGGTGTAGCATTTCTGCTACTACCTTGTTGATTTGATCGATAAATAAGTGATCCCAATTATCGGGAATGGCTTTTTCTGTAAGGCTATTGAACTCATCGATGAATAATTCTCTTACCTTGTAAAGATGGCAGGTTACTGCTCGTTTATTGGCATATTGCTGCTGTGTAATTTTTTTATAGAATAGCAGCTGTAGCAGGGATTTATCTAATTTTCTATCGGTTTGAAATAGCTCTACAATGTCGCTATCTTTAGCAATGATCTGTACTGTATTCGTTTTTTTAGTGGTTTTGTAGTCGTATAGTCGTACTTCACCTTCTTTTTCGTCAATTCTGTCGATAATACCTTTTAGTTTTACCTCGTAACCTTCTGGCGTTGTGTAGGTGTACACGTATTTTTGTTCGGTACCTAAACAGGTAAATGGAGCTCTTTCGGCATCTCTGACAAGTGCTTGATCCACAAACTTAAGAATCATTTCGCAGCTGATGCGGTGTGTTCCTTTGATCAAATAGGGTAAGTGGTTGTTTACTTCTTTCTCTGCCATGCCTGTAATCGTTAGCAAATAGCCACGTTGTAGCCATTCTTCTTTGGATTGCTTGCGTAGGGCTTCTATGTCGTTGGCAGTTATCAATTTGTTGATATAGGGTTGATACAATTGCTCCATGATGTAATGGAATAATGTTCCTATCTGATTGGCTTTCAGTTCGATAGATGCAGTATCGTTGATGTATAGATTTTCGATGCTGTTTAAATAGAACCTCAACGGACACTCGATATAGTTGTTCAACGTGGATGGTGAAAGTCCTGTTTTGCTCAAGAAGGTGCTGATTTTCTGCACAACTTCTGGAGTCTTTTCAATCCGTACACGTTGCACTTCAGGCATAATGGTACTACAGGTTATGCTTTGCTTCTGGATAGGATGTTTGTATAGGTAGTGCAATTGCTTCACAAAACGACTCTCCTCCGACGATGCGCCTTGGCTGTTGTTGCGGGTATCATGTAGTAGGTACACTTGTTTCGCCTTGCCGATAAGTCGGTAAAAATTGTAGGCGTAGATGGCGTCATGGTGCTCGGTGGTGGGTAATCCGAAACTGCGTCGAATGGAATAGGGTATATATGAGTTGTTGGTTTCTTTCTTGGGATATACCCCCTCGTTGAAAGAGGTGATGATAAGTCGTTCAAAATCCAAACAACGCGTTTCTAGCATCCCCATCATCTGGATACCGCTAATGGGCTCGCCTATAAACGAAAGGTTCACTTGGTTGATGAGGGTACGCACCAATTTAATAAGGGTATAAGGTTGCAACGAAATGTCGCTGTATTGCTCCAATAAGCCTTGTATGCGTGTGAGGATGTGATGTGATTCTTCTAATAGTTCTCTGTCGAGGGTATGAGTGTTTTGGCTCGATAGGAATTGTAGCAATGTGTCGGCGCGCAACAACCATTCTGTTGGTTGAATGGGGGTGAATAGAAAGGCCAAATCGGTGATGCCTTGCAATTGCTGTGGCTGGATGCGCAGCTGGTTGCAAAGTGCTTTAGGTAGCTCTTCTATTTGTTGCAGATAGGTATTTCTGATGTAGGGATGCTGTAGGATGGCCCATACCCAGGTATGATAGAAACCATCCTTATTATAGCTGGCTTGTAGCTGCAAGTAATCATCAATGAGTTTGCGCACTGCCGTTTGTTTGAGCGGATAGCCCATGGTAATATTGACAGGGGTGTTGTCGGGCATGGCATACAGCATAGGAATCAACAGCTGTTCGTTGGCCAATACCACTGCGGTCGATTCGGCGTTGTCGGCTTGTTGATCGTTCTTAAACCATTGTTGCAGTAAGTCTGCAACGTATTTGGTTTGCCCGATAGCAGACGGAATGGCTATGCTGTGGATGGTCGGTTGTGTATGCTCTATTGCAGGCAATGTGTACTTGGACGGGAATTGTTGGCAGTTGGTTGCTGCAAATAGGGTTGCTTTGTTGTCTTTGTCTTGCAAGTATTCAGCCTGATAGTCCCAATAAAAATCGGCTTTTCTCATGGCTTGTAGCTTGCTGAACAAGGCTTTGGTGGCTCCGTCCAGTGCGTTGAAACCTACAAAAACTATTTCGTCACAAGGTGGTAAGGTGAGCGTTTCTTGTTCCACCACTTGTCGATGCAGCAGCCCGTCATAGGTAAGATTCTCTGCCAATAATTGTTGTGTAAACTGTTGGTATAGCTCTCCTAAGATTGCCCAGTTGGCACCTGTTTTTGCCTGAAAGCTTTTGTCTGTGTCTTCTATATAGCCCAAATAGTGCGACAATGCAGCTATTTGTTCTTCTGTCAAATAGCTGTGATCTTCCATTTCCTTTAGGCTGGCTATGTTGCTGTAAATCGACTTTGCATCCACCAAGTAGTTGTCGATATCGTTAAAATCCTTGAGCAAGATTTCTCCAAAACTCATAAAGGAGTCGAACGATTCGTTGGATGTCGTGATGTTGCGATAGCAACCGTATAGGCGGAAAAGCAAGGCGATGCGGTCTTCTTTTTCGTATTGAGGTGCCAAAGCCTGAAAGAAATCAGAGAGGGTGTAGCACAATGGAGCAAAAATGGCATTTTCTGCTTGTGTCGATAGGTATTGTTGAAAGAATACGCTGGCACGACGTCCTGGGAACACAAAAATAGTGTTTTCAATGTTGCTTCCCTTTTTTTCGTAAAACAGGTTGGCGATTTGCTGTAAAAATGGTTTCATATAGACTGAACTACAATAAAGCAAAAATACGAAATTTTATGTATTTTTGTGGCATGATTTCAGTAGAAAATTTAACCGTAGAGTTTAGTGCAAAAGCATTGTTTGATAAAGTAAATTACGTTATCAACAAAAGGGATAGAATTGCTTTAGTAGGTAAAAATGGAGCGGGGAAGAGTACCATGCTCAAAATTATTGCAGGTTTGCAAGAGCCAACATCGGGCAAGGTGGCGATACCCAAAGATGTTAGTGTGGGCTATCTGCCTCAGCACATGATACATAACGATGATACCACCGTTAAAGACGAGGCTTCTAAGGCATTCAATCGCATTTTGGATTTACAACAACGTCTGGAGCAGCTAAACGTAGAACTTTGTGAGCGTATTGATTACGAGTCGGAAGCGTATATGGCTTTGATAGAAGAGGTTTCGCACCTCAACGAGCAGCTGGATATGCATGGTGGTGGTAATTTTGATGCCGAAGTAGAAAAAACATTGATGGGTTTAGGCTTTGTGCGTACCGATTTTATACGACCAACCAACGAATTTAGCGGAGGCTGGCGTATGCGCATCGAATTGGCAAAGATCTTGCTGCAACGTCCCGATGTGTTGTTGTTGGACGAACCTACCAACCACTTGGATATCGAGTCTATTCAGTGGTTAGAGCAATTTATGGCGGGGTATCCTGGTGCGGTTGTCTTGGTATCGCACGATAGAAAATTTCTGGATACCGTTACCAAACGTACTATCGAGATTAGCTTAGGTAAAATATACGACTACAAGGCCAACTATTCTGCATACGTAGAATTGCGCAAAGAACGCAGAGAACAGCAAATGCGTGCGTATCAAAATCAGCAAAAAGAGATTGCTGATACAGAAGCGTTTATTGAGCGATTCCGTTACCAGGCTACCAAGGCGGTGCAGGTACAATCGCGCATCAAGCAGCTGGCAAAAATTGAGCGCATCGAAATTGACGAAGAAGATACTAGCGCTTTGCGTCTAAAATTTCCACCAGCGCCACATTCGGGCAGCTATCCCATTATCATGGAAGATGTTGCCAAAAACTATGGCGATCATGTGGTCTTTAGTGGAGTTAACCTGACCTTAAATAGAGGTGATAAAGTGGCATTTGTGGGCAAAAATGGCGAGGGCAAAACCACGTTGGTAAAGTGCATTATGAACGACATTACCGATTACGTAGGTAAGTTGCAATTGGGTCATCAGGTTAAGATTGGTTACTTTGCTCAAAATCAGGCCTCTTTGTTGGATGAAACACGAACGGTATTTGAAACCATCGATTACGTGGCTGTAGGCGATATTCGTACCAAAATTCGCGATATTCTGGGTGCTTTTATGTTCGGTGGCGAGGCTTCCGATAAAAAAGTAGGAGTTTTGTCAGGGGGTGAACGCAGCCGTTTAGCGATGATCCGTTTGCTGTTGGAACCCGTAAACCTATTGATTCTTGACGAGCCGACCAACCACTTGGATATGCGTTCGAAGGATGTGCTGAAGCAGGCTATCAAGGATTTTGATGGTACGGTGATTGTGGTTTCGCACGACCGTGAGTTTTTAGATGGTTTGGTCGATAAAGTATATGAATTTGGTGGTGGTAAGGTGCGCGAACATTTGGGCGGCATCTACGATTTCTTATCCACCAAGAAAATGGAATCGCTTAAGGAGTTAGAGAGTCAAAAGTCGAAAGTCGAAGGTCAAAAGTCCAATCGGTCCTTGAGCCTGTCGAATGGCCCGATTAGCGAACAAGAATCTTTATCGGGGGCTTCGACAAGCTCAGCCACCGCTAAAGAACTGTCGTACGAGGAAAGGAAAGAACAGCAACGTAAGCTAAAAAAAGCGGAGCGCTTGGTAGAACTGTGTGAAGTAGCCATTGCCGAAACCGAAAAAGCCATTGCTGATATCGAAGCCAAATTGGCTGCAGGTGATGCATCTTCCGAACTATTGACGCAATACGACGAGCTTAAAAAGCAGTTAGATAAAGAAATGACAGAGTGGGAGCAGGCCACGGAAGCCTACGACGCTTTAAAAGAGCATTGAGAAATAAAAAACCCCGAAAGTTTTTTGTCTAACTTTCGGGGTTCATATCAATTTCGAGGACTTTTTTATTTGAGGTTATTCTAAATATTGACTTTTAGAAGAGTCAGTTCAAATGCGTACTCTTCTTTAAAATGATTTTTTATAGGAGTGTTTTTAAGGCGTGTGCAATCCGAAATATTGACTTTTAAAAGAGTCAGTTCAAGGAATGCGTAGCACGAACAACCGGAGTTTATAATGCATAAATGAGGATTGTGAGTGCGAGCAATGACGCTGAAATGACCTTATAAAATCAATATTTTATCCGCCGCATTTAGAGTAGCCGCAGTTATTACACTTCATGCAACCCTCGGTAAAGGTAAGCGATTCACCGCAATGAGGACATTTTTGGCCGGTTTCACTGCCGTCAGGAATGTATTTCTTAAGTGCACGTTCAACACCGTTTTTCCAGTTGTTGATGGATTCGTTGTTAAGTTGTAGGGCACCTACAAGGCGAACAACTTGGTCGATAGGCATACCATAACGCAACACGCCTGAAATAAGTTTTGCATAGTTCCAGAACTCAGGGTTGAATTTGTGCGAAATACCTTCGATGGTAATTTTATAACCGTATTTATTGGTAAACTGGAAGTCATAGGTTTTGGTGTTGGTTTCTTCGTGGAAGTTACGGATAATCTTACCTTTATTAACCGATTTAGGCAACATCAAACCATCTTCGTCGTCTGCTAAACCAGTAAAGATTTCGTATGGACGACCGTTTAGTAAGCCTACCAAAGCGATCCATTTTTCTTTGTTGTTTTGGAAACGTACAACCTCACATTCCAACTCTTGAGGACGTTTTGGAGTGATTTCTGGGTAGCAGTTGCAAGGTGCTGGTTTGTCGTCTTTTTTGTTCGATACCAATACGCCAGTACGAGAACCGTCGCGATAAACGGTACAACCTTTACAGCCAGCACGCCATGCTTCTTTGTATAGTTCGTTTACCAAATCTTCTGAAACATCAGAAGGAAGGTTGATGGTTACGCTGATTGAGTGGTCCACCCATTTTTGGATGCGGCCTTGCATGTGTACTTTTTCCAACCAGTCAACGTCGTTAGAGGTAGCTTTGTAGTAGGGTGATTTAGCTACCAACTCGTCGATTTCTTCTTGGGTGTAATTCTTAGCGGTATCGTAGCCGTTAGCTTCCATCCAAGTAACGAATTTGTGGTGGAATACGGTGTATTCTTCGAAGCTGTCACCTACTTCGTCCACTAAGTCAACGCGTGCTTTGGCATCGTTGGGGTTTACTTTGCGACGACGTTTGTAAACAGGCAAGAATACAGGTTCGATACCAGAAGTGGTTTGGGTCATCATACTGGTGGTGCCAGTAGGAGCGATGGTCAAGCAAGCAATGTTACGACGACCGTATTGTACCATATCCGCATACAATTGTTCGTCAGCTTCTTTTAGACGCATCATGAATGGGTTGTTTTCTTCGCGTTTAGCATCGAAAACTTTGAAGTGACCACGATCTTTGGCCATATCAACAGACGAACGGTAGCAAGCCAATGCCAAGGTTTTGTGTACCAATTCAGAGAAATCGGTAGCTTCTTTGGTACCATAACGTAGGTTCATGGCAGCAATCATGTCGCCTTCTGCAGTGATGCCCACACCGGTACGACGACCGTTAACAGTTTTATCTTTGATTTTCAACCACAACTCACGTTCGGTAAGTTTGATAGCGTCGTTTTCTGGGTCAGAATCAATTTTAGCCAAAATCAAGTCGATTTTTTCCATTTCAAGATCGATGATGTCGTCCATGATCTTTTGCGCCAATTTCGCGTGTTCAACAAACAAATCGAAGTTGAATTTGGCTTCGGGCGTAAATGGATTTTCAACATACGAGTATAGGTTGATAGCCAACAAACGGCAGCTGTCGTAAGGACACAAAGGAATTTCGCCGCAAGGGTTGGTCGATACGGTTTTGTAGCCTAAATCAGCGTAGCAATCGGGTAGTGATTCGCGGGTAATGGTATCCCAGAACAATACGCCAGGTTCTGCTGATTTCCATGCATTGTGCACGATTTTTTTCCAAAGTTGGTTAGCGTTGATTTCTTTGGTGTAGGCTGGGGTATCGCTATCGATAGGGTATTTTTGTACGTAGTTGGTTTCGTCAATAACGGCTTGCATAAAGTCGTCGTGGATTTTAACCGATACGTTGGCGCCTGTTACTTTGCCTTGCTCCATTTTAGCATCGATAAAGCTTTCGGAATCTGGGTGTTTGATAGAAACACTCAACATCAATGCACCACGACGGCCGTCTTGTGCTACTTCACGGGTAGAGTTGGAGTAGCGTTCCATGAAAGGAACCAAACCGGTAGAGGTAAGAGCAGAGTTTTTAACAGGTGAACCAGAAGGACGGATGTGCGAAAGGTCGTGACCTACACCGCCACGGCGTTTCATCAATTGTACTTGTTCTTCGTCAATTTTAATGATGGCACCGTAAGAGTCGGCGTTACCGTCGCAACCAATAACAAAGCAGTTAGAAAGCGATGCCACTTGGAAATGGTTGCCAATACCGGTCATAGGGCTACCTTGTGGTACAATGTATTTGAAGTTGCGGAACAATTCAAATAGTTGGTCGGCTGTAAGCGCATTGGGATACTTGCTTTCGATTCGGGCAATTTCGTTGGCCAAACGATGGTGCATATCGTCTGGGGTTTGTTCGTAAATAGTACCGAACGAATCTTTTAGGGCATATTTGTTTACCCATACTTTAGCGGCTAATTCGTCGCCTTTAAAATACTCGGTGGAGGCTTTTAAAGCTTCGTCGAATGTGAATGTTTTTTCCATGTTGTTTTTGGTTTTATTTGGTTTAATTTGTTAACTTTGTTCTGCTTTCCTCGATTCTTGATTTTTGGATCAAATGAGGTCGCTTTTTCTTGACGCGAAAACAGTTGCAATGTTAGGGATAATTTTCTGTTTTGCAAATTTATTTTACAGAAATTTTTATCAAAGTTATTAACAATGTATTGAAATATTAAATGTTAAAATTTCTAAAATAATTTATAATTAGCAGATTATTAGGTATTTGAAAATTTGAATAGTAATAAAAGTTTTCCAAAATAGAAAAATTAAATCGAAAAAATAAATTTTAAATAATTTGATAGGTATGTTGGATAGTGTAAATAATCGTGTTTCGATTCGCAAATATAGCACACAACCTTTATCGGATGAGTTGCTTCATGAATTGCTCGAAAAATCGTTTAGAGCATCCAATACGGGCAATATGCAGACCTATAGTGTAGTCGTAACACGTAGCGATGAAAAAAAAGCTGCATTGGCACCATTTCATTTTAATCAGCCCATGATTAAAAATGCGCCAGTAGTACTTACATTCTGTGCCGATTTTTATCGTTTTAGCCAATGGTGTAAGGCACGCAATGCAACGCCATGCTACGACAACTTTTTGTCGTTTATTTCGGCTACCATTGACACAACCATTGTGGCGCAAACTTTTGCCATGTTAGCAGAAGAAAAGGGATTGGGCATTTGCTACCTGGGAACAACTAATTACATGGCAGCTGAAATTAGCGAGGTATTGGAATTGCCCGAATTGGTGGTGCCGATTACGACCATTACTATAGGGTATCCTGCAGAAACACCTGCTTTAACTGATCGTTTGCCTGCCATGGGTCTGATTCATCAAGAAACCTACAAAGAGGTGGATATTGATGCTTTGTATGCAGCAAAAGAAGCATTGCCAGCCATGCAACAGTTTATTAAAGACAACAACAAAGAGACACTTGCACAGGTATTTACCGATATTCGATACAATAAAACCAATAACGAAGCCTTCTCTAAGAAATTATGGGAAGCCCTAAAGCAGCAAGGGTTTGTGGAATAATAAGGAGTTACCCCGCAGGGGTTTACCAATATTGTAACCCTGTGTTAAGTGGGCGAAGCGAGCGCAACGCAGGGAATAAAAATCGCATTAACGCATCAACATAAATTATGGAATTCAAACATTCAGTTCCCGTACAACTGCGTTTTAACGACGTTGACGGATTAGGACACGTAAATAACTCGGTATATTTTAGCTTTTACGATTTAGGTAAAACCGAGTATTTTAAAACCATCAATGGTGGAGTTATCCCTAAAGAAATTGACATTGTGGTGGCGCATGCCGAAGTCGATTTTATTGCTCCAGTATTTTTGAGCGACGAAATTGCCGTTCAGACCACCGTAAGTGACATTGGCAATAAAAGTTTTGAATTGATGCAGCGCATTGTTGATACGAAAAACAACTTGGTAAAATGCCGTTGCAAAACCATTATGGTCGGTTTTGATTTTAAAAATAATTGCTCGATACCTATTTCGCAAAAATGGCGCGATGCCATAGCTGCCTACGAAGGTGTGCAATATTAGGCTATTTTAATCCAAGATAAATACCTCAGTAGCATTGGTACGAGGCAATACGTGCAATGCAGTAGTAAAATGTGGAATCATATTCAGCTCCCGGTGCATAGTTGTTAGAACTGCATCGGGGCTGTTGTTTTCTTTGCTCAAATGGCAAAAAAAGATGTTTTTCCAATGAGGTTGGTAGTTTTGTTGCAAGCAACGAGCTGTGATGTGGTTGGCCATGTGTCCGCAATTGCTGAGAATGCGTTGTTTTAGGAACAAAGGATAGCTACCATGTAGCAGCATTTTTTCGTCGTAGTTGGCTTCAATGATGATGTGCTGCGCTTTGCTTAAATAAATGGCGGCAGTTTCGTTGAGTTGTCCCAGGTCGGTGGCAACAAATAGGCTACAGGTTGCTGTTTCGATGAAATAGCCCACACATTCGGGAGTATCGTGTTCTACCAAAAAGGCAGTAATGGTAAAATCACCAATCATGAAAGGTGTACCTACGTTGATAGGACGTTTGCTTTGGTAGAGTTTTTCGGTAATTTTAGGACATTCGTTGATGCCTGTAATGATGCGTTGTGTGCTATAAATAGGAATAGAGTATACCTCGCCCAATGTTCCTACCGATGCAATGTGGTCGTAATGGTTATGCGTTACCAATACGCCCCAAAGTTTGTTGATATCAACATCAATTTCTTTTAGGCGCTTTTTGATGGTTCTGGGTCCGATGCCGGCATCAATCAATAGGCCAAATCCATTCTCTTCTACATAATAGCAGTTTCCGCTACTACCGCTGGCAAGGCTACAAAATTTCATTAAAGCTGTATTTTTGGTGAATTGGGCACGAAGATACAAATTTTATTACAATTTTATTACAAAAAAATGTGCTGAATACGTTAGAATGATTATCTTTGCCTTGCTGATGCAGCATGAATCAAAAAACTTTAAATTATAAATACTTTTGTTTTTATGGAAAAACCTTATGTAGTGGGCATTGACATAGGTGGTCAAACCGCCAAAATCGGCCTTGTAGATGCACGTGGTAACGTATTGGTGCAAACTGTTATTAAAAGTAATGATACCGACAATTATGAAATCTTCATCGATAACTTGTGCGATGCAGTAAAAAAAATGTTGGGTAGCGAATATTCGTTGGATCAAGTTCGTGGTATCGGTATTGGTGCTCCTAATGGTAACTTCTACAAAGGAACCATTGAAAATGCCGTAAACTTGACATTTGGTGGTCCTCGTGTGATTCCTTTTGCTGAAACCATGAGCAAAAAAATTGGTTTGCCAGTGCGCTTGACCAATGATGCAAATGCAGCTGCAGTAGGTGAAATGACTTATGGTGCTGCTCGTGGCATGAAAAACTTTATTATGATTACCTTGGGTACTGGTGTTGGTAGTGGCATCGTAGTAGGTGGTTATGTATTGTATGGTCACGATGGTTTTGCTGGTGAATTGGGTCACGTTACCATGGTTCGTAAAAACGGACGTTTGTGCGGTTGTGGCAAAACAGGTTGCTTGGAAGCATACGCTTCTGCTACTGGTGTGGCACGTACAGCACGCGAATTGTTGGAAGCTACTGATCGTAAAAGTTTGTTGCGTGATATGCCAGCAGAAAACATCACCTCTAAAGATGTATTCCAAGCTGCAATGGAAGGTGATGAATTGGCAAAAGAAATCTTTGCATTTACTGGCACCATGTTGGGTGAAGCTTTGGCTGACTTTATTGCCTTCTCATCGCCCGAGGCCATTGTATTGTTCGGTGGCCTAACCCGCAGTGGTGATTTGATCATGAAACCAGTTGTGGAAAGCATGAATAACAATGTAATGCCTCAATGGCGCAATAAAATTAAAGTGGTATTCTCTCAGTTGAAAGAATCTGACGCTGCTATTTTGGGCGCAAGTGCATTGGCATGGGAAATTAAAGAAGACTAATTTAACCTTGCATATAGAAAAAGGCGATACTTTGGTATCGCCTTTTTTGTAGCTAATTGCCATTACCAGCAAAGCACGTATAAATCGCCTCGTGGATTGATGCACATGAGTGGCACTTGGCTTTTCTCGAAAATATGCTGTTCTTTGGGACCTAGTATAATATCATCCCAGCCATAGTCGCGTGAAGTGGAGATAATCACCATATTGTAGCCTTTTGCAACCGCTTGGGTGGCCACTTCTTTTTCTACCTTAAAGCTATCTTTTTTGCCTTTTTCGGTGGTGTAGTTTAGGTTGAATTTATCGTAAAGTGATGCAATGGCAGCGGCATTCTTTTGCGCACGTGTGCCGTAGTCGTTGGCTACAATCAGGTGCAAAGTAGATTGTAGGAATCGCCCCATATTGGACGAGTAGGGGGCTTTTTCTTTTTCTTCTGGCAAAAAACAAACAGGTACGGCTATATTTGACAAAGGTTGGATGGGCATACCCTCTTTGGTCAGTAAGAAGGGGATGCGCAATGTTCTCAATCCTTTAAAAATGGGCATCACCTTGTTGAATTGGCTATGCTTTGACACCTCGAAAAAGACCATAGGCGTTTCGGTACGCTCTGTCATTGCAATAAGGTCATCGTATGTTCCTGTATAGCACCCCATATCTACTGGACAGGTGAGGGTAGCTATGGCACTGGTCCATTGTTGGGCAAATTCGTAGCTACAAGTCTCGTTCCACACCAATAAAAACAATCCTTTTTCGAAACCTTGCGCAAATTGGCTGGCAAGTTGTAAAGCGCTGGCAGGGAAATGTTTGCCATCAGCTACTACCAAAAATTGGCGGCTGTATGTTAATTCTCGTAAGTTCATAGCGTAGTCTAAAGCCCGATTAGTCAATATTTTTGCAAATGTATCGATAATTTTATAATTTTGCGCTCTTAATAAATATGAATTATTGTTTTATGGCAACAAAACCTTCTATACCAAAAGGAACGAGAGATTTCTCGCCCGAAGAAATGGCTAAACGCAACTACATTTTTAATACCATTAAGGATGTGTATGCTTTGTATGGTTTCAGACAAATTGAAACGCCAGCCATGGAAAATTTATCAACTTTAATGGGTAAATACGGTGAAGAAGGCGATAAATTGCTGTTCAAAATATTGAATTCTGGCGACTTTTTGAGTGGCATGACCGATGAAGATTGGACCAATCGTAACAGTGCTAAGGCAGTGGCTCATCTGTCAGAGAAAGGATTGCGCTATGACTTGACCGTGCCTTTTGCACGCTACGTAGTACAATACCGCGATCAAATCAAATTTCCTTTTAAACGTTTCCAAATCCAACCAGTATGGCGTGCTGACCGTCCTCAAAAAGGTCGCTATCGTGAATTTTACCAATGCGATGCCGATATTGTAGGCAGCGATTCGCTCATCAACGAAATGGAGTTGGTGCAAATCATCGACGAGGTATTTGCCCGTTTTGGTATCCGTGTTTGTGTAAAATTGAACAACCGTAAAATCTTGGCAGGTATGGCTGAAGCCATCGGTGAGCCAGACCGTATGGTGGATATTACAGTGGCTATCGATAAGTTGGATAAGATTGGTTTGGATAAGGTCAATGCAGAATTGGCAAGCAAAGGTTTGTCGGATGCATCGATCGAGAAATTGCAACCAATTTTAGCTTTGTCGGGCAACAACCAAGAAAAATTGACTCAGCTAAAAACTATTTTGGCATCTTCAGAAATTGGTCTAAAAGGCATCGAAGAAATGGAAACATTGTTCGATTTGCTGAAAAACGATACCATGCGTGCCGAATTGGAATTGGATTTGACCTTGGCACGTGGTTTGAACTATTATACGGGTACCATCATTGAAGTAAAAGCATTGGATGTGGTCATTGGTAGCATTACGGGTGGTGGACGTTACGATAACCTTACGGGTGTATTTGGCATGGAAGGTGTATCGGGCGTTGGTATTTCGTTTGGTGCCGACCGCATTTATGATGTGTTGAATCAACTCAACCTATATCCAGAAGGCAGTAAACAAGGAGCTAAAATCATCTTCTTGCACTTTGGTGAAGCAGAAAAACGTTTTGCGTTACCTTGGCTAACGGCTTTACGTAAAGCGGGTGTAGCAGCAGAAATTTATCCCGATAATGCTAAATTTAAGAAGCAAATGGCTTATGCCAATGATCGTGGCTTTGCGTATGTAGCGATTGTAGGCGAAAGTGAAATGCAAGAAAATGTCGTAACACTCAAAGATATGGTGGCAGGTACGCAAGAGAAATGTACCATAGAGGAGTTAAAAACTAAATTTTGCTAATACAAACAATAATTTACTGTAAACTACGTTTTACGTATAGATAATCATCACCATAGCATTGAAAAAACGACTCATCATAGGAATTTTGTGCGCCATGGCTATGTTGCCTGTTTTTGCACAATACGAACAGAATATCATCCAACGTTTGCCACAGGTGGATAATAAGCGTTGGCATTTTGGTTTTATCTTGGGTATGAGTATGGCTGATTTTGGTACGACGCCCAATACGGATTGGAAAGACCGAGATGGCAATACTTGGTATGCTGCATCAGCAGGTCTGGCACCTGCATTTACCGTTGGTATGATTGTCGATTTGCGCTTGGTGAAATACCTAAATTTGCGTTTTACACCTTCGTTGGGATTAGGACAACGTACGGTGAACTATACTTGCTTTAATCCAAAAGGGGAGTTGATTCCAGAAAAAAGCAACAAAATTCCCGTTCAAACAACTACTATAGAACTTCCTTTTTACCTCAAATACAGCGCCAAAAGATACGGCAACTTCCGTCCGTACATCATAGCTGGTGGTGGTCCGTTGTTCAACGTATATTTGAACCCTGAAGACCCTATATTGCTACAACCTTTTGACGTGCAAATTGCATTTGGGGTAGGCTTCGATATTTATACCGAATATTTCAAGTTTTGTCCAGAAATCAAATTTGGTTTTGGGCTGCTGGATGAGCTAAATCGTAATCACCCAGAGATTGAAGGTACTGCTTATGAGCCATATACGTACGCCATTAGCAAGCTAACCTCGCGCGTATTGACCATTTCGTTTAACTTTGAGTAATTGATTGCTTTACGCTGTTTATTCATTAGGGCGTTTAATACCTAATTCTTGCGCTTTTTGTAGCATGAAGGCGTAGGCAGCATCGTATTCGTTGGGGATGATGCCGTCTAAAATGGCGTCTTTTATGGCTTGCTTGATAACGCCCACTTCGGCACAAGGAGCAAGGCCAAATGTTTCCATAATTTCAGTACCACTAACAGGTGGTTGGAAATTGCGTACATGATCTTTTTGTTCGATGTCCTTGAGCTTTTGGCGAACAATTTGTAGGTTTTGTAAGAATCTTTTTACTTTTTCTTCGTTTTTAGAGGTAATATCAGCCTCGCATAGACACATTAAATCATCAATATCATCGCCCGCCTCAAACAGTAAGCGACGTACCGCAGAATCGGTAATTTCATCCTCTACCAAGGCAATGGGGCGCATGTGTAGCGTTACCATTTTTTGTACGTAGCGCATTTGATCACCCAATGGCATTTTTAAGCGCTTAAAAATGCGGGGAATCATGCGTTCACCGATGTAGTTGTGGTTATGAAAAGTCCAGCCAATTTGGTTGTCGAAGCGTTTGGTAGCAGGTTTGCCTACGTCGTGGAAGAGGGCAGCCCAACGCAACCAAACATTGTCGGAATTTTCAGCCAACTTATCCAATACCATCATGGTATGCAAGAAAACATCCTTATGGCTTTTTCCTTGCTTGGTTTCGATGCCCGACAAGGCTGTAATTTCAGGTAAAATCAATTCCAATAATCCGCATTTATGGAGCAGTGAAAAACCGATTGAAGGTTTGTTGGCCTTCATGATTTTGTTCAATTCGTCCACAATACGCTCTTGCGACACGATGCTAATGCGCTCTTTGTTGGCGCAGATAGAAGCATGGGTTCTCTCTTCGATGTGAAAGTGTAATTGCGTTGCGAAGCGTATGCATCTTAACATACGAAGAGGGTCGTCGCTAAATGTTATATCGGGATTTAATGGAGTTCTGATAATTCTGTTTTCGAGGTCAAACATGCCATTAAATGGATCGACCAATTCGCCAAATCTGTCTTTGTTGAGACAAATCGCCAAGGCGTTGATGGTGAAATCTCGACGGTTTTGATCATCGGTGAGGGTGCCATCTTCGACAATGGGTTTGCGTGAGCCTCGGTTGTAGGATTCTTTACGCGCACCCACCAACTCTATTTCGGTATCTTTGTACTTGATCTGGGCAGTGCCAAAATTCTTAAAGACCGACAAATGAGCGCCTTTTCCCAAGGCTTTTTGCACCGTTTCTGCCATGGTGATGCCGCTGCCTACGACCACCACATCAATGTCGTTAGAAGGGCGTTTGAGAAAAATATCACGCACAAAACCACCAATAACGTAACATTCCATTCCTAGCTGATCGGCACAGGCTGACAAGGTAGCAAAAAGAGGATGAGTAAGGTGTTGTTTCATGTTGATTATTTTTCGTTTTTTTACAGAACAAAGGTACTTATTTTTTGCTACAAAATCACAAAAAAATATTATTTTTGCGTTTTGTTATCAATGAAAACAAAAATTGCATTCTTGCTTTTTTCGGTGTATGTCTGTGTGGCATGCACGACTACTACTTCTGACAATGCTTCGCAATTGTTGGATGAGGCAACCTCTCACTATACAAAAGGACAATACAACACTGCTAAATTACTCATTGATAGCATCCACAATACCTTCCCCAGACGCATTGATGTACGCAAAGAGGCGCGTAACTTGCTCTATCAGATAGAAAGAGAAGAAACAGAACGTACGTTGTTGTATTTAGACAGCGTGATGCCACTTTTGCGCCAACAATGGCAAAACGAATGTAAACAGTTTGTGATGACGGATACCACCTATCTGCCTAAACCCGTTTATCAGCACAAAACCTTGTACAAACAACAACCAGCCACCACCTTGCTGTGCGAAGTGGATGAACAAGGTAATTTAAGTCTCATTAGCGTGTACAATGGCAGGGTGCTGGATCATGTAATGGTAAAAGTGACCTATAAAGACATTTATGCCCAAACAGACAGCGTGTTAACAAACAGTGTTTATAACTATCGCTTCACAGACTTGGGAAGTCGCTGGGAATATGTTACTTTTGACAAGAATAAGCAGGCTGATGTATTGGGATTTATCAGCATGTATGCAGACGAGACACTCAAAGTGACCCTTTCGGGCATACGTAACTATACGTACTATTTGGCCAAATCGGGTGCACGTGCCATCAAAGAAACGCATATCTTTGCCCACACGACAGCGCAGCTATATCAAATGCAACAAGAATATAAAAAACTAATTGATAAACAACTATGGCTAGAAAACAAACTTTCTTCGGAACGAAACTAATGCTGTTGGTAGGGTTGGTTTTTATCAGCATTGCTATATGCGCGCAAGAAAGTATAAATACCGCACAATTCAAAGAAAAAGTATGGGACTTTGAGCAAAACAAGGATTTTGTTTTAGCCTCTGATGTGCCTGTGATATTGGACTTTTGGGCACCCTGGTGTGGTCCATGCCGTATGTTGGCACCCGAATTAACTGCCTTGCAACAAGAGTATAAGGGTAAAATCAAGATCTATAAAATCAATGTAGATGAAGAAAAACCCTTGGCAATAGCATTTAGAGCAACCGCATTGCCTACCATTTATTTTATCAGCAAGGATAAAATAACATACGTGCAAGGTTATCGAACAAAAGCAGAGCTTAAGCAAATTGTTGATACATTCTTACTAAAATAGTAGCAATTATAACCAAGCTTCATATAATCAAAGATAGAATAAACAATTAAACGATAATAACATGGGAAAAACAAAGTACATCTTCGTAACGGGCGGTGTAACATCGTCGTTAGGAAAAGGAATTATTGCCGCATCTATAGGCAAATTATTACAATCAAGGGGATATAGTGTAACCAACCAAAAATTCGACCCCTACATGAATGTCGATCCAGGTACATTGAATCCATACGAGCACGGAGAGTGCTACATTACTACTGATGGTCACGTAGCCGACCTTGACTTGGGTCACTACGAACGTTTTACATCAATCGAAACCACCCGCAACAACAGCTTGACCAGTGGTCGTATCTACCAAAATGTCATCAACAAAGAGCGTAGGGGAGAATACATGGGTAAAACCGTACAAATCATCCCTCATATCACTGACGAAATCAAACGCAACATCTTGTTGTTGGGTCAAAAAATGAAATACGATTTCGTGATTACCGAAATTGGTGGTGTTGCAGGCGATATTGAATCGTTGCCTTTCTTGGAAAGCGTACGTCAGCTCAAATGGGAGTTGGGCGGTGATTGCATCAACGTTCATTTGACCTATGTTCCTTACTTGGCTGCTGCCAAAGAATTGAAAACCAAACCTACCCAACATTCAGTAAAAAAATTGCAAGAATTGGGTATTCAACCCGATGTGTTGGTATTGCGTACCGAGCACGATATTACTGAAGATATGCGTCGTAAAGTATCGTTATTCTGCAACGTATCGCCCGAAGCAGTTATTCAATGTAAAGATGCTCCTTGCATCTATGAAGTGCCTTTGCGCATGCAAAAACAAGGTTTCGATACCGTTATCTTGAAAAAATTGGGCATTGCTCCTGATGCTACTAATTCTGATTTGACCAAATGGAATAGTTTCTTGGATAAGAAACAAAAAGCTACCGAAGAGGTTAAAATTGCGTTGGTGGGTAAATACGTTGAATTGCAAGATGCATATAAATCAATCAGCGAATCGTTGTTGCAAGCTGCTGTTTATAACAACCGTGTGCTTAAATTGATTTCGATTCAAAGCGAAAAATTGACCAAAGAAAACGTTGCTGAGTATTTGCAAGGCATGGACGGAGTATTGGTTGCGCCAGGTTCTGGTCCTCGTGGTGTAGAAGGTAAAATCATTGCGTTGGAATATTGCCGTACCAACAATGTACCTACATTGGGTATTGTGTTGGGTATGCAATGTATGGCCATTGAGTTTGCCCGCAACGTATTGGGTTATGCTGATGCCAATTCGACCGAAATGGATCCACAAACCAAAAACAACATCATCGATTTGATTGAATCACAAACCATTGTATCGTCAGAAGATGCTTATATTCGTTCGGGTGCTTACGACTGTGAATTGGATCCAAATAGTAAAGCTGCTGAAATTTATGGCAAAACCTTGATTTCTGAACGTCACCGCAATCGTTATGAGTTGAACAATTCGTACAAAGAAGAATTGGAAAAAGCAGGTATGCACATTGCCGCTACCAATCCAGAAACTGGTTTGGCAGAAATTTTGGAGATCCCATCACTTAAATGGTACATCGGGGTGCAATTCCATCCTCAATTCCACAGTAGCATTGAAAAACCACATCCTTTGTTCGTAAACTTTGTAAAAGCTTCTATCAATAAATAAGAATGGATAAAAACACAATTATAGGATTTGTATTAATCATAGCCTTGCTAGTGGGCTATTCGTGGTACACCAAGCCCACCGAAGAACAGCTAGCTGCACAACAAGCATACGCTGATTCTATCCGCATGGTACAAGCCGAACAAGCAGCCTTGCGTGAAATGGAATTTCAACAAGCGCAAGCGTATGCCGATTCGATCAACAGCCAACAAGTAGCAGATTTTGGCGCATTTACCCAATTTGCATCGGGTGTTGATACTACCTATGTCCTTAATAACGAGCAAATTTCGGTAGAAATTTCGACCAAAGGCGGCGTTATTTCATCGGTACGTCCCATTGATTATTTAACCTTCGACAAAGAGTTGGTGGTGCTATTCGATAAAAATGATGCCAAAACATCGCTTAGCTTCATTACAGCCAACAACCGCATTGTTGAATCAAGCAATTTGTACTTCCAACCTAAATGGATTGATGAAAGTACGCTTGCTATGACATTAATCATGGAAGATGGTGCTTATTTCAGCATCATTTACCAAATTCAAGCCGATAGCTATGTAGTGGATATGCGCATCGAGTCGCAAGGGATGGAAAAATACTTATCGCCTCGTATGACCAGCATGGACCTTGCTTGGAATATGAATATTCGTCAACAAGAACGTAGCAAAAAATTTGAAGGACGCTATTCGGGTGTTTACTTCAAATATTGGGACGACGAAGTGGACAACCTCAGCAACGATGCTGACGACAGAAGTGAGCTTGCTAACCGTGTTAAATGGGTGGCATGCAAAGACCAATTCTTCTCAACCGTACTGATTGCTGATAGCTATTTTACCAACACCAACGTTGAATCAAAAATTAGCCAAGAGGTGGGTTACTTGAAAGAATGTAGCATTGTAACTGCTTTTGATTTTGACGTTACAGGCAAACAACCCACACATTTGCGCTATTTCTTTGGTCCTAACTCGTACGATTTGCTAAAATCGTTGGACGATAATGTAGCAGATAGCAAAGACCAACTATCGTTGGAAGAATTGATTCCACTAGGTTGGGGTATTTTCGGATGGGTCAACAAGTATTTGATCATTCCAATCTTCAACCTATTGGGTAGTGTATTTAGCAACTATGGTTTGATTATTTTCCTACTTACCTTGATTATCAAGCTTATTTTGTTGCCTTTTACCTACAAATCGTATCTTTCGACAGCAAAAATGCGTGTTTTGCGCCCTGAAATCGAAAAGATTAACGAAAAGATTCCTGAAGACAAACCCATGGAACGCCAACAAGCAACCATGGCATTGTACCGCAAAGTAGGGGTGAGCCCTATGGGTGGTTGCTTGCCTATGCTGCTACAAATGCCTATCTTGTTTGCTTTGTTCGTGTTCTTCCCTGCAGCTATTGAGCTACGTGGACAAAGTTTCTTGTGGGCGGAAGACCTTTCGTCGTACGATTCAATTTTCAGTTGGACTACTTACATCCCATTTATCTCGACCTATTACGGCAACCACATCAGCTTGTTCTGCTTGTTGATGGCGATTACCAACATCTTCTCGACCAAAATTTCGATGCAATCGCAAGCGACTGGTCAACAACAAATGCCGATGATGAAATGGATGATGTACCTAATGCCTGTTATGTTCTTGTTCTTCTTTAACGACTATGCATCGGGCTTGTGCTACTACTATTTGCTTTCGACAGTGATTACATTGTTGCAAACCTTTATTTTCCGTATGTCGATTAACGATGAAAAATTATTGGCAAAACTGAAAGCAAATTCGTCAAAACCACAAAAGAAATCGGGCTTTATGGAACGTCTTGAGCGCATGCAAAAAGAGCAAATGGCGCGTCAACGTGAAATGATGAAACAACAACAAAAACGTAGATAGGTTTGACTGATCGGTTATTCGGCTAATCGACTAATCGATGTCAAATTTTAAATTACAAAATTAAGAAGTTGGCATTGTGTCAACTTCTTAATTTATTTTGGCATAGTTTTTGCAGTATAATAGAAAAGAAAAACAAACTCATAGAATCATGAAAAAAGAGCAAGAGAACCAACCATTAGAAGAACATGAAGCAGTGAATAACAACGAATCAACAGCCAATGCAGCAGAAGCTGCTAATCAAGAAGCTGCAAACAATACTGTTGCAGACGAAATGGCAGATAAGTTGATTCAGCTAAACGATCAACACTTGCGTCTAATGGCAGAGTTTGATAACTATAAGAAACGTACCCTTAAAGAACGTGCAGATTTGATTAAATACAGCGGCGAACGTGTTTTTGTTGATATGTTGCCCATTATTGATGATTTTGAACGTGCTTTGGCGCATTTGCCAGAAGAGGATTCTCCATTGAAAGAGGGTATCATTATGATTCACAGCAAATTTGTGAATTTCTTGAAGAACAGTGGTGTTAAGGAAATGGAAACCGAAGGCAAAGACTTTGATATGGATTTGCACGAAGCAATTTCGATGTTCCCAGCACCTGATGCAAGTTTAAAAGGTAAAATTATTGATTGCACCCAAAAAGGCTATACATTCCACGATAAAGTGATTCGTTACGCCAAAGTAGTGGTGGCAGAATAAGCATACAAGGTTATGGCAGAAAAAAGAGATTATTACGAAGTGTTAGGAGTTGCCAAAACGGCTACTGTTGACGAAATAAAGAAAGCCTACCGTAAAAAAGCCATTCAGTATCACCCCGACAAAAATCCCGGTGATAAAAAGGCGGAAGAAATGTTCAAGGAAGCGGCAGAGGCGTATGACGTATTGAGCGATCCTCAAAAACGTCAACGCTACGACCAATTTGGTCATGCCGGTATGGGCGGAGCTGCCGGTGGCGGTGGTTTTGGCGGCTTTGGAGGTTTTGGCGGAGGTGGTTTCTCTATGGAAGACATCTTCGAACAATTTGGCGATATCTTTGGCGGTCACTTTGGTGGTGGCGGTCGTAGTGCTCGTTCTGCGACACCTCGTGGTAGCAATTTGCGTGTTAAAGTAAAACTAACCCTACAAGAAATTGCTACTGGTGTAGAGAAGAAAATCAAAGTCCGCAAAAAAGTAATTTGCCCTGAATGTAGTGGTACTGGTGCTGAAAGTAGCGCTGATTTTGAGACATGTTCGACCTGTAAAGGAACGGGTAGGGTGATGCGTACCGTTAATTCGATTTTTGGTATGATGCAAACCGAATCGGTTTGTCCGCATTGCGGTGGTAAAGGTAAGATCATTACCAAAAAATGTAAAAAATGTAATGGTGAAGGTGTCATCGAATCGACTGAAATCATAACCCTCAACATCCCTGCTGGCGTACAAGAAGGTATGCAGCTATCGATGCGTGGCTACGGTAACGCAGCTCCTAATGGTGGTCAAAGTGGCGATTTGTTGATTTTGATTGAAGAAGAACGTCACCCAGATTTGATTAGAGACGGTAGTGATGTGATTTACAACTTGTTGCTACCATTGCCTACTGCAGTGTTGGGTGGCTCTATCGAAATTCCTACCATTGATGGTAAGGTGAAAATCAAGATTGATGCGGGCACTCAACCTGGCAAGGTATTGCGCTTGCGTGGCAAGGGTTTGCCTTCGCTCAATGGTTATGGCAATGGCGATTTGTTGGTAAACATTGGTGTTTATATTCCAGAAAAACTATCGTCGGCCGACAAAGAATTGTTTGAGAAAATGGCAGCGGATTCATCGACTTATCGTCCTACTGATGCTGCAAAACGTAACTTTTTCCAGTAATAAATGAAGATAGCGGCATTGGTTTCGGGTGGAGTTGATAGCTCGGTAGTAGTACATCAACTCAAAGAGCAGGGATATGACCCTACCATTTTCTACATCCGCATTGGTATGGAAGATGAAAATGGTTATATGGGTTGTACTGCCGAAGAGGACATTGAGATTACCTCGTTTGTAGCCAAAAAATATGGCTTAAAAATGGAGGTGGTTTCGCTTCAAAAAGAATATTGGGAAAGGGTAGTAGATTATGCGCTCAAGACGGTGCGTAAAGGTTTGACTCCCAACCCCGATGTGATGTGCAACCGCCTGATTAAATTTGGCAGCTTTGTAGAAAAATATGGCTACGAATTTGATAAGATTGCTACAGGACACTATGCGCAAACCTATTTTGAAAATGGTAAATATTACCTAGGAACAGCGCTAGACCCTATTAAAGACCAAACCGACTTTTTGGCGCAAATTACATACGATCAAGTATCGCGCCTGATGTTCCCCATTGGCCATTTGATGAAGAGCCAAGTGCGTGAAATTGCTGTTTCGCAAAACTTGCCCAGTGCATCGCGCAAGGATAGCCAAGGCATCTGCTTTTTGGGTAAAATCAACTACAACGACTTTATTAAAAAGTACTTAGGTACCCAAGAGGGTAAGATTGTAGAGTTTGAAACAGGCAAAATATTGGGCAAACACAACGGTTTTTGGTTCCATACCATTGGACAACGCAAGGGCTTGGGTTTGAGCGGTGGTCCTTGGTACGTGGTGGCTAAAAATGCTGCCGAAAACGTGGTGTACGTGTCGCAAGGCTACGATGTAGAAACCCAATATGGCAAAGAAGTGCCTTTGGATGATTTTAATTTTATTACCGAAGACCCTTGGGGCAACATTACCGAACCGGTGGATATTACCTTTAAAATTCGCCACACGCCCGAGTTTACGCCCGGCAAACTATACAAAGACGGCGATTCGTACCTGATTAAATCGGAAGAAAAAATCCAGGGCATCGCTCCTGGCCAATATGGCGTTATCTACGATACCGACCATAGAATTTGTTATGGTAGTGGAGTAATAAGAATATAAAGTCGCAAAGCGTTGCTTTGCTCCGACTAATCGGTGAATTTTGCGAGTAAGCGAGAGCAGAAGCAATGTTACATTGATTATGCCGAGCGCGAGCAAAATCATGAGGGCAAAGCCCGAATAATCGGTGAGTCGAAATAAAAAAAACGATGCAAGAGATTGCATCGTTTTTTTTATTCTATCACTCCATTGTAGAGTTGTTCTATAGGAAACATCAAATCCCAATTTTTGCCCCATACTACATTCCCGTTTTCTATGGTAGCTTTCTTAAAATTTTTCCATTCTAAATACTTATTATATTGAGGATGTGGATGTGGATGTTTTGTGATAAAATCCCCTATGTCAATTATGTTTTTCTGTATGATCAGAAAAACATAACCGCACCGTTAAATTCTGGAAACATTCAATATGTACAACTTGTAATGGAGTCACTATAGTTTGTTTTAAATTAACTTTCAAAGATATAAAAATTATTCAGCATACAAATCTACATATGAAAATGTAAATCAGATTTTTTGTATTCTATAAAATAGTTATTACATTTGCAAATACAAGTCTCACGCCGATTTGGTGCATGGTGATGCATGCGGTGTGGGGCACATTTTTTATTATTTAAGCGTTTATTACGCATGTTCTGACGTTTTAGAAACTTCGCAACTTTCAACAAAACATCGTTCAGGATATAGCAACGATAAATGCTTACGGGATATGGGTATGTACATGGCATATCTATACATAGGTGTATAGTATGCTAACTTATATCGGCGTGGGCTTTGCGTTGTCTGTTCTAATGATGTTTGGGCAATGCGAAGGCCTCTAAAACGTGGAACGACAACAGTCGAGTCCACGTTTTTTTTGTGCGTGGACATGATCAAAATAATTCAGAAAATTACAAGGTGCATGTTATCACACACAATTTCACTTCCAAAATTTCTTGATGCTCGTGGAAATCTATCTTTCATAGAGCAAGAGAATCATATCCCATTTATAATAGAGCGTACTTATTGGATTTACGATGTTCCTGGCGGAGAAAAACGTGGAGGTCATGCGTATAAGGAGAATGAAGAATTGATTGTTGCATTGTCGGGTAGTTTTGATGTGATTGTTGATGATGGAAATGAACAAAAGACATTTTCGTTGAATCGTTCGTATTATGGTCTATATATACCAAAGGGAACATGGCGTGAGATGCAGAATTTTTCCACAAATTCATTGGCATTGATTTTATCATCAACCAAGTATGATGAGAGTGATTATATAAGAGATTATGATGAATTTAAAACCTATAGCAATGAATAAAAATAGTGTATTTGATTGTTCTGTTATAGAGTATAGCAAACATCATAGTGATAGAAAAGGGGATTTGTCAGTTATAGAAGCAAATAATACTGTTCCTTTTGATATTAAACGAGTATATTACTTGTATGACGTGCCTGGAGGAGCAGAAAGAGGAGGACATGCACATAAAGATCTGTATCAATTAATAGTCGCAGCAAGTGGTAGTTTTTCTGTTACTTTAGATGATGGTAAAGTAAAGCGCACAGTAGTGCTAAATAGACCATATCAAGGTTTGGTTGTAGTTCCTGGTATTTGGCGTGAACTTACAGAATTTTCTTCTGGTGCAGTATGCTTAGTTTTAGCATCAGAAAAATATGATGAGAGTGATTATATAAGAGATTATAATGAATTTTTAGAATATAAAAAATGATACATCCACTATCAGATTGCAAAGCACCTATAGCAGATAACACAAATGTATGGCAGTTTTGTGTAGTATTTCCAAATGCTAAGGTTGGTTCAAATTGTAATATTTGTAGTCATTGTTTGATAGAGAATGATGTTGTGATTGGAGATAATGTTACTATTAAATGTGGGGTGCAATTGTGGGATGGAATTAGAATTGAAGACAATGTACTTGTAGGACCTAATGTTACATTTACTAATGACAAATATCCTCGTTCTAAACAATATCCAGATACATTTTGCCAAACAACAATATGCAAAGGAGCAAGTATAGGTGCAGGTGCCGTTATTTTATGTGGCATTACAATTGGTGAAAGAGCTATGATTGCTGCTGGTAGCGTTGTAACTAAGGATGTACCTGCAGGTGAATTATGGATGGGAAGTCCTGCAAAATTTGTTAGAAAAATAGATTAAGATATGAATATTCCTTTCTTATCATTAAAGAATGTAACCGCCAAATATGCTTCAGAAATTCACGAAGCAGCAAGGCGAGTTATAGATAGCGGTTGGTATCTACAAGGTGTAGAGAATGAACGCTTTGAAGAAAATTATGCCAAATATATTGGTAGTAAATATTGCATTGGTTGTGCCAATGGTTTGGATGCTTTAATTTGGATTTTTAGAGCATACATTGAGTTGGGTGTAATGAAACCGGGCGACGAAGTAATTGTACCATCAAATACTTATATTGCTACCATTTTGTCTATCACGGAAAATGGTTTAGTACCAGTTCTTGTGGAGCCAAATCCTAATACCTTACAAATAGACGACAACTTAATTGAAGAACGTATTACTAGCAAAACTAAAGCTATTTGTATAGTTCATTTATATGGTCGTTTGGCATATACTGATAGGATTGCTGACCTATGTAAAAAGTATAATCTGAAACTTGTAGAAGACAATGCTCAGGCTCATGGTTGTACATATAATGGCATTAAAACAGGTAATTTATGTGATGCTACAGGTCATAGTTTTTATCCTGGAAAGAACCTTGGTGCTTTAGGTGATGGAGGTGCAGTTACTACTAATGATGAGGAATTAGCAAAAACTATCCGTACATTGGCAAACTATGGTAGCCAAAAGAAATATGTGTTCCAATACACAGGACGCAATAGTCGTTTAGACGAAATTCAAGCTGCTATTTTAAATGTGAAGTTAGCACATTTAGACGAAGATTTAAAAGAACGTCAAAAAGTAGCTGCTTATTATTATGATAATATTAATAATCCACTTATAACCCTTCCAGAACGTTTAGATGATGCGAATAATGTATATCATTTATTCCCAATCATTGTAAAAGGTAAAGAAAATAGAGATAGACTTCAAACTTATTTAGCAGAAAATGGTATAGGCACTGTATGTCATTATCCTATCGCTCCTCATAAACAAGAGTGCTACGCAAAGGCTGAATGGAATACCCCTATGTTATCATTGCCAATAACAGAACGTTTGGCAGATGAAGAATTAAGTTTACCTATGAGTCCTTGTATGACAGAGGAAGAGGTGAAGAGAGTGGTGGAATGTTTGAATAATTTTGAATAATATGCAACCATTAGTTTCTGTTATTGTATTAACATATAATCAAGAAGATTGGATAAGAACTACTTTAGATTCTATCTTATCTCAAAAGACAGAGTGTAGCTATGAAATTGTAATAGGTGAAGATTTTAGTTCTGATAATACACGAAAAATCTGTAAAGAATATGTTGATAAATACGAGAATGTTTTATTAACAGAACAAGATTCAAATCTCGGTGTAGTTGGGAATTTTGCTAATTGTTTCAAACAATGCAAAGGTAAATATATTATGGTATGCGCTGGTGACGATTATTGGCATAATCTAAATAAACTGCAGCTTCAAGTTGATTTCATGGAATCAAATCCAAGTTGCGTTGTATGTCATACAGACATTAATTTATTAAATGAAAATTCAGGGAAAATAATCCAAGAATATAATAAAATTAAAAATATAACTCCACCTGAGGGCAGAATACAAAAGGATGTAATTGTAGGAAAAGAATGTATTAGGGCGGTAACAATGTGTATTAGGAGAGATTGCATATTTCAATACTGCGATTTTGAAAAGTGGATAGAATTAGGATTCCCTCGTGAAGATTGGCCAATATTGTTTATTATATCTGCTTACGGAGATATAAATTATATACCTATTTCAACTGCGACATATAGGGTAGGACAAGAATCTATTAGTAATACTTTGTCATATGATAAAATAAGACTCAGATATCAGAAAGATAAAGTAATGACAGCGTACTTGTATTCTTTGTTCCCTAATTTAGGTGAATTTAAAGATGAATGGTGGTATGAAACTTATGTTTATCATTCATTGTTAGTAGCTGCTTATCATAACAATGACTATCAGTCTGCAAAAGAGTTTGCAAAGAAGTCTCCCAAGAATTCTATGAAGAAGAAATGTGCTAAAAATTGGATTAGTTTTAAAATATTTAGATTATACGATAAATATTTCAAGAATTAATAGAACTAAAAATAGTATTATTTAGTCCAACCCACTATGCTGGTTGGATTGTTAGGCAAGGATATTACATTTGATATTGGGCTTACGCTGTTTCAGGCCCTTTAATATCTTTGACTGCGGCTCGGCTTAGTTCAAAACTAGGCACTTTTTCCCTTCGGTCAACAACACGTCGACAAGCTCAGTGACCGTTTTGACTCTGCTCTCGGCTTGTATACAAAAAAAGCGATGCAATTGCATCGCTTTTTCATTTCTCATTTCTCCTTTCTCAATTCTCCTTTAATTGAATGATTTCCATTCCCTTCTTAATCGCCTCCTCGTTTTGAGGTAGTAGGTGATGGTGACGTTCGGGAAGTGATTTTTTCAATCCCAACATAACGTATTCCAAATCTACAATGGGGCAAATTTGAAGCAAACCGCCCAAAATAATCATATTGAACGATTTAGCTGCACCCATGGCCAAAGCGGTATCCATAGCATCGATGGTATATACATTGATGTCTGTACGGGTAGGAGCGGTGCTAATACCGTATGGATCGTAAATTAGGTTACCACCAGGTTTTACTTTCGACTCAAATTTATCAAGCGATTGTTGGTTTAGAATAATGGCGGTATCGTAGGTATTTAAAATAGGCGAGCTAATACGTTCGTCGCTAATAATAACGGTTACGTTAGCGGTACCACCACGTTGTTCTGGACCATAAGCAGGCAACCAAGTTACTTCTTTGCCTTGCATCAAACCAGAGTAAGCCAAAATTTTGCCCATAGAAAGGACACCTTGACCACCAAAACCTGCAATAATTATTTCGTGTTTCATACTCTTTACTTGTTTAGATGTTTTTCAAATCGCCAATTGGGTAGGCTTTAAACATGTTCTCAACCATCCATTGGTTAGCTTTTTCGGGCGATAGTTTCCAACCGCTGTTGCAAGTAGAAACAATTTCTACAAACGATGCGCCTTTCTTTTCGGGGCAAAGTGCGTTTTCGAATGCTTTGCGGATAGCTTTTTTAGCATTGCGAACAGCTGCAGCGGTGTGAACGCTTTGACGAGTTACGTAACGAGCACCTTCCAATTGAGCTACCAAGTTGGTAATAGGCAAGTGGTAACCGTTCAATTGAGGATCGCGACCGTAAGGACAAGTAGCGGTTTTCATGCCTTCCAAAGTAGTAGGAGCCATTTGACCACCGGTCATACCGTAAATAGCGTTGTTGATGAAAATCATGGCCAAGTTATCGCCACGGTTTACAGCGTGAATGGTTTCTGCTGTACCAATAGCAGCCAAGTCACCGTCGCCTTGGTAGGTAAATACCAAATGTTCGGGCAACAAACGTTTAATAGCGGTAGCAATGGGAGGCGCACGACCGTGAGCAGCTTCTTGCCAGTCAATATCAATGTAGTTGTAAGCAAATACGGCACAACCTACAGGCGATACACCTACGGTTTTTTCCATAATGCCCATTTCTTCAATAACTTCGGCAATTAGTTTATGAACTACACCGTGGCTACAACCAGGGCAGTAGTGCATGGTATTGTCGTTTAACAAACTGGGTTTGCTATATACCAAGTTTTCGGGTTTGATAATATCTTGTGCAGTCATAATCTTACAAATTAAAATTTGATTTAACGGCTTCTACCACTTCTTCTGGAGTAGGAACGATACCGCCCATACGACCAAAGTGTGCTACAGGAACTTTTCCTTCTACAGCCAAACGAATGTCTTCTACCATTTGACCTGCATTGAATTCTACCGACAAAATACCTTTAACGTGCGATAGTTGACGTTGGATTTCTTCGGTGCAGAATGGCCACAAGGTAATGGGACGCAAAAGACCTAATTTAATGCCTTGTTCAGCAGCAATTTCGATGGCTTTTTGGCAAATACGTGCCGACGAACCGAATGCCATTAGCAAGTAATCAGCATCGTCGCAACCTACATTTTCAAAGCGAACTTCGTTGGCTTCGATGGTGCGGTATTTTTCTTGCAATGCCAAGTTACGTGCTTCCATTGGTCCAGGTTCCAACTCCAACGAGGTAATAACGTTGCGTTTTCTATCGGCGGTGCGACCCATCGATGCCCATGGACATTCTTTGCGAATTTCTTCGTTGGTACGACGCGCTTGGTAGGGTGGCAATACCACTTTTTCCATCATTTGACCAATCAAACCATCGGCCAAAATAACGCTTAGAATGTTGTATTTGAATGCCAAATCAAAACCAAGGCTTACAAAATCGGCCATTTCTTGTACGCTGGCAGGTGCCAAGGTAATTTGACGATAGTCGCCATGACCACCACCTTTTACGGTTTGGAAATAGTCTGCTTGCGATGGTTGAATGGTACCCAAACCAGGACCACCACGCATTACGTTTACTACCAAAGCAGGAATATCTGCACCAGCAATGTACGACACACCTTCTTGCATCAAGCTAAAACCAGGGCTCGAGGTAGAAGTCATTACTTTTTTACCACAACCAGCACCGGCATACACCATATTGATTGAAGCAACTTCGCTTTCAGCTTGCATCACTACCATGCCAGTGGTTTCCCATGGTTTTAGTAGCATAAGGGTTTCCATTACTTCCGATTGTGGAGTAATAGGATAGCCAAAATAACCATCGCAACCGCAACGGATAGCAGCTTCGGCCAAGGCTTCGTTGCCTTTCATTAGTCTTACTTCTTCCATATCTTAATCAATTTTTACTTTATACACTGAAATACATCCATCAGGACATACAATGCCACAACTTGCACAACCAATGCAAGCATCTTCGTTGGCCATCATCGCATAACGATAACCTTTGGCATTTACTTGTTTAGACATTGCCAAAACGTGAGTAGGGCAGGCTACAACGCACAATTCGCATCCTTTGCAACGCTCTACATTCACACTAACTGCGCCTTTAATTTTTGCCATAATATTTTATTTATAAGTTGAATACAAAATGAACAACAAAGTTAGTGATTTTTCAGCAATTTAAGAGAAAAATCTACTAATTAACACCTAAAAGCCACGTTTTTAGGTGAATTTGTAACATGATTGTTATAAATGGAGCTAACCTGTTATCGGCTGATGCATTATCGATTACCAACCGATGAAAAAAGCAAACCTACACCTGCTAAAACGATGTACTGAAAGAGGGTAGGGTCAAAGAATGAAATACGACCATCGCTCACGATGGGTACGATTTGATAGACAGAAATGCCTGCAAGAATCAATCCTGATATGATGGTAAGGGTAGATTGACGCAAAAAACCACCAATGAATAGCAAAACAGACGAGCACAAATAAACCATATTGATGATCCAACGGTAGTTGTCAAAATCCCATTTATCGACTTGTTTACCAAACATGGCAATGAATAAAAACACAATGCCAATGCGAATGAACCAAAGGCTTACGGTTTCAAAATTTTTGAGTGGTTTCATAAAATATGGGTCAGTTTAAGGTTATACTTAGGATGAACAATAAAATTTCGTGCGAATTTACGAGAATTATTTGGATATTTTGCCTTTAAATCGTTATTTTTGTGTGTTTGGTAAACATCAACGCTATGAACGTGAATAAACCTTGTATTTTAGTTCCTTTCAGCTTTTCGGAATATTCGTTTAAAGCAGGCAGAATTGCATTTTATTGGGCTGATAAAATGGATTGTTCGTTGCTATTCTTGCACGTAACAGACCAAAGGGAAGTAGCTGCACTGGAACTTGAAATTGATAAGATTAAACAGCAATATATCAATGAGATAGAAGGTGGAGATTTGCCAGATATTTCGTTCGAATTTCACCTAAAAAACGGTGTTGTAGAGGATGAAATTAAGCGATACAACAAGAAATACCATCCCATATTGGTCATTATGGGAACACGCGATAAAAAGCAAAAACAAAACGATTTGATTGGTAGCGTAACTGCCGAGGTAATGGAGCAGATTTCAGTGCCTGTATTGGCGATTCCCAACGAAATTTTCTTGCAACCGCTGCATAAAATCCGAGAAATTGCCATCGCAACGAGTTTAGGAAAGCATTATTTGCAAAATTACGACAAAGGAATGAAATTCTTTAAGGAATTTACAGGTAACATTCATTTGTTGCACGTCATGGAGATGGACGAAATCAACAACCAGGATCATTACGAAGACAAACAGCAAAAAATGCAAGATTTGCTACAAAAAGCAAGAATGGCGTATCCTAATGCAACAATTACACCAAAATTTATTGAAGCAACGCAGTCGAGAGCACGTGAACTAAATTTCTTTGCTGAATTAAATAACACGGACTTGATTGTTGTAAAAAAATCGAACAGAATGTGGTTGCTCAATAAGTTACTTTTTGCCAGCACAGCGCAGAATTTAGTTTTCCACGCAAAAACCGCTTTGTTGGTCATTTAAGAAATTCTCATAAAATATAATAAGGAATGAGTTGACACGTGATATCACATGTCAACTTTTATTTTAACCACTTTTGTCCTATAATTAGTATTATGTAAAATAGGATTTTTAAAAAGAAATAATGGTATCGAAAAGACTGCTCTCCTGATACCATTATTATAAATTAGGTATGAAGTATGTTCTTATTGCTGTACAGAATCCTTAGGCGCCATAAGATTCATCAGCTCAAAGTAACCTTTTAACATGCCAGCGCCTTGGATAATTCCTTTTTCGAGGCGTTTAAATGCTCCTTCTGTTAAATATGCGCTGCATTTTCCAGATAGCTGTCCGATTTCGTACAATTGTTCGTCTGTGTACTTATAAAACTTAATTTGTGTCATCAATGCATCAAAGTCTGCTTGTGCTTTATCCCAATCTTCTAACGTATAAGTTTCGTGATTTTGCTGCAAATCTTCATACAGTTCTTGCAATGTACGCAAACTTCTTTCTTCTGGCGTACTACACGCTGCCAACAACAGCACTGCCATTGCCACAGCCATCATCGATACTATCTTTCTCATAAGCATAATTTTTTTCATTCTATGGAGGCGAAACGATACCGCTCTCCTACTTTCGCAAAGATAGCATATTTTTGTATGATAAAACAAAAAAACTTCTTATCTTTGGGGTTCGTTAAGTAATATGGCAGCAGAAAATACTAAAAAATACAAGAAAAACGCCTCTGGGGCCGCTGTAGAGCGTGCTGGTAAAGAACTTGGCAAACTTCCACCACAAGCATTAGAGGTCGAAAAAGCCTTGTTAGGCGCATTGTTAACCTACAATGATGCCTATAGCAACGTGTGCGAATTGTTAACACCACAATGCTTCTACCACAAAACTCACCAATTGATTTACGAAGCCATTAGCGAATTGTCGTTGAACAACCAACCCATCGACAACCTAACGGTATCGGAACAGCTAAAGAAAGGTGGACGTTTGGATGCCATTGGTGGCATCGCTACCCTCTTTGAACTATCTGAAATCGGCACTTCGGCAGTGAACATTGAAGAATATGCCGAAATTATCTACAATAAATTCTTGGCGCGCGACTTGATTCGCATCGCATCCGACATTGAAGAGCAAGCCTTTGGCGAAGAGACTGACATTAAAAACTTGTTGGAACAAGCTGAAGGTCAGATATTTGAAATCAACCAACGTCGCGTAAAAAAAGACGTTACCAAGGTGGGCGATGTGGTAGCAGATGTTATTTCACGCATCAACAATGCTGCTCAACAAGAAGGTGGTTACACAGGTTTGCGTACCAGTTTTACCAAACTGGACGAAAAAACCAACGGCTGGCAGCCTGCTACCTTAAATATTATTGCAGCGCGTCCTGCTATGGGTAAAACCGCGTTTGTGTTGTCTATGGCGAAAAATATGGCCATCGACTACGGTTATCCTGTAGCTATTTTCTCGCTGGAAATGTCGAACCAGGAGTTGGTCAACCGTTTGGTTATCAATGTGTCTGAAATTGAGGGCAACAAGATTAAAACCGGTCGATTGAGCACGGCAGAATGGCAAGATCTGTACACCAAAACCAAATGCCTCAACGATGCGCCTATTTTTATCGACGATACTGCCAATATTTCGGTATCGGAATTAACCACCAAAGCACGTCGATTAAAATCAGAACACAATATACAATGTATCATCATTGACTACTTGCAGCTGATGAATGCCAGCGGTATGAGCTACGGTAGCCGTGAGCAGGAAGTTAGTATTATTTCGCGCTCGCTAAAAGGTTTGGCCAAAGAATTGGATATTCCAGTCATTGCCCTATCGCAGTTGAACCGTGGTGTGGAATCTCGTGAAGAGAAACGTCCTCAGCTATCTGACCTTCGTGAATCGGGTGCTATTGAGCAAGATGCCGACATGGTTATCTTCATTCACCGTCCCGAATACTACAAAATCTTCCAAGATGCCGAAGGTAATTCGAACGAAGGTGTAGCAGAAATCATCATTGCAAAACACCGTGCGGGTGCTGTAGGTGATGTGCGTTTGCAATTTACCAAAGAACTTATCAAGTTCTCCAACCTTACCGAGCGTAAATTTGATAGCATGCAATTGCCTGCTGCAGATTACCATGATTTGGGCAGTAGAATCAACGAACCGGTGCCTATTGCTCCATCAACAGAAGATCCATTTTAAAAACTATTAGAAATCACAATATGCAAAAATTACTTTTATTAGCAGACGAAGCCATTGCACAAGGTGCGTTAGATGGTGGTTTGTCAGGGGTATATGCCTATCCTGGTACACCCTCTACTGAAATTACCGAGTACATTCAACAATCGTGTGAAGCCAAAGAAAACAATATCCACTGCCGCTGGTCAAGCAACGAAAAAACAGCGATGGAAGCCGCTATGGGTATGTCGTTTGTTGGCAAACGTGCCTTGGTTTGTATGAAACACGTAGGTTTGAACGTGGCTGCAGACCCTTTTATGAATGCTTCTATTACTGGTGTTAATGGTGGTGTTTTGGTGCTTTCGGCTGATGACCCTTCAATGCACTCGTCGCAAAATGAGCAAGACTCTCGTTTTTATGCCAAATTTGCGCTATTGCCTATTTTAGAACCATCGAACCAACAAGAAGCCTACGATATGGCTTACAATGGTTTGGAACTTTCTGAAAAATTGGGTCGTCCAGTGATGCTTCGCGTTACTACTCGTTTGGCTCACTCACGTGCAGGTGTGGTGCGCAGAGCGCCTAAGGCACAAAATGAAATGAGTGCTCCTAAAATTGATCGTCAATTCATTTTGCTACCTGCGAACGCAAGAAAAAGATATGCAGATTTATTGGCTTCGCAATCTATTTATGAACAAAGTTCAGAAGAATCAACTTACAACCGTTACGAAGATGGAACTGACCGTAGTTTAGGTATTGTAGCTTGTGGTATTGCCTACAACTATCTCATGGAAAACTTCCCCAACGGTTGTCCTTTCCCAGTACTTAAAGTAGGTCAATATCCCCTACCTCGCAAAGCTACCGAAAACCTTTTGGAAACCTGCGACAAAGTATTGGTATTGGAAGAAGGTTATCCATTGATCGAAGAATTGCTAAAAGGTTATACATCGAAAGGCCTTGTAATCAATGGTCGTTTGGATGGCACTTTGCCTCGTCAAGGCGAGCTTACTCCCGACTTGGTAGGTATGGCTTTGGGATTGAAAGAAAGCGACAATACTCCAGTTCCTGAAGTAGTAAAAATGCGTCCACCTGCCTTGTGCCAAGGTTGTGGTCACCGCGATATGTACGAAGCGCTTAATGCTGTATTGAACGAATATCCTAACAAACGTGTATTTGGTGATATTGGTTGCTATACTTTGGGTGCGCTTCCTCCATTTGGTGCTATTGACTCTTGCTTGGACATGGGTGCTTCTATTACCATGGCAAAAGGTGCTGCCGATGGCGGTTTGTTCCCTGCTGTAGCTGTAATTGGCGACTCTACCTTTACCCACTCAGGTATGACAGGTTTGTTGGATGCTGTTAACGAAAACAGCAACATTACTGTGGTGATTTCTGACAACGAAACTACCGCTATGACTGGTGGTCAAGATTCGGCTGGTACAGGCAAGATCGAAGCCATTTGCTTGGGCTTGGGTGTACCTAAAGAACACGTACGTGTGTTTGTTCCTCTTAAAAAGAACTTCGAAGAAATGACCCGCATCATTCGTGAAGAAATCGAATACAAAGGTGTATCGGTAATTATTCCTCGCAGAGAATGTTTGCAAACCCTAAAACGTAAAAAGAAGTAATCACATTATGCAGACGCATCGGTTCACCGAAAAATCGGTAAATCGATGAAACAATATGAATAAAAAACATAGCAACATTCGATTAGTCGGTTAGTCGATTAATTGATTAGTCAAAAAAATAATAAATATGAAAACAGATATTATTCTATCAGGTGTAGGCGGACAAGGTATTTTGTCGATTGCTGCGGTAATCGGTGAAGCAGCTTTGAGCAACAACTTGTACATGAAACAAGCCGAAGTGCACGGTATGAGCCAACGTGGTGGCGATGTACAATCGAACTTACGTATTTCTGACCAACCCATTCATTCGGATTTGATTCCATTAAAAAGCGCAGACCTAATCCTATCGTTGGAGCCTATGGAAGCGCTTCGTTACTTGCCCTATTTGTCGGACAATGGTTGGATTGTAACCAGCAACATCAGCTTTAAAAACATTCCTAACTATCCTAACGAAGAGGAAGTCATCAACGAAATTAAAAAGGTAAAAAATCACGTGCTAATTGATGTAGAAGCTTTGGCAAAAGAAGCTGGATCGTTGCGTACTGCCAACATCGTTTTGTTGGGTGCTGCACTTCCCTACTTGGGTTTGCCAGAATCGTACATCGAAGATGCTGTGCGCAGCATTTTTGCACGAAAAGGCGAAGAAATCGTAGAACTTAACCTAAAAGCCCTACGCATCGCAAGTAAAAAATAACAATTAGAAACATTTAAAACTAACAAATCGAACATTATGCTTACTAAAATATTAGCTATCGCTGGCAAACCTGGCTTGTACAAATTGATTTCTGGCAACAAACGCATGTTAATCGTAGAATCGTTGTTGGATGGTAAAAGAGGTCCTGTTTATGGTACCGAACAAATCAATGCTCTTTCTGACATTGCTATGTACACCGAAGATGAAGAAGTTGCATTGCGCGAAGTATTTGCCAACATTCAAGCTAAGGAAGGAACCAACCCTATTGCTATTGACGTGAAAAAGGCTTCTGCCGAAGAATTGCGCGACTACATGGCAATGGTATTGCCTACCTACGACAGAGAGCGTGTACACAACAGCGATATCAAAAAATTGATTCAATGGTACAACATCTTGCTAAAGAATAATTTAACCGATTTCTCGGAACAAGGTGCTGAAGAAGCTGCAGAAAAAGAATAAAAAAATGCATATTTTTTTGCTGAAAAATTTGCACAATTCAATTTCTCGCCTTATCTTTGCATCGCTTTAACAGAGAAACACTCTTCCTTAGCTCAGTCGGTTAGAGCATCTGACTGTTAATCAGAGGGTCCTTGGTTCAAGTCCAAGAGGGAGAGCAAAAGAGAACAATCGCATGGTTGTTCTCTTTTTTTTGTGCTTTTGGTTTGGTTTACATCTTATAACTGCCAGCTGTTACTACTTTCAACTTTTTAACATTCTACTTTCAAGTTTATTTCGTACCTTTACTTGCTGTAAATAAAAGCTATGAAAAAGTTCATTTATACTGCCCTATTCTTCCTTACCAGTGTCCTTGTATTGCAAGCAAAGGACAAAGAAAAAGTAGATGACCACTACTTTTCTGTAGCAGAAAATCTGGCTATTTTTAATTCTGTATTCAAATCGCTCAACATTCACTATGTTGATTCCATTCCTGTTACCAAAATCATGGAAAAAGGCATCAACAGCATGTTAGGAGCATTGGATCCATATACCGTTTATATATCGACCGATGAGGAAGAAGATTTCAACCTCATGACCAAGGGCGAATATGCTGGCATAGGTACCGTTATCAGCAAACGTGGCAAAAACATTGTTATCAATGAGGTGTACAAAGGTCTGCCAGCCGACAAAGCGGGTCTAAAAGTAGGCAACATCCTAACCAAAGTAGATGAAACATCGTTGGTAGATGTTACGACCGCAAAAGCCAGCGAATTGTTGCGTGGCACTCCAGGTACTTCGCTACAACTTACCTACCAGCAAGATTCATTGGCAACTCCACAAACCATCAGCATCGTACGTGAGCACATTTACATCAATCCTATCCGTTATTATGGCATGCTCAACGATAGCGTAGGCTATATTTTCATGAACAATTTTACCCAAAATTGTGCCGATGAAATGCAAAAAGCCTTGTTGGATTTGCGTAAAAAAGGCATGCAGCAGCTTATTTTTGACTTGCGCAACAACCCTGGCGGCTATTTGAACGATGCTGTTAACATCTGCAATTTCTTCTTGCCTAAAAACGAAACCATTGTAACGACCAAAGGCAAGAATTCTCAAATCATCAGCACTTATAAAACAGAAAAACAGCCCATCGCATTGGAACTTCCCCTTATTGTGTTGGTCAACGATCACAGTGCCTCTGCATCAGAAATTGTTTCGGGTGCCTTGCAGGACTTGGACCGTGCTGTGATTATGGGCGAACGTACTTACGGCAAAGGGTTGGTACAAGCCACCTATCCTGTTGCCTACGACGGACAGCTAAAAGTGACCACTGCAAAATACTACATCCCCAGTGGCAGGTGTATTCAAGCCATCAACTATACACCCAACAAAGACGAAGCAGCAGGTTACATTCCCGACAGCCTTACCACCGAATTCAACACCAAAAACGGCAGAAAAGTGCGCGATGGTAGAGGCATTACTCCCGATATTCATTGCCAAAACGATTCAGTGCGCGGTGTGATGTTCCACTTGTTGGAAGATTTTAAAATCAGCGACTTTGCCATCGACTATGTCAAACAGCATCCAGATACCGTTCCTTTGATGCAATTTGCACTAACCGATAGCACTTTCCAAGCATTTAAACAAAGTGTACTCAATAGCTCGTTCCAATTTCATTCGTACAGCGTCGAAATTCTCAACAAGCTCATCGACATGGCAAAACTGGAAGAATGCTACGAACCCAACAAAACCCTATTCGATAGCCTACAAACACAGCTAAAACAGCAAAATGAAGCAGCGTTGGATAGCATCAAGCCTCAAATTATGCAATACCTCACTGCAGAAATTGCAAAGATTTACTACTATCAATGGGGCGAAATGTACCACATTTTATCGTCCGACAAAGTAGTACAACAAGCTGTTGAACTTTTTGCTGACAAACCACGCTATGAAAGCCTACTTGCCAAACCAAAGAAATAGTTCTTGCCTACCCACTTCGCAAAAAGAGGTAGCAGCATTGGGATGGGACAGCATCGATATCGTCATTTTTTCGGGCGATGCCTACGTTGATCACCCCTCCTTTGGTACTGCCATGATAGCACGTGTGCTAACGGCACAAGGTTATAAGGTGGCTGTGGTGCCTCAACCCAATTGGCGCGACGATTTGCGTGATTTCAAAAAATTAGGCAAACCCAACCTATTTTTTGCCGTAACGGCAGGTGCCATGGATTCGATGGTCAACCACTATACGGCTGGCAAACGCTTGCGCTCGAACGATGCCTATACTCCCGAAGGGAAAGCTGGATTTCGACCAGACAGGGCAACCGTTGTCTATAGCAAAATCTTAAAAGAATTATTCCCCGATGTACCTGTTGTAATTGGTGGCATCGAAGCTTCGTTGCGCCGACTCACCCACTACGATTATTGGGAAGACCGCCTTATGCCTTCCATTTTAGTAGATAGCAAAGCAGATTTTTTGGTGTATGGCATGGCAGAAAGAGCCATGGTTGATTTGGCTAAAGGCATCCAGCAAGGCGCATCAATCGAATCCTTACAACAAATCCGTCAGCTTTCGTACCTTACTCCACAAACCGACCTGTCGGTGGATATCGAAATGGCATCGCACGAAGCTTGCTTGGCTTCTAAAAAGGTGCAAGCTGCCAATTTCAAGCTGTTTGAGGAAGAATCCAACGCTTATGCCAGCGATAAACGCATTGGGCAAGTTATAGGAAAACAAAAAGTCATCATCAATCCTCCCTATCCTTTGATGACTACCGCCGAATTGGATGCATTGTACGATTTACCTTATACCAGATTGCCACACCCTCGCTACAAGGGCAAAACCATTCCTGCCTACGAAATGATCAAACATTCGGTAACCATGCACAGGGGATGCTTTGGTGGATGTGCCTTTTGTACCATATCGGCGCACCAGGGTAAGTTTATATCATGGCGTTCGGCGGATTCTATTTTGTCTGAAATTGAAAAAATCAGCCAAGATCCTTCTTTCAAAGGATATATCAGCGATTTAGGTGGTCCATCGGCCAATATGTACGCCCTTTCGGGTAAAAATACCGATTTGTGTACCAACTGTAAACGTCCTACGTGTTTGCATCCTACCATTTGCAAAAATTTGAACAACAACCACCAACCGCTCATCGATTTGTATCGCCGTGTGCGTGCGTTGCCTTACATCAAAAAAGCGACCATAGGTAGCGGCATTCGATACGATTTGGCAACGCCAGCCTACCTCAAAGAAGTGGTAGAACACCACGTATCTGGCAGGTTAAAGGTTGCACCAGAACATACCAACAGCGAGGTGCTCAATTTGATGCGCAAGCCATCGTTCGATCATTTTATGGCTTTTGAACGACAATTTAGGGAACTCAACAAGGCGGCAGGGCTCAAACAGCAGCTCATCCCCTACTTTATTTCGAGCCATCCAGGCTGTACCGCTGTTCACATGGCAGATTTGGCCATTACCACCAAACAAATGCGATTCCAGCTGGAGCAAGTGCAAGACTTTACACCTACTCCTATGACGTTGGCTACCGAAATGTATTATACAGGTTGGCATCCCTATACTGGTCAAAAAATTAGCACGGCAAAAACCCTTAGCCAAAAGAACGAGCAACGCAATTTCTTCTTCTGGTACAAAAGCGAATGTAAACCCGCCATCGTGCGCTACCTAAAACAAATCGGCAGATCCGATCTAATTGCAAAAATCTATCCTCGATGAAAAAAATAGCACTCATAGTAGGTTGTCTATTGTGTAGCATGTGTAGCATCCATGCCACGCAAAAATCATTGGCTCCTTTGCTCATGCAACTGCAACAGGTAGTAGCCGACAGCATCAAGCATGCTACCAACCAACAGTTAATTGAGCAGCTAACCACCTACCTGTCGCAACAAAATGCCCTACGAGCACGTATTGATTCATTGCCATACATTGGTGCTGTATGCGACAAGGATAGTACCTTGCGCATTGTTTCGTGGAATTATGGGTTGCAAAACGGTTCCTATGCCACCAACGCTATTTTTATCAAAAAAGTAGGTAAAAACAAAAACTTACTGCACGTTTTTTCGACTCAGCAAGCGCAGCTGCCACAACCTAAAAAGGTATATCAAGCAAAAAACTGGTACGGCGCATTGTACTACCGCATTGTTAAGCAAAAAAACAGGTACCTTTTGTTGGGTTATTCGACCTATCAGCCCGATACACGTGTTAAATTGATTGATGTGCTGAACTACCGCAGTAATAAGCCCGTTTTAGGAGAGTCTGCTTTCGATTGTCAAGGCAAAAAGCAGCATCGCATGGTGTTTGAATACAGCAGCCGCGTGCAAATGCAACTCCAATACGACGAAAGCCGAAAAGCCTTTATTTTTGACCATTTGTCGCCCGAAGAACCTTCGATGCAGGGTATTCGTGCCTATTACGGTCCTGATTTTTCGTACGACGGACTTTTCTACCGCAAAAAGTATTGGACACTACAAGAAGACTTGGATATAAAAAATGAGGTAAATCAATAATTATCAGGGGATAAATTCGCTTGTTTTAACATACATTTAACTCTCTTTCCCACTTTCTCAATTATCGTATAATTTACATCGTTTGCGGATAAAATATGTTATTTTCTGCGCAAAATCTGTACAATAGTATCGTAATTTTCTTATTTTTGTTAGCAGAAAGAATCACACATAATAATATAAGCTATGACACTTGTTTTTAGTATCAACTACCGCACCAATTGGGGACAACGCCTAATGGTTAGCGGTTCCTTGCCTGAATTGGGTAAGAATGTAGCGGCAAAAGCAGTATCTATGGAATACATTGCCGATGGTGAATGGAAATTAGTACTAAACGTAAAAAAAGCACAATCGTTTACCTATAAGTACCTAATTTTTGACGAAAGCAGCAAAACTTATACCGAAGAGTTCATGCCCGAACGTGCGGCAGTGATCAACGAAGAATCAAGTGCTTGCTATTTGGATGATACCTGGCGTAGCAATGGTGTTGATAAAACTTTCTACTCTGCAGCTTTCACCGAAGGCTTGATTGCTCGCACCAGCAAACCCATCAAAGCAATTCCAGTTACCTCTCCTACTACCCTTCGTTTTAGCATTTCTGCACCTCGTGTTGCCAATGGCTATCAATTGGCCATTGTAGGCAGCTGCGAAGCCTTGGGTAATTGGGATACGAAAAAAGCACTTGTGCTATCGGACGAAGCATTCCCTATGTGGAGCGTTGCTATTGATGCTACTGAACTAACTGGTGTTATCGAATACAAATACGTTATCTACAATACCAAAACCAAAGAAGTAATTTCGTGGGAAAGTGGTGAAAACCGTCGCCTTGATACCAGCAAAATTTTGGGTGGTATGACCTATAACCGCAACGACGAAGTTTTCCAATACCAATTGGCTCCTTGGAAATGCACTGGCGTTGCTATCCCTGTATTCTCACTTCGTACCAACAATAGCTTTGGTATCGGTGAGTTCTCAGACCTAAAACAAATGTCGGAATGGGCAAAAGTAACTGGTCAAAAAATTATTCAAACCTTGCCAATTACCGATACTACCCGTTTCCGCACCAATGCAGACTCTTATCCTTACAGCAGCATTACCGTAATGGGATTGCACCCCATTTACCTTAATATCTTTGAAATGGGCATTCTAAAAGATGCTGAAAAGATGGAATATTTCTACGGATTGCAAAAACAATTCAACCAATCGCCTACCGTTATGTACCAAGAAGTAGGTGCTGCTAAATGGGAATATTTCCGCCTCATCTTTGCACAAGAAGGCAAAAAAGTAATGGCATCTGCTGCCTACAAAAAATTTGTCAAAGAAAATGCTGAATGGTTGTATCCTTATGCTGCATTCTGCTACTTGCGCGATGCCAACAACAACTGCAACTTCCATACCTGGGGTAAATTTGCACAATACAACGAACAACAAATCATGGCATTGTTTACCGACGAGGCCACCAAAGACGAGGCTAACTTGCACATTTACTTGCAATACAACGCACACATCCAACTATTGGGCGCTGTTAAATATGCAAAAGGGAATGGCGTAGTACTGAAAGGTGATATTCCTATCGGCATTAGCCCCGAAAGTGTTGAAGCATGGATGGAACCCGAATTGTTCAACCTTGACAGCCAAGCAGGTGCTCCACCTGATCCATTCTCTAAAACCGGTCAAAACTGGGGATTCCCTACCTACAACTGGGATGCAATGGAACGCGATGGCTATGCATGGTGGAAAAAACGTTTCCAAAAAATGGCTACCTACTTCCAAGTATATCGCATTGACCACGTGTTAGGATTCTTCCGTATCTGGCGTATGTCTGCAGGCGATGTACAAGGTTTGTTGGGCTACTTTGATCCTGCTCTTCCTATGCATCCAGACGAAATGCGTAACAATTTTGGCATTTGGTTCGACTACGATCGCATGGTTCGTCCATACATCCGTGAACACGTAGTAAACGAAAAATTTGGCGAAATTGCAGGTAAAATCAAAAACAATTTCTTGGATTTGGTATCACCTGGTGTCTATGCCTTTAAAGAAGATTTCAATACCCAACGTAAAATAGAAGCATTTGCCAAAGAACATCCTGAAATTTTGGACCTTGACGGTTGGATTTACAACGAACTATTGGCTTTGCACGGTGAAGTATTGTTTATCGAAGACCAAAAGAAACCTGGCTATTTCCACCCACGTATTACCTTGCAAGAAACCCTTTCGTACCGTGACTTGGATTGGGGCGTAAAAGATGCGTTGAACAACCTATACAACCACTTCTACTACCATCGTCACAACGAATTCTGGAAAGAACAAGCCATGAAAAAAATTGCCTGCATTGCTAAAAGCAACCAATATGTTGGTATGTGCAGAAGACTTGGGTATGATTCCAGATTGCGTTCCACAAGTGATGAGCCAACTTTACATGTTGAGCTTGGAAATTGACCGTATGCCAAAAGATCCTACACAAGAATTTGTGAACATGAATACGGTTCCTTACTTGTCTGTATGCACCACTTCTACCCACGACATGGCACCTATCCGTGGTTGGTGGCACGAAGATAAAGCCTTGATTCAACGTTACTACAACTATATGTTGGGTCAATGGGGCGAAGCAAAAGAAGATTGCGAACCATGGATTTGCGAAATCATTCTAAAACGTCACTTGTATTCGCCTGCGATGTTGGTGATCTTGCCTTTCCAAGATTGGATGTCTATTGATGGCGAACAACGTCGTGCAAATGCAGCAGACGAACGCATCAACATCCCATCGGATCCACACCACTTCTGGTGCTATCGCATGCACAAGAGCGTAGAAGAATTGCTTCAAATGGACAGCCTAAATGCTAAAATTAAACAATTAGGCATGGAATCAGGCAGAAGCGTTGAAATGTAAAAAAAGCGACCTACGGGTCGCTTTTTTGATGTCATAAGTCGAAGGTCGATAGTCGAAAGTCATTTGACCTTCAACTTTTGACTTTTGACGTAGCATTAGTTTGCAAAAACTAATGCTTCATCTTTCACATCCACCCTAATCGGTTTATCCTTTTGAATGGTACGTGCAATGATTTGCTCTGATAATTGGTTAAGCAGCAAGCGTTGTAAGGCACGTTTAATAGGGCGCGCGCCAAATTGAGGATCAAATCCTTCGGCTGCAATAAAGTTGATGGCCGCAGGTGTAAGCTGCAAATCAATACCATTGCTTTTGAGCATAGCTGCAACGCCATCCACTTGCAGACGCACAATTTGGGCAATTTCGTCAGATGCCAAAGGCGTAAACATGATTAAATCGTCAATACGATTCAGGAACTCTGGTTTAATTACCTGTCTCAATAGCTCAAACACGCCTTTACGAATGTGTTCCAACACTTCTTCACGGTTGCCATCGCTGATTGTTTCCATTTGCTCACGAATGAGTTGAGAACCCAAGTTCGAAGTCATGATGATGATGGTATTTTTAAAATTGACCACCCTGCCCTTGTTGTCGGTTAATCGGCCATCGTCCAATACTTGCAGCAAGATATTGAACACATCAGGGTGCGCCTTTTCAATTTCATCAAACAAGACGACCGAATATGGCTTACGACGAATGGCTTCGGTAAGTTGTCCACCTTCTTCGTAACCAATGTATCCAGGAGGTGAACCAATGAGGCGGGTTACCGAAAATTTCTCTTGGTATTCGCTCATGTCGATGCGCGTCATCATGTTTTCATCGTCAAACAACACTTCTGCCAACGCATTTGCCAACTCTGTTTTACCGACACCAGTAGTACCCAAGAAAATGAACGATCCAATTGGGCGTTTGGGGTCGTTCAATCCGGCACGGCTACGACGCACCGCATTGGCAACGGCCACAATGGCTTCTTCTTGACCAATTACACGCTTGTGCAATTCTTCTTCCAAGTGCAACAGCTTGCTTTGTTCGCTCTGTGCCATTTTGTTCACAGGAATACCAGTCCATTTGCTCACAATTTCTGCAACGTCTTCGCTATCGACCTCTTCCTTAATCATTGGCGTTTCACCTTGCATACCTTGCAATTTTTCTTGCGCCTGTTTAATGGTCATTTCTTTTTCTTTGATACGACCATAACGGATCTCTGCAACCTTGCCATAATCGCCATTACGTTCGGCAGCATCGGCCTCAAATTTCAGCTTTTCGATGTCGATTTTGCTTTGTTGGATTTGGTCAATCAAGGCTTTTTCTGATTGCCATTTTGCCTTTTGAGCTTTCTCTTCCTCTTTTAATTGGTCAATCTCTTTCGACAATTGATTCAATTTCTCCTTGTCTTTTTCGCGTTTGATTGCCTCACGCTCAATTTCCAGCTGTTTGATGGTACGTTCCAATTTGTCCAAATCTTCGGGCAGAGAATTCATTTGCAAACGCAAACGAGCAGCAGCCTCATCAATAAGGTCAATGGCTTTGTCGGGCAAGAATCGGTCAGAAATGTATCGGCTCGACAACTCTACCGCTGCAATAATGGCATCGTCTTTGATACGCACCTTGTGGTGGTTTTCGTAGCGTTCCTTCAAGCCACGCAAGATAGAAATAGTGCTGGCCTCATCGGGTTCGTTGACCATCACAATTTGGAAACGGCGTTCCAATGCCTTGTCCTTTTCAAAATACTTTTGGTACTCGTTGAGCGTTGTTGCACCAATGGAGCGCAACTCTCCACGTGCCAAAGCAGGTTTTAGGATGTTGGCAGCATCCATGGCTCCATCGCCTCCACCCGCACCTACCAAGGTGTGGATTTCGTCAATGAAGAGGATGATTTCACCTTCCGATTTTACGACTTCGCCGATGACGGCTTTTAAACGTTCTTCAAACTCGCCTTTGTACTTAGCACCAGCCACCAATGCGCCCATATCGAGCGAATAGAGCTGCTTGGTTTTCAAATTTTCAGGAACATCTCCACGCACAATACGATGTGCCAATCCTTCTGCAATGGCAGTTTTACCAACACCAGGATCACCAATCAGGATGGGGTTGTTTTTGGTTCTACGACTCAAAATTTGTAGTACACGACGAATTTCCTCATCGCGACCTATCACAGGATCTAATTTTCCTGCATTCGCTTTTTCATTCAAATTTACTGCATACAAAGATAAGGATGGGTACTTATTCTCTGTATTGTTGTTTACATGGTTATTCATAAGTAAGTCTCCTTTCACTATGTATGTATCAATACTTGTGCCACCTTGTATTTTCTGTCAAAATGGCAGAAAAAAAGGGAGAAAGCGTCAACTTTCTCCCTTTTGATTAGGTATCGCTAATGGAATTATTTAACCATTAATTTTAACGTATTTTGGTTGATGCTTAGCAAGTATACACCAGCATAGTTAACAGGAATAATGCTGTCGATACCGCTGTACACGATGCGACCATCCAAACCGCGAACGGTAATGGTATTGCCATCGGCATTTGCTACGTAAATAACACGGTTGTAGGTATAAACCTCAATTGGTTGTGCCACTACGTCGTCTACGTCAACAGTTGTTGTATTACCATTAAAGTCGTACATGGTAGCATTTTTTGCCACAAAGTCAGCAGTTTGGCTACCGCTACCGTTGTTGAAGATCAAGCCCCATTGGGTAGGTTGACCGATGGTTTTGTCGAAGCAGTATTTGTAAACGTTGTTACCAACTGATTCACAAGTTTTACCTGGCCATGCTCCACATTCGTCTACGTGGGTACCGTTTGCATCTTTATACCATACATAGCAATATACGCTACTCCAACCATTGGTATTTTGGAAGAATACGCATTGTTCACCAGGAGCAACCGATGGAGAATCTGGCGTACTTGGGGTGTCAGGAACAGAAGGTGTGGTACCTGCGCCTTCACCAGCTTCGCAATCACCTTCTGCAATGGTTTCAACCACAGTGCCAGCACTATTATACATAGCGCTCATTTTCAACCCTTTTAAGTCTCCTGTTTTTTGATTATCACCACCTGCGTTGAATATAAAGTTATATCCTGTTAAATCCACATTCAAGGTTAACTTATAGTTTCCATTACCTAAGTTGGTCATTGCAGTACCAGGCCATCCACCTACAGCTTCACCACTGCCATCTTTCCAAATATAACAATTAATAGATTTTGCCCAATCACTTGGTTTTTGGAAGAAGATAGCATATTCACCTTTGGCTACACATGGTTCAATAGCAACATCTGGTTCACTAGATCCACCAGTTCCACCACCATTGTTGCCAGAATCTTCGCCTTCTGAACCATCGTATTCTGGTTGACTTGGATTTACAGAAGCACTTCCGTAAAGATATTTACCATCTTTACCTACTTTTCCAGGAGCTTTAGTTTTATCAGTATCCAATACATATGCTCTCAAGTTACCTTTGCCAGAGCAAGAAACTGATAAAGAACCATTGGTTACATTTTTAACATCACCTGTTACAACATCTGTATATTTACCATTTGGAATATTAGAGAATGTTGCATTACCGCTGATACAAACTAATACAAAAGAGTCTGTTTTATCATCAGTATAACGACGTTTGAATGCAAATGAACCATTACAACCATCGGTACTATATTGACCTTTACGCAAAGCAGGTACTGCCATACGAATTTGGTTCAAGCGTTGGAAGTGAAGTGCTAATGGGTGATTCAAAGTTGCGTTAGCATTACCAGATGCACTATATTCTGCAAAGTCTGTTGTAGTAATATCACCTTTGATGTAACCACCATAATAAGCACGACCTGTAGCAGATAGAGGACCATCAGGACCTTTGTCAATAGGAGCACCCTTCATAAATTGGATTTCTGAACCATAGTAGATACAAGGAATACCACGGAATGTAAACATCAATGAAGAGTTTTCAGCCCAAACATCTTCATCTTGGTTGAAACGTACGCTTTCTGGTGCACCATCAGGAGCATAGTCATGAGAATCTACATACACTACGTTATAGGTAGCGTCATTATAGTATTTGTCACCGGATTTAACGCCGAATGCTTCTTGAGCAGTACGGAAGTTCCAGTGCATGGGGAAGTCAATTACACTGAAATTATTCCATTTAGAATAATCTGGTTTGTGATAGTTATTTCCACTTAAGAAAGCATTGTTAGAATTAGGCAAATTGCTTTCGCCTGCATAATCGGTAGCGGATTTTTCTACCGAGGTCATGTTGGTGTGGTTGCCCAATTCACCTTCCATTACTACAATGTTGTTCCAAGATGTTTCGCTGGTATCCCAAGCATAATCCTTAGTTTCTTTCCAAGTATAGAAATAAGGGGAAGCATATTGGGTATTACGATACGTTACGTTACGTTCACGAGCACAAACCTCACCATACATAAAGAATGGCCCACCGTTGCGTTTAGCCTTGTATTGTTCTGCTAACGCAGTAAATTGAGGCAAGAATGCTTTGTTAAAGGTCAAACGTGAGATGTGACCAGATGTATCAATACGGAAGCCATCCACACCCATTGCAATGAATTTACCATAGCATTCTACTAAATAATTAGTCACAGCTGGGTTTTCTGTATTTAAGTCCACGCAGTCACCTGCAATTTGACCATGCCAACGCGTATGATTATCCCAGTTAAAGTGAGCATAGTGGTGCCAATAGTTGTTTTTATCGTTGTTTTGACCTTGTGTATTCTTCATCTGTGTTAGACGAGAATCATATTGTACACCTGATTTAAGAGACAAATAATTATCAGGTAATTTTCCGCCATCCTTTTTAGTAAAAGGAATCATACAAGCATTAATATCTGCTTGTTTTGTAATAGTAGTGTCACGAGTGAATAGTTTGCAAAGATTTGCTTCACCAAAGTTACCAGTGTGGTTCAACACAATGTCAAGGATAATTTTCATGCCTTTTGCGTGAGCCGCATTGATAAGTTCTTGGAAACCTACACCTTTTGATTCGTAGCGGTGGTCAACCTTGCTAAAATCGTGTGCGTGATAGCCGTGATAGTCGTAACCAGAAGCATTTTCTACAATAGGAGTAATCCACACTGCAGTAAAGCCTAACGCTTTAATGTAGTCTAATTTTTCAATCAAACCTTTGAAGTCACCACGCCAAGGTGGGTCACCCGCATTGGCAGCTTGGTTATCCCAACATTGTACGTTGTTTGATTCATCTCCGTCAAAGAAACGAGTCGTCATTACGAAGTAGATAGACTCATCACGGAAATCGGAACGAGTGTTTTTGAACACTTCTCCGTACGTACTTGCAGCAAACGTTGCTACAGCATAGCTGAACAGCATAAGCGCAAGTAATAAAAATCTCTGTGCTCTTTTCATAATTAGTAATTGTTATTAATGGTTTAGAATCTCTATCTTACGTTTTAAGAAAATTTCGATACAGGAACGTATTTGCCTTCCTCGTTTTTGGCAAAGATTTTATAGCCAATAGCAGCTATCAGGATGCTCATCAATGGGCTCAAATAGCAGAAGAAACAGTATGGGAAATAGGCAAACGTAGATACGCCCAAAATGGTAGAGTGTGTCATACCGCAAGTGCTCCAAGGCACCAATGGCGAAGTTACGGTAGCACCATCTTCCAACGAACGGCTCAACAAGCGATTTTCCAATCCGTCTTTTTGGTACACACCTTTAAATAGATTGGATGTTAGAATGATACTCAAATATTGGTCGGCAGTGGTAATATTAAAGAAGAAACCAGAAAATACCGTAGTTGCTACCAATGGAGTGCGTTTGGTAATTAGTTTTGCGCAATAGTTGGTCATGCTTTCTACAAAACCGCAAGCCTTCATGCACGAACCAAAGGTCATGGCACACAATACCAACCATACGGTATGAAGCATACCTTCCATACCATTGGTATCAATCAACTCTACCAATAGTTGATTGTCTGATGCCAAGGCTGTAGGGCCATACAAAGCCACCATTGCACCTTTGAATAGGTTTTGCTCGCCTGCTACCTCGTACACATTTTCGGGTTGAACAAACACAGCTACCAAAATGGCAACAAGGGTTGACAAACACAAAGTAACGATGGGAGGCAGCTTTTTAGCAATCAGGATACCTGTAAACACAGGAACCAACAACAACCAAGGTGAAATAACAAAACGATCGTGCAAAGCATTGATCAGATCTTGTGGCGACGATGTGCCATCTGCATGCTGTACAAAGCCGATAATGGTAAAAATAACGAGTGTAATCAACAACGATGGTACGGTGGTAATCATCATGTAGCGGATGTGTTCAAACAGCGGAGTACCTGACGAAGAAGCAGCTACAACAGTTGTATCTGACAAGGGCGACATCTTATCGCCAAAATAAGCACCCGAAATAATAGCACCAGCCACCAATGCAGGGCTAAAGCCCAATGCTTGACCAATACCAATTAATGCAACACCAATGGTAGCAATGGTTGTCCACGAACTACCAATTACCAACGAAATAAGGGAACATAAAATACAGGTTGCCACCAAGAAAATGGAGGGGTGAATAATTTGCAAACCATAATAAATAAGGGTAGGTACTACGCCACTAATCATCCAAGCACCGCCTAACGCACCAATGATGAGCAGAATAATTACTGCCGATCCTACTCCACCAATGCCTTCCTTGATGTTTTCTTCAAATACATCCCAAGGGCGTTTATAAACGATTGTACCCAATAGGATACAAAGCATAGAAGCAAATAGTAGTGAAATTTGGCTACCACCAGCCAAAGAGTCAACGCCAAAGGTTTTGATGGTAAAATACAGCATCATTACCAAAAATACAATAACCGATGCTGCAACAAGGATGTGCGGTGTTTTCTGTTTTTGAGTCATTTCTCTGATTTTAGGTTAAACGGTACAAATTTAGCAAAGATTAACGTATAATCCATAAAAATTAGGATATTTATTTTGTTGAAAATTCTGCCTGTATTTTGTAGGAATAACTCAAAGATATTTTTTACCTTTGCATAGAAATTAGGATCATAGTATCTTTTATGGCAAAAAAACAAAAAAACAGCAATTTTAACTTTTCTCCGATTCGTGCTTTTTTTCTGAGCGAAAAAACGCGCATCATTACAGGTATCTTGCTGTTGGTCATCAGCTTCTACATCCTAATTTCGCTGCTATCGTTCTTGCTTTCAGGACACCACGACTACGATTTGTTGCACCATTCTCTATCGGACATTGCTGCTGAAAGTGCAAAATTTTCCAATGCTGGCAGTTCGTTGGGTGCAAAAATAGCCAACCTATTCATCAACCATTGGTTTGGCATTTCTACCTTGCTTTGGCCGCTGTTTATGGGTGCTGTCAGCATCAAAATGTTGCATGCTACCCTTTCCTACTCGCTAACCAAGGGACTTATTTCGACCTTATTCTTTACCATTTGGTTGTCGCTATTCATGGCATTGGTATTGCCTTTGATTCCGGGAGCATCCTACATCCAAATGGGCGGACAACATGGCAACGAAATGGTGCTGTTCTTCCAACAAACCATTGGCACATTGGGATTGTCGCTACTCTTGTTTACTACATTGCTTATTTATGTAGTGGTTGGTTTTGTGCAAGTGTACCACAAAATTACAGCAACCATTGCGGGTTGGTTCCGCAAAAAAGAAGTGGCAGCAACGGAAGAGCACATCGAATCGCCTGCACCTGTAGCAAGTGAAATGCCTATCGAAGCAAACGACGACATTCAGCTGATAGATTTGGACGATATTGACGCCATCGATGCACCAACAGAAGACGAGGCGTTAGCAGAAGCATTCGACAATGAGCCTATTATAGAACAGCCACAAGACGACATCCCTTTCGAGGTAACCAATGAACCTATTCCTGCTGCAGAAGATGAAATTGGTTTCGAAGTAGTACAAGCTGCCGACTTGGGTTCAGAATTGGTAGATCAATACGGCACCTACGATCCCACCTTGGATTTGCCACGCTACCAATACCCCACCTTCGATTTGTTGAAGAAATTTGATACCACCACCAAAATTGATGCTGAAGAGCAACAAGCCAACAAAGAGCGCATCATCAGAACGCTTCAAAACTACGGCATTGGTATCAAAGAAATCAAAGCTACCGTTGGTCCTACCATTACCCTGTACGAAATTGTACCTGCCGATGGCATTCGTATTTCGCGCATCCGTAACCTGGGTGACGACATTGCTTTGAGTTTGTCTGCCATTGGTATCCGTATCATTGCCCCTATTCCAGGCAAAGGAACCATCGGTATTGAGGTGCCCAACAAGCACGCACAAATCGTGCCCATGCAATCACTGTTGGCATCGAAAAAATTCCAAGAAACCACCTACGACCTGCCCATTGCCATTGGTAAAACCATTACCGACGAGGTATTTATGGTCGATTTAGCAAAATTGCCTCACCTATTGGTAGCAGGTGCTACAGGTCAAGGAAAGTCCGTTGGACTCAATGCGATTATTACATCTTTGCTTTACAAAAAGCATCCTTCGCAACTTAAACTTATCTTGGTTGACCCCAAAAAAGTAGAGTTCAGCATCTACAGCGGATTGGAAAAACATTTCTTGGCAAAACTACCCGAAAACGATGATGCCATCATTACCGATGTAAATAAGGTAGTACAAACCCTTAACTCCGTATGTAAAGAAATGGACGATCGTAACGACCTATTCAAAAAGGCGCACGTTCGTAACATCAAAGAATACAACGAAAAATTTATCAACCGCAAGCTCAACCCCGAACACGGTCACCGCTACCTACCCTATATCGTGGTGATCATTGACGAGTTTGCTGACTTGATCATGACCGCAGGCAAAGAGGTAGAGATGCCCATTGCTCGTATTGCGCAATTGGCACGTGCCGCAGGTATTCATGCCATCATTGCAACCCAACGTCCTGCAGCCAATATCATTACGGGTAACATCAAAGCCAACTTCCCAGGACGTATGGCATTCCGTGTGGCATCGCAAATCGACTCACGTACCATTTTGGATGCATCGGGTGCTAACCAACTCATTGGTAAAGGCGACTTGCTCTTCCTACAAGGCAGCGATTTGGTGCGTGTACAATGTGCCTTTATCGATACACCAGAAGTAGAAGCCATCTGTAGCTACATTGGCGAACAGCAAGGTTATCCACAACCTTTTGCCCTACCCGAGGTAGAAATGAGCAGTGGCGACACCGATATGAAAGGTGTAGATATGAGCAAACGCGATCCCATGTTCGAAGAAGTGGCACGCATGGTAGTATTGAGCGGTTCTGGTTCTACTTCCATGATTCAACGCAAATTCTCCATTGGTTTTAACCGTGCAGGACGCATTATGGATCAATTGGAAGCTGCAGGCATCGTAGGTGCTGCAGACGGCAGCAAATCGCGTCAAGTATTGGTACAAGACGAAATGCAACTAGAAAGATTATTAGAAACTTTATAAAGTATAAATTCATGAAAAGAGACAACGTCATTTTTGACATCATCGACAGAGAACGTCAACGCCAACTAAAAGGCATCGAGTTGATTGCTTCTGAAAACTTTGTGAGCGACCAAGTAATGGAAGCCATGGGTTCTTGCTTAACCAATAAGTATGCAGAAGGCTATCCTGGCAAACGCTACTACGGCGGTTGCGAAGTGGTGGACGAAAGCGAACAATTGGCTATTGACCGCCTAAAAGAAATCTTTGGCGCTTGCTGGGCAAACGTACAACCCCACTCTGGTGCACAAGCCAATGCTGCAGTATTTTTGGCTGTTTTGAATCCTGGCGACAAATTTATGGGTCTTAACTTGGCTCATGGAGGTCACCTTTCGCACGGTTCGTTGGTAAACTCTTCGGGTATCATCTATACTCCATGCGAATACAACCTAAACGAAGCTACCGGTCGTGTTGATTATGATCAAATGGAAGAAGTTGCTTTGCGCGAAAAACCAAAAATGATCATCGGTGGTGGTTCTGCTTACTCTCGCGAATGGGACTACAAACGCATGCGCGAAATCGCTGACAAAGTAGGTGCTATTTTGTTGGTGGATATGGCTCACCCTGCAGGTTTGATTGCTGCTGGTTTGTTAGATAACCCTCTTAAATACGCTCACATTGTTACTTCTACCACCCACAAAACTTTGCGTGGTCCTCGTGGTGGCGTTATCATGATGGGTCAAGACTTCCCTAACCCTAAAGGCGTAAAAACTCCTAAAGGCGAAGTGAAAATGATGTCAGCTTGCTTGGATTCTGCTGTATTCCCTGGCATCCAAGGTGGTCCACTAGAACACGTAATTGCTGCTAAAGCTGTTGCTTTTGGCGAATGCTTGCAACCCGAATACAAACAATACCAAATCCAAGTACAAAAAAATGCTGCTAAATTGGCTGAAGAGCTAATTAAACGTGGCTTCAAGATTGTATCTGACGGTACCGACAATCACTCGATGTTGGTTGACTTGCGCACCAAATATCCTGATTTGACGGGTAAAGTAGCTGAAAAAGCTTTGGTAGCGGCAGACATTACCTGTAACAAAAACATGGTGCCATTCGATTCTCGTTCGGCATTCCAAACTTCTGGTATTCGTTTGGGTACTCCAGCTATCACTACTCGTGGTGCTAAAGAAGATTTGATGGTACAAATTGCAGAAATGATTGAAGAAGTACTATCTAACCCAGAAAACGAAGAAGTTATAGCTAAAGTACGTGCTCGTGTAAACGACACCATGAAAGATTATCCTTTGTTTGCTTACTAATTTTCAAAACACAATAAAAAGATATGAACACTCCCGCTCCATTTAAAGTATTTTCAGGCACCAAATCGAGATACATGGCCGAAAAAGTATGCGAAAAATTGGGTTGCCCATTGGGTAACATGAACATCCAATATTTTGCAGACGGCGAATTTGTAGTATCGTACGAAGAATCGATTCGCGGTTGCGAAGTTTACTTGGTACAATCTACCTTCCCAAATTCAGATAACTTGTTGGAACTTTTGTTGATGATCGATGCTGCTAAACGTGCATCGGCTCGCAAAGTTATTCCAGTTATCCCCTATTTCGGATGGGCTCGTCAAGACCGCAAAGACAAACCACGTGTTTCAATTGGCGCAAAATTGATCGCTGATTTGTTAAGCACCGCAGGCATCGACCGTGTTATTACCTTAGACTTGCACGCAGACCAAATTCAAGGTTTCTTTGATGTACCTGTAGATCACTTGTTGGCATCGTCTATTTTCTTGCCCTACATTCAATCGATGAAATTAGAAGACTTGGTAATTGCATCGCCAGACGTAGGCGGTTCAAAACGTGCCAGCTCGTATGCTAAATTCTTAGGAGTTGACCTTGTTCTTTGCCACAAACAACGTGCAAAAGCCAACGTAGTTGAATCAATGAAAATCATTGGCGACGTACAAGGCAAAAACGTCATCATTTTGGACGATATGGTGGATACCGCTGGTACCATTACCAAAGCTGCTGACTTGATGATTGAAAATGGTGCACTTTCAGTTCGCGCATTTGCATCGCACGGTGTACTTTCTGACCCTGCTACCGAACGTATCGAAAAATCGAAACTAACCGCTATCTACTTTACCGATTCAATTCCATTGAAGAAAGAAAGCGAAAAAATCAAAGTTTTGAGCGTTGCTGATTTGATTGCCAACACCATTATCAACGTAAATACTAATAAATCGATTAGCTCAAGCTACTTAGTGTAAATTCAATTAGGAATGTGGAATGAGGAATTAGGAATTATTCTTCATTCTTCATTCCTAATTCCTAATTTCTAATTAGATAAATGGCTCGTAAAAAACCACTTCCTATATTAGAAGACATACTTATTACCGATGTAGCCGCCGAGGGAAAAGCCTTGGCGCGCTACGGTGATATGGTTGTATTTGTTCCGTTTGCTGCACCCGGCGACGTCGTGGATATTCAACTCGGCAAAAAGAAAAAAAACTATGCCGAAGGACGTGTAGTGGCCTACAAAACCCTCTCTCCTCTACGCCAAGCGCCTTTCTGTAGCCAATTTGGCATTTGTGGCGGTTGCAAATGGCAACACCTACCCTATGCCGAGCAGCTCAAATTTAAGCACCAACAGGTCTTCGACAATTTAACCCGCATCGGTAAAGTTGAATTGCCTGAGTTTATGCCTATTTTGGGTTCGAAGCAAACAGAATGCTACCGCAACAAGCTGGAATTTACCTTTTCTAATAAAGCGTGGTTAACACCCGAGCAATTTAAAAGCATGGATCCTGCTGCACCCCGTAATGCGGTTGGATTCCACATCCCTGGCTGTTTCGACAAGGTACTACACATCGAAAAATGCCACCTACAAGACGATATTTCGAACCAAATTCGCAACAGCATCCACCAATACTGTCAAGAACATGGCATTTCGTACTTCGATTTGCGTGCCCAACAAGGCATGATGCGCACCCTAATTGTACGTACTGCCATTACCACCGGTCAATTGATGGTGATTGTGGTATTTGCAGAAGAAGACAAAGCGGTTTGGGAAGGTGTATTGTCGCACGTAGCCGAAAAATTTCCACAAATTACTTCGTTGCTCTACATTCTTAACCAAAAATGCAACGATACCATTGGTGATCAGGAAGTAATGGTGTACAAAGGCGACGACCATATTTTCGAAACCATGGAAGATTTGCGCTTCAAAATTGGTCCTAAATCGTTCTACCAAACCAATACACACCAAGCTTACGAGCTGTACAGCGTGGTACGCAACTTTGCAGCCCTAACCGGCAACGAATTGGTGTACGACCTTTACACCGGCACGGGTACCATTGCCAACTTTGTAGCGAAAAAAGCACGCCAAGTAGTGGGCATCGAATACGTGCCAGAAGCCATTGAGGATGCACACGTAAATGCTCAGTTGAATGGATTGGATAACACCCTGTTCTATGCAGGCGACATGAAAGACATCCTAAATCAGGCATTTATCGAAAAACATGGCAAACCCGATGTCATCATTACCGACCCACCCCGCGCAGGCATGCACGAAGACGTCATCGATGCCATTTTGTTTGCACGCCCCAACCGCATTGTGTACGTAAGTTGTAACCCAGCTACCCAGGCACGTGATTTGGCCTTGTTAGACGCACATTACAAGGTAGTAGCGGTACAACCCGTAGATATGTTCCCGCATACGCATCACGTAGAAAACGTCGTACTGCTAAGTTGTAGATAGTTGATTATGTTAGCAAACTGCAAGATAAATCTGGGATTGCACATTGTCAGCAAGCGTGCTGATGGTTACCACAACATTGAAACAATCTTCTACCCCATTCCATTGGCAGACGAGGTAACCATTGAGCCTGCCGATACCCTGCAATTGCACGAAGAAGGCATCTTGGTAGGCGAAGACATAGAGAAAAACTTGGTCGTAAAAGCCTATCGATTGCTGCAAAAAGACTTCAACTTACCACCTGTTAGCATCACCCTTAAAAAGCACGTTCCTTTTGGCGCTGGTTTAGGTGGTGGTTCATCGGATGCATCGCATACTTTATTGCAACTCAACGAACTTTTCCAATTAGGACTTAGCAAAGAACAATTAGCGGCATACGCTACTAAATTAGGTGCCGACTGTGCTTTCTTTATTTACAACGCGCCTATGATGGCCACAGGCATCGGCACTGATTTTTCGGCCATTGACATTTCACTCAAAGGCTACTACCTGGCATTGATCAAACCCAAGGCTTTTGTATCTACTGCCGATGCCTATCGCCGTGTAACACCCAAGCAACCCAGCTTCTCCTTGCCAAATCTGGCACAACTGCCCATTGAGGAGTGGAAAAACGTACTGGTAAACGATTTTGAAGTCAGCGTATTTGAGCAATTCCCGCTCATTGCCGACGTAAAACAACGCCTGTACGATGCAGGAGCCGTTTATGCCTCCATGTCGGGTTCTGGCTCATCCGTCTTCGGCATCTTCACCGAAGCCCCCAACCTACCCACCTACCCCGATTGCGAAGCCCAATTTGCAATGCAACTATAATCTTTAAAAGATACACAAAAAAAGACATCACCTTTGATGTGACCCCCAAAAGTTGGACGGTTAACATTATCAAGAGCCAACTCTAGATTGGTATAAAGGTCGGTATTTTACCGGGCTTTTTCCATTTAGCCTCAACTTAATTCTATCGTTATTATAATATCTTATATACTTAACAAGTTCTTTCTTGAACTGTTCTATACTGTCCCATTCTTGAACGTATAGTAATTCAGATTTCATAAGACCAATGAAGTTTTCCATCATAGCATTATCAAGACAGTTTCCCTTGCGAGACATACTTTGTATGATGTACTTATCTTTAAGCATCTTCTGATACCTTAGATG
>JAZQZN010000029.1:0-30231 GCA_045634045.1 Candidatus Enterocola sp. | reverse complement strand
TCACAACGGAATAATCCTTATTGTGAATTGCTTCATTAAATATCTTTGTACCGCAAAAGTAGAGATTATTTTTTAATTAGCAAACGTTTTCAATACTTTTTTATTCTTTCATTAAAAATGAGTTCCTCAAGGTTATTTATGAATCTATTTTTTTGCTAAAACATAATTCATTCATTAAATTTGTAGTTAAACAACAATAAAATCAATTATATATGAAAAAAATCTTAGGTTTAGACTTAGGTAGCAGCAGTATTGGTTGGGCGCTTATACAAACTGAAAATGAAACGCCTAAAGAAATTTTGGGCATGGGTAGCCGAATCATTCCTCTATCCGTAGATGATGCAAATGAATTTTCTACAGGCAATGCTATATCAAAAAATAGTAAAAGAACAGCCAAACGTACTACACGTAAAGGATACGACCGATACCAACAACGCAGAGAGAATTTAACACAAGTTCTTAGAGAGCTGAATATGCTCCCAAACGAACAATTAATAAAATTACCAGTTCTTGAATTATGGCAACTGCGTGCTGATGCAGCCACCAAAGGCCACCAACTATCATTGCCCGAGCTAGGTCGTGTTTTGTATCACTTAAATCAGAAAAGAGGGTATAAACATGCCAAAGCTGACGAAAGTCAAGATACCAAACAACGCGAATATGTAGCTCAAATCAATGCACGATATGCTAAGATTCAAGAATTAAACAAGACAATTGGTCAACACTTTTTCGATGAACTCAAAGAAAGTGAAACCGACAAAGATGGCAAAAAGTTCTACACCTTTAGAATCAAAGATAACATATTCCCACGTGCTGCTTATATAGCAGAATTTGATCAAATTATGGATTGCCAAAAAGAATTTTATCCAGAAATTCTTACCGACCAACGAATCCATCAACTTCGCAACGAGATTATCTACTACCAACGTAAACTAAAATCTTGCAAGCATTTAGTTTCTATCTGCGAATTTGAAAAACGTCCGTATAAAAACGCAAAAGGTGAAATAGTATACAATGGTCCCAAAGTTGCACCTCGCACATCTCCATTGTTTCAAGTTTGCAAGATATGGGAAAGTATCAATAACCTAAAATTAAAAAATCGTCGTAACGACGAACTGTTTATTACACCAGAACAACGCCAAGCTATCTTCAATCATCTAGATAACAATGAGAAATTATCGCTAACTGACTTATACAAAATTCTAAATATTAAGAAAACAGATGGTTGGTGGGGAGGTAAAGCCATAGGCAAAGGCATCCAAGGCAATACTACAAAAGTACAACTACAAAAAATTTTAGATGGCCATCCAAATGCTAAAGAATTACTTTCTTTCAATCTAAAAATAGAAGAAAGCACACAAGTAGATCAAGAAACGGGCGAGGTTCTCAACATCGTCAGTGCTGATTTTGAACAAGAACCCTTGTATCAACTATGGCATACAATCTATTCTATTCAAGATAGACATGAACTAGCCTCAGCTCTTGCCAAAAACTTCGACATAACAGACGATGAGACGATAAGTGCGCTATATAAATTAGATTTTATCAAACCTGGATTTGGCAATAAATCGTCTAAATTTATTAGAAAAATACTCCCCTACTTGCAAGATGGACTTATGTACAGCGATGCTTGTGAATACGTGGGTATTAACCACTCTAACTCACTCACAAAAGCAGAGAATCAGGCGCGTCAATTACTTAACAAACTACCACAAATACAAAAAAATGAGTTGCGTCAACCCGTCGTTGAAAAGATCTTAAATCAAATGGTAAATGTAGTTAATGCCATTATAGACAAATACGGCCACATTGATGAAATAAGAGTAGAATTAGCGCGCGAACTTAAACAGAGCAAAGACGAAAGAAACGAGACCGATAAACGGATGCGCAAAAACCAGAAGGAAAATGAAAACTACGCTAAACTAATTGAAGAGTTTGGAATTAGAGCATCACGTCATCGTATTCAAAAATACAAAATGTGGATTGAAGCAGGCGGAAAATGTCTTTATTGCGGGCAACCAGTATCTGCCAAAGAGTTTTTACAAGGAGAGAATGTAGAAGTTGAGCACATTATTCCAAGATCCCGTTTCTTTGACGACAGTTTTGCCAACAAAGTATGTGCATGCCGCAAATGCAACCTAGAAAAAAGCAACAAAACAGCCTTTGACTATATGAAAAGCAAAGGAGAAGTGGCTTTTAACGAATACATTACTCGTGTAGAAGAACTTTCTACCAAAGGTCAAATCTCTAAAACCAAACGCGAACGTTTACTCACTACCGAGAAAGATATCCCTACCGATTTTATTGATAGACAACTAAGAGAGACACAATACATCTCAAAAAAATCGGTAGAAATACTTCGCCAAGTTTGTCATAATGTTTGGTCAACCAGCGGAAGCGTTACAGACTTTTTACGACACAATTGGGGGTACGAGACCATTCTACACAACATTAACTTTGAACGATACAAAGCAGGTGGGTTAACAGAACTGTACACGTACGAGCACAAAGACCAAACACACACCGAAGAACGCATTAAAGATTGGAACAAACGCCTAGACCATAGACACCATGCCATAGATGCATTGGTTATTGCTAGTACAAAACAGGGTTATATTCAGCGAATTAACCACTTGAATACTGAACGTGACGCCATGTTCCAAGAAGTGGAAGCACAAAGTGTAGAATGGCAAGAAAAACACAACCTACTAGAAAAATGGATTCAGCTACAGCCACATTTTGACGTTAAAACTGTTACCGAAAAAGCAAATGCCACTCTTATTTCCTTTAAAGCCGGAAAACGAGTAGCTACTATTGGCAAACGCATTGTATACAAAAAAGGCAAAAAAGTAATTGCGCAAGAAGGTATTATTATTCCTCGCGGTGCATTAAGCGAAGAATCTGTTTACGGTCAAATTAAGGTAGTAGAAAAGCACAAACCTATTAAATACCTATTTGAGCATCCACAACTCATCTTAAAAAATTACATTAGAGCATTAGTAGAAGAAAGAATCAGCAATTACAATGGCGATAGCAAAAAAGCATTACAATCGCTAAAAAAAGAACCTATCTATTTGGATAGTGCTAAAACCATAGAATTGGAATATGCTACGTGCTTTAAGAATGAATACGTTATTAAATACCCTTTAAGTTCTATTAAAGCAAAAGATGTAGATGCTATTGTTGATTCGCACGTTCGAGAAGTAGTTAGAAAACGTTTAGCAGAGCATAATAACAACGAAAAACAAGCTTTTAGCACACCACTATATGCAGACAAAGACAACAAAATAGAAATTAAATCGGTAAGATGTTTTACAGGACTTGCTACGGTTGCCCCCGTTAAATACAACGAAAAGAACGAACCCATTGGTTTCGTAAAACCGGGCAACAACCACCATGTAGCTATCTATACTGACAAAGAAGGTAAAAAGCAAGAACACATTGTTACCTTCTGGCACGCAGTAGAACGCAAAAAATACGGCATCCCCGCTATTATTGAAAACCCTAGCGAAGTATGGGATGCTATTATGGACAAAGATTTACCCGAATCATTCTTAAAGGCACTACCCGATGCTACATGGACTTTCGATATCAGTCTGCAACAAAACGAAATGTTTGTATTAGGTATGAGCGAAGATGAATGGAATGATGCGATAGAAGCAAATGATTATACAGTTCTTTGTAAACATTTATACAAAGTACAAAAAATATCTTCTATGGATTACGGATTAACATTAAGTACTATTACATTATCATTCAATTCTAAAATAGCGAATAAAGAAGATAAAAGATTTATAAGGGCCAATAGTTTATCTAGCTTTTTCAACCTTAACCCTCACAAAGTACAAATTTCCGTTCTCGGTGATATCATTCTTTAAAAGCTATCCCGCTGTGCTATAGTGCAGCGGGATTTTTTATCTAACATATAACTTTTGGCAATTATGATTAAAAGAACTCTTTGTTTTAGCAATCCTGCCTACTTGTCACTAAAGAACAAGCAAATGGTGATTAAATTACCTTCCCTGGAAAAAGCAAATGTACCTACACATCTAAAAGAAGAAGGAACTCGAACTATCGCCATAGAAGATATAGGTTTGGTTGTTCTTGACAACAAACAAATTACCATCACATCTGGACTTCTAGAAGCATTATTAGAGAATAATTGCTCAGTAGTAACGTGCGATAGCAAAAACATGCCAACAGGTTTATTACTTCCTCTTTCTGGCAATACAACGCAAAACGAAAGGTTTCGGCATCAATTAGAAGCCTCACTACCTCTAAAGAAACAATTATGGCAACAAACCATACAAGCTAAAATAGAAAATCAAGCCATTGTTTTAGAAAACAACTCGCACACCGAGTCAAAATGCATGCACATTTGGGCTAGCAAGGTAAAAAGTGGAGATACAGAAAATTTGGAGGCACGCGCTGCTGCTTATTATTGGAAAAATCTTTTCCCTTTTAAAGGATTTGTGAGGCACCGAGAGGGGATTGCGCCTAACAATCTATTAAACTATGGCTACGCCATATTAAGGGCAGTTGTTGCACGGTCATTAGTTGGGAGCGGTTTACTACCTACCTTAGGAATACATCACCACAATAGATACAATGCTTATTGCCTTGCAGATGACATTATGGAACCTTATAGACCATTTGTAGATCAATTGGTATGTAACATTGTAACTAATGCTGATGATTACACAGAATTAACAACCGAGATAAAACGTCAGTTACTTACCATTCCAACACTAGACGTTACGATAGGTGGCAAACGCAGTCCGCTTATGATTGCCGTTAGTCAAACCACTGCTTCATTATACAAATGCTTCAGTGGAGAAATGCGCAAAATAGTTTACCCAGAACTTTAATGGAAAGATTAAGCGAATATCGTATTATGTGGATTCTAGTCTTTTTTGATTTACCTACTGAAACAAAAAAGGATAAAAAAGCATACGTAGATTTTAGAAAAAATCTGCAGCGAGATGGCTTTACCATGTTTCAATTTTCTATCTATACACGCCATTGCGCAAGTATGGAAAATGCACAGGTACACATAAAGCGTGTCAAATCTTTTTTACCCATGTATGGGCAAGTAGGTATTATGTGCATTACCGATAAACAATTCGGAAATATCGAACTATTTTATGGTAGAAAAACAATGTCGCTGAATACTCCTGGGCAACAATTAGAATTATTCTAGAAACAGAAAATCCCGCTCTAAGGCGGGATTTCTTATTCAAAAACAGTTTCTTTTTTATTTTCAAAAAAGTTGCGTAAATGATTACATATCAGCTTTTTATACAGATCATACTGTTTCTGATATGTCAAAGATACTATAATGAAAGCAATTCACAACTGAAAAAGGTACTACCAAAATTATCAGCCTACTGTTTCTGATATGTCAAAGATACTATAATGAAAGCAATTCACAACAATAGAAGTTGTCTTAATGTGGGTACAGATACTGTTTCTGATATGTCAAAGATACTATAATGAAAGCAATTCACAACCAAAGGGTTATTTAAATATTATTTCTTATACTGTTTCTGATATGTCAAAGATACTATAATGAAAGCAATTCACAACTACATTTTTAGATTTAGATTTTCAAAAATAACTGTTTCTGATATGTCAAAGATACTATAATGAAAGCAATTCACAACAACACTGGAAGCAGTAATTTTTTGGAACTACTGTTTCTGATATGTCAAAGATACTATAATGAAAGCAATTCACAACTCATCTGAAGTGGAGTTTTACCATACACTTACTGTTTCTGATATGTCAAAGATACTATAATGAAAGCAATTCACAACCGATACGAAGCAGAGGCTTCTAAATCTGTAACTGTTTCTGATATGTCAAAGATACTATAATGAAAGCAATTCACAACGCATCATTGTTAAGCTGATTTGACAAAAAACTGTTTCTGATATGTCAAAGATACTATAATGAAAGCAATTCACAACTATACGTAAGGATATATAGTGATGTACCAACTGTTTCTGATATGTCAAAGATACTATAATGAAAGCAATTCACAACTGGCCCGGATGGTCTGCGACAACTGGCAAAACTGTTTCTGATATGTCAAAGATACTATAATGAAAGCAATTCACAACTCATTTTCTTTACCTACTCGCATGGTTTCGACTGTTTCTGATATGTCAAAGATACTATAATGAAAGCAATTCACAACCCTCTTGTAGTTTCATCTGTGTTGCAACAAACTGTTTCTGATATGTCAAAGATACTATAATGAAAGCAATTCACAACGGAATTGTCCACCTGCGGTAGCTTTAAATACTGTTTCTGATATGTCAAAGATACTATAATGAAAGCAATTCACAACACTCTACAAGTTGCTCCTTGATATAATCTAACTGTTTCTGATATGTCAAAGATACTATAATGAAAGCAATTCACAACGGTTAGATAGTCTGTAAGATTATCCAGAAAACTGTTTCTGATATGTCAAAGATACTATAATGAAAGCAATTCACAACTGAGGCGTTGGCTGGTGTTGGCGGTGCTAAACTGTTTCTGATATGTCAAAGAAAGTGCAAGCTGAGAACAGAGAAAACAAGCTTGCTTAGTTTGCTATGCCGAAGCGAAGCCTTTCTTTTCCAAAGATACTAATTAAAACAATAAAATGAACAATATGACACTACTATTCACATTATGAATGCTGATTTTTTATGCAATATAAAAACAAGTGTTACTAATGCAAATGTTGGAGGAGTAATAAATAATATGCATAAGAACCAGTTGACAGCAAAAAGTCCATTACTTTTAGTCGCTAGATATATCAGCCCTACTACTATTGAGCAATTAGTAGAGAATGGATTCAGCAGTGTAGATTATGCTGGTAATTACATGATGATGCATCTCTAATAGAAATTCTTTTTGAGTAATTTTTTTTGTATTTTTGCGCCCGCAAAAATACAGTGCAATTATGATCAAAAAGATACTCACAGGCATTTTAGCCGTTCTATTAACTGCGGGCGCATGTGCGCAAAACAACGATTCGATTTCAAGTCTCAAGCATGCCATTACGTTGTATGGCTTTGCTCGTAGCGAGATGTATGTAAACAGTCGCGAAAACTACGAAGCCAAGGGTGGGCTTATTTGCCTATACCCCAAACCCATAGAATTAGACGATTATGGTTTTGATAAAAATGCCAAGGTAAATGCAGCCTTTTTGGCGATTACCTCACGCATCGGTTTAAAATACCAATACACACAAGGCGATTTGACCCTTGGTGCACACATCGAGGGCGATTTCTGTGGTACTGCAACCTACATCGACATTATTCGTTTGCGCCACGCATACGCCTCGGTGAGCTATAAAAACCATACCCTTTTGGTGGGTCAAACTTGGCACCCCTACTACGATGGCATCTTCCCCAATGTATTAACCCTAAATGGTGGCACTCCTACTGGCATCATCAACCGTTCTCCTCAAATTAGGTACGAATGGAACTTTAGTCCATCGTGGAAATTGACTACCGCATTTGTTACCGAAGGTGTAAAAGGCATCCGTCCTGAAGCGGTGATTGGTATTTCTGGCACTACCGATGGCTGGAAGTACGGCATCATGGGCGAATACCGCTACCAAAATATTGAGCACACTTTTACCAGCGACAAAGGATCTACGACCAGAAATATGCCTTTGCACAGTGCATCTGGTACTGCATACACCGAATACAAGAAAAACCTATGGCAATTCAATGCACGTGTAATGGGTGGCCAAAACCTATCGCACTTAATTGTTTTGGGCGGATACGGTTTGGTGAGCGAAGATGTAGAAAACCTACAAGCAACCTATGCCAACCTGAACCAATTGGCAACCTACGCTTGCGCAAGCTATGGTAAAAAATGGAAAGTAAACCTTTTTGCTGGCTACCTAAAAACCTTGGGATGTAACGAAGTTTGCACTTCATTTACGGGCACAGGCGCAAGCAACATCAGCGACATCATCAAAACCGCCGCATCGGTCGAATTTAACTACAAGGGGTTGGGAGTTGGTTTAGAATGTGAATACACCAATGCGGCATACGGTCATTGGGAAGGTAAAAATATAGCCCCCGATTATCGTGTCGATAACATCAGGGGCGTACTTCGTGTAAGCTATAGTTTTAACCACACATGGAATAAATAATTTTGACCTTCGACTTACAACAAATTCGTACTAAAATAACGTTCGATGCGGTCGGCCAAAACGGTAGCAACACGTTTGTCTTTGCCGTATTTGTTCGCCATTTGAATAGCTGCCCACACATTGGCACCCGACGAAGTACCACATAGCAAGCCATATACTTCTGCCATTTTTCGGGTAGTGTATATGGCATCTGCATCCGAAACTTCCACCACTTCGTCAATCAAGCTTGTATCCAACACATCGGGCACAAATCCATCGCCAATGCCTTGAATCTGGTGCAAACCTGGTTCGTGTCCCAACAATGCCGACACATCTTTGGGTTCTACTGCCACTACCTTAATGTTGGGATTCTTCTCCTTCAAAAATTTACCAATACCTTGTAGCGTACCACCACTACCCAATCCCGATACAAAAATATCGATTTTACCTTCCATTTGTTCCCACAACTCTACGGCTGTCGTTTGATAATGAATGGCAGGGTTATTAGGATTGACAAACTGTTGGGGGATAAAGGCATTTTCGCCCAATTCGGCTGCAATGCTTTCGGCTTTCTTCACCGCTCCGTCGAGGCTCAACTCTTTGGGGGTTAGCTCCAATCCAGCACCCAAGCAACGAATGATGCGTTTGCGCTCTTCGCTCATATTCTCAGGCATCACAATAATTACTTTATAGCCTTTGCGTACCCCTACCAATGCCAAACCAATGCCTGTATTACCAGAAGTTGGCTCAATAATGGTCATACCAGGTCTGAGCCTGCCTTCTTTTTCGGCTTGTTCTATCATGTTTTTTGCCACCCTGTCTTTGATGCTACCACCAGGGTTCAAAAACTCTGCTTTCCCAAAAATGTTCAAATCATCACTTACCTTTAACAAAGGTGTCTTTCCTATTAAATCAATAATGTTCATATAGTTTGTCGTTTGTCAATTGTTGTTTGTCGATTCTATTCACTAGCGACGAATGACTAGTGACAACGACAGTACTGGAGCGGATTAAATTCGTTCCAGTACTGTCGTTATTAGTTCTTTCATTTTTTCGTCGTAGCTGCCAATAAAGCGTTTGCCCAATCGGTTGGCAATGATTAGACACACCGTTGTTGCCTCGTGCCCCATCAATGCCGACAAACCTGCGATGGCAGAACCTTCCATTTCAAAATTGGTAATGCGATGCCCCTCGTACTCGAACTGCATGATCTTTTCGTTGAGCGACGCATCGTGCAGCGGAACACGAATCGCTCTGCCCTGTGGACCATAAAATCCAGGAGCAGAAATGGTCGTACCTAACACCATATCATTGCCTGCAATTTGCTGGGTCAAGCGGCTCGATGTAGCGATGCAATAGGGGGCTGCAAACTTGGCATCATAGCCCGTTTGCGCAACAAAAGCTTGCTCAAAATCGAGGTCGCAAACCGCATCGCGTCCCGCATAATAATTGAGCAATCCATCAAATCCTATGCCATAGGCTGACACTACAAATGTACCTTCTGGTGTAAAAGGCTGCAAACCTCCCGATGTTCCTATGCGAACGATTGATAATTTAGTTTTGCTTTCTTTATCTTCGCGCTTCTGTAAGTCAATATTGACAAGGGCATCCAACTCGGTTAAAACAATGTCGATATTGTCGCAACCGATGCCCGTAGAAACCACCGAAATTCGTTTGTTTTGGTACCATCCTGTAACGGTTCTAAACTCACGATTTTGCACCGTACAATCGATGCGGTCAAAATGGGCGGCCACCTTGTCAACACGATTCTGATCGCCTACCAAAATAACACGTTCTGCCAATTGTTCGGGCAACAAATGCAAATGGAATACGCTTCCGTCTGCATTGATAATTAGTTCTGACTCGGAATATTTCATAACACAAATGTAGCAATATTTTTCGGTAAATACCAATTATTTTGTATATTTGCGTTTCATAAAAAAGAGAAGAAAAACGACATGGAAAAAGCCCAAAAAGACACAGCCGTATTGCTATTACACTGTCCTGATAAACAAGGCATTATTGCTGCTGTAACCGAATTTATCAATATCAACAAAGGTAACATCATCTACCTTGATCAACACGTTGACAAAGCCGAAAAAGTATTTTTTATGCGTGTCGAATGGGAGTTGGAAAACTTCTTGATTCCTCGCGACAAGGTAAAAGAATATTTCGATACCCTTTTGGCCAAAAAATACCAAATGGAATTTGAGATTTATTTCCATGCTCAAAAACCACGCATGGCATTGTTTGTTTCCAAACAAGCACACTGCTTGTACGACCTTTTGGCACACTACGAAGCAGGCGACTGGAACGTAGAAATTCCACTCATCATCAGCAACCACCCCGACATGGAGCACGTTGCTAAAAAATTTGGCATCCCCTACTACTGCTTGCCCATCACCAAAGAAAACAAGGCTGAGCAAGAAGCCAAAGAAATGGAGCTGTTGCGCCAACAGGACATTACCTTTGTGGTATTGGCACGCTACATGCAAATCATCACCCCTGCCATGATCGAGGCTTATCCCAATAAGATTATCAACATTCACCACTCTTTCTTACCTGCTTTTGTGGGAGCGAAACCCTATCACGCAGCATTTGAACGTGGTGTAAAAATTATTGGTGCTACCAGCCACTACGTTACCGAAGAGTTAGACGCAGGTCCTATCATCAAGCAAGACGTTGCCCGCATATCGCACAAAGACAGCATCGAAAACCTTATCCGCAAAGGACAAGACTTGGAAAAAGTGGTACTTTCGCGTGCCGTTGAAAAACACATCGAACGCAAAATTTTGGTGTATAAAAACAAAACCATCGTATTTGGGTAATCCATGCAAGTTGCCGTTGTCAAATATAACGCCGGAAACATCCACTCGGTCATCCATGCCCTTAGGCGATTAGGCGTAGAGCCTATTCTAACCAACAACCCTGCCGAATTGCAGCAAGCAGACAAGGTTATATTTCCAGGGGTAGGAGAAGCCGCCACCACCATGCGCCACCTAAAGCAAACGGGGTTAGACGAGGTCATCAAAAACCTCAAACAACCAGTTTTGGGCATTTGTTTGGGTATGCAGTTGCTTTGCAAGCACAGCGAAGAAGGAGATGTTGATGCATTGGGCATTTTCGACGTAAACGTTAAAAAGTTTACCCCAAGCAAGGGTATCAAGATTCCGCACATGGGCTGGAATCAGTTGGAACAGCTACAATCTCCCCTATTTGCGCGTAATGCAGAAAACGATTACGTGTATTTTGTACACAGCTATTACGTTCCCATTTGCGAGCATACCATTGCTACCACGCAATATGCAGATGCATTTAGTGCTGCACTAAACAAAAACAATTTTTACGCTACCCAATTTCACCCCGAAAAAAGCGGTGATGCGGGCAGCCTTATCTTAGCACAATTTTTGCAATTATGATTCAGCTTATTCCAGCTATTGATATTATAGACGGTAAGTGCGTACGCCTATCGCAAGGCGATTACAGCCGTCAAAAAACATACAACGAAAACCCATTAGAGGTAGCCAAATCGTTCCAAGACCACGGCATTACCCGCCTGCACTTGGTAGATTTAGACGGAGCCAAAGCCCAACACATTGTTAACCACAAGGTATTGGAAAACATCGCTACCCACACCAACCTTACCATCGACTTTGGTGGTGGTTTAAAAACAGACGACGATTTGCGCATTGCTTTCGAAAGTGGCGCTTCCATGATTACAGGTGGTAGCATTGCTGTAAAGCATCCAGATACATTTTTGTCGTGGCTACAACAATATGGCAACGAAAAAATCATTTTGGGAGCCGATGCCAAAGACAAAAAAATTGCCGTTACGGGTTGGTTAGAAAACACCGACTGCCAGCTGTTGGATTTCTTGAACGATTACATTCAAAAAGGAGTAAGCCAAGTTATCTGCACCGACATTGCCAAAGACGGTATGCTACAAGGGCCATCGACCGAATTGTACCAAGAAATTTTAGCACACCACCCCAACCTATGGCTCATTGCTAGCGGCGGTGTTAGCAACATGAACGACATTCTTACACTCAACCAAGCAGGCGTACCTGCGGTTATTTTTGGCAAAGCCATATACGAAGGCAATATCACCTTAAAACAGTTAGAAGATTTTTTGAAATAATATGTTAGCAAAAAGAATTATCCCTTGTTTAGACGTAAAAGACGGCAAAGTCGTTAAAGGCGTCAATTTTGTAAACTTCCGTGACGCTGGCGACCCAGCCGAATTAGGCGCATTTTATAGCAAAGCCGGTGCTGACGAGTTGGTCATTTTGGACATCACAGCATCGCACGAAGGTCGTAAAACCTTTACTGACGTAGTAGAACGTGTTGCTGCCAACGTAAGCATTCCATTCACCGTAGGTGGTGGTATCAACGAACTTAGCGACGTAGAACGCTTGTTAAACGCTGGTGCCGACAAAGTTTCTATCAACTCGGCTGCTCTACGCAACCCCGATTTGATCAATCAAATTGCCGCTAACTTTGGTTCGCAAGTATGCGTAGTAGCCATCGACGCCAAACAAGAAGAAAACGGCGAATGGGTATGCTACCTAAACGGTGGCCGTATTCCTACCGAGCGCAAATTGGTAGAATGGGCTGTAGAAGCACAAGAACGTGGTGCAGGTGAAATTTTGTTTACCTCTATGAGCCACGACGGTGTTAAAACTGGTTATCCTAACGAAGCTTTGGCTGCCTTGGCAGATGCATTGACCATCCCTGTTATTGCTTCGGGCGGTGCAGGTGCAATGGAGCACTTCAAAGATGCCTTTATCCAAGGCAAAGCAGATGCGGCTCTTGCTGCCAGCGTATTCCACTTTGGTGAGATTAAAATTGATGAACTAAAAGATTATTTAAGAACCGAAAATATCCCTGTACGATGAACTTAGATTTTGCAAAACAAGGAGGTTTGATTCCTGCGATTATCCAAGATAATACTACTGGCAAAGTGTTGATGTTGGGCTATATGAACGAAGAAGCGTTCAACAAAACCCAAGAAACTGGCAAAGTAACATTCTACAGCCGCACACGCCAATGCTTGTGGACCAAAGGCGAAACCAGTGGTAACTTCCTAAACGTAGTATCGATTAAAGAAGATTGCGACTGCGATACCCTACTCATCAAAGCCAACCCTGTAGGTCCAGTATGCCACACTGGTGCTGACACCTGCTTTGGCGAAGTGAACCAAATGAGCGGTTTGGACTTTATCAAGTACTTGCAAGACTTTATCGACAAACGCTACCAAGAAATGCCAGAAGGTTCTTACACCACTTCATTGTTTAAAAAAGGTGTAAACCGCATGGCACAAAAAGTAGGCGAAGAAGCTGTTGAAACTGTTATCGAAGCTACCAATGGTACCGAAGAAGGTTTTGTTTACGAAGCATCAGACCTTATCTATCACCTAATCGTGTTGCTTACCTCTAAAGGTATGCGCATCGAAACTTTGGGCGATGAATTGAAGAAAAGACATAAATAATACCGCAATTTATGGCAGAAATTATTAAGTACAAAGGCGTTGACATCTACCAAAAAGAGCAGATCGTATTGCGCAATGTCAACCTATCGGCACAAACAGGTCAGTTCTACTACCTAATCGGCAAAGTAGGTTCAGGCAAAAGTAGTTTGCTAAAGACTATGTATGCCGAGCTACCTGCATTTGGCAACGCCAGCGTACTCGATTACGATTTGGCAAACATCAAAGAAAAGGACATTCCTTTCTTACGCCGCCAAATTGGCATCATTTTTCAGGATTTTCAGCTACTTACCGACCGCACTGTTTACGACAACTTGCTGTTTGTGCTAAAAGCTACCGATTGGAGCAACAAGGAAGAAATGGACAAACGCATCGGTGAAGTACTAAAAGAAGTAGGTATGGGAACAAAAGGCTACAAAATGCCCCACGAGCTATCGGGTGGCGAACAACAGCGTATTGTAATTGCCCGCGCCCTACTGAATAAGCCAAAATTGATTTTAGCAGACGAACCAACCGGTAACCTTGACCCTGAAACAGGCAAAGGATTGGTGGATTTGTTGCACAACATCTGCAAAAGTGAAGACACTGCCATTATCATGGCAACTCACAACCTCACCCTACTCGAAACCCACCCTGCAAACGAGTGGCACATCGAAAACAATCAGATTACCTGCCAATCGGTTTCTACATCTGACAACGAAACCGCAAACTGTTCCAACACAGTAGCAGCAGAAAAATAACGTTTCCAGTACGCATCAATAATGTCTTTGTTCTTGGTTTTTTCAGGAACAAAGGCTTTTGCGTATTGTTCCATACGTTTTGCCACAGCAGCTCCGTCTTCGTTGGTATAAGCAACATCAGGAAAAACAAAATTAGCAGTTGCTTTGAGGGTTAATGTAGCATTGGGATAGTTCACCTCAAAAGCGACAGGGAACGATTGTGTACATTTTTGTAGCAAAGGCAATAGCTTGCCCAATTTTTGACGTTGCACCATCAACACCTGACGCAACGAAATATTCATGTTATGAGCGGTAACATAATCCATTGCTTCCACCATTTCTGCAAACGAAAAACCTTCTACTTTGTACGACACGCACAAATCATAAATAGGTGCAACATATCCTTTTTCTCTCAACAGCTGCAAACCATCGAAAAATTTTTCGTCGAAGCAATGTTCCGAATGCATAAAGAACAGGTTAGATGAGGTAATGGAAAATCCGCGTTTATAGGCGCGCCACTTACCTACCATATAAATCCACAACCATTTGCGCACAATAAGTAGCAAGAAAAACACCACCAACAATATTACAATGGTAGTAGAATCAACATATCTTAGAATTGCATTCATAACATCTCATGTTTTAATGATACAAAGATAGTTTATATCTGCGTAATAACCTAAAAAAACCTCACTTCAAAAAGAAGTGAGGTTTTGCATATAGAAGAATCGTTATGATTATTCTTTGATAGCAGCTTGAGCAGCAGCCAAACGTGCGATAGGCACACGGAATGGAGAGCAAGATACGTAGTTCAAACCTGTTCTGTGGCAGAATTCTACAGAAGAAGGTTCACCACCGTGTTCACCACAAATACCGCATTTCAAGTCAGGACGAGCAGCACGACCTTTTGCAGTAGCCATTTGTACCAATTGGCCTACACCATTTTGGTCAAGCACTTGGAATGGGTCGTTAGGCAAAATCTTCATATCCAAGTATGCTGGCAAGAACGAAGCAATGTCGTCACGGCTATAACCAAAGGTCATTTGGGTCAAGTCGTTAGTACCGAACGAGAAGAATTCAGCTTTGGTAGCGATTCTATCAGCGGTCAATGCAGCACGAGGAATTTCGATCATGGTACCCACTTTGAATTCGATACGATCGCCTTTTTCTGCGAACAATTTTTCTGCTTCAGCACGGATAATGCCTTCTTGGTTAGCAAACTCGTGCAAGATACCTGTTAGAGGCACCATGATTTCTGGGAAAGTAACCACACCTTCTTTTTTCAATTCCAATGCAGCACCCAAGATAGCGCGGGTTTGCATTTGAGTGATTTCTGGATAGGTGTTACCCAAACGACAACCACGGTGACCCAACATTGGGTTAGCTTCGTGCAACGAATCAACACGGTGACGGATGTAATCGAACGATACGCCCATTACTTCTGCCAATTCGCGTTGTTCTTTTTCGTTATGAGGAACAAACTCGTGCAAAGGAGGATCCAACAAACGAACGGTTACAGGGCAACCTTCCATTGCTTTGAAGATGCCTTTGAAGTCTGCTTGTTGATAAGGAAGGATTTTTTCCAATGCTTTACGACGACCGTCTTGGGTTTCTGCCAAGATCATTTCGCGCATAGCACGGATTTTGTCACCTTCAAAGAACATATGTTCGGTACGGCAAAGACCAATACCTACAGCACCAAATTTACGTGCAACAGCTGCATCGTGAGGAGTATCAGCGTTGGTACGAACTTGCATGCGAGTATATTTGTCAGCCAAAGTCATCAATTCTGCAAAGTCTGCATCCAATTCAGCTTCTTTGGTAGCAACAGCACCCAAGTAAACGTCACCAGTAGAACCGTTCAACGAAATGTAATCACCTTCTTTCAAGGTAGTACCGTCAACAGTCATGGTTTTAGCAACGTAGTCAATTACCAAAGCACCTGCACCCGATACGCAGCATTTACCCATACCACGTGCCACAACAGCAGCGTGAGAAGTCATACCACCACGAGCGGTCAAGATACCTTCGGCAGCAGCCATACCAGCCAAGTCTTCAGGAGAAGTTTCGATACGCACCATAATTACGCGTTCGCCTTTGCTAGCCCAAAGAGCAGCATCGTCTGCGCTGAACACGATTTTACCGCAAGCAGCACCAGGAGAAGCAGCCAAACCTTTGGTAAGAACTTGAGCAGCTTTCAAAGCAGCTTTGTCAAATACAGGGTGCAACAATTCGTCAAGTTTGTTAGGCTCGCAACGCAAAACAGCAGTTTTTTCGTCGATCATACCTTCGTGCAACAAGTCCATAGCAATTTTCACCATAGCAGCACCGGTACGTTTACCGTTACGAGTTTGCAAGAACCACAATTTACCTTCTTGTACGGTAAATTCCATATCTTGCATGTCTTTGTAGTGGTTTTCCAATTTGGTTTGCAAAGCATCCAATTGAGCGTAGATTTCGGGCATTGCTTCTTCCATTGAAGGATATTTAGCAGCACGTTCTTCTTCCGAAATGTTAGCTAGTTGAGCCCAACGTTGCGAACCAATTTTGGTAATTTGTTGAGGAGTACGGATACCAGCAACTACGTCTTCACCTTGAGCGTTGATTAGGTATTCACCAACAAACAAGTTTTCGCCAGTAGCAGCGTCACGGCTAAATGCTACACCAGTAGCAGAGGTTTCGCCCATGTTACCGAACACCATTGCTTGTACGTTAACAGCTGTACCCCATTCTGCTGGGATACCTTCCATTTTACGATACAAGATAGCACGTTCGTTCATCCAGCTGTCGAATACAGCGCAGATAGCACCCCAAAGTTGATCGTAAGCCGAGTTGGGGAAATCTTTGCCAGTACGTTTTTTAACAGCAGCTTTGAATTCAGCAACCAATTGTTGCAAGTCTTCTACTGTAAGTTCGGTATCAAGTTTAACACCTTTTTCTTCTTTAACTTTTTCGATGATTTCTTCAAATGGATCGATGTCAGTTTTGTTTACAGGTTTCATACCCAAAACAACGTCACCGTACATTTGAACGAAACGACGATATGAGTCCCATACGAAACGTGGGTTACCGGTTTTAGCAACCAAACCTGCTACTACTTCGTCGTTCAAACCAAGGTTCAAGATAGTATCCATCATACCAGGCATTGAAGCACGAGCTCCCGAACGAACCGAAACCAAAAGTGGGTTGGCTACGTCACCAAATTTCGAGTTCATCAAGTTTTCTACGTGTGCAAGTGCGTTGGCAACTTCTTCTTTCAAAAGTTCTACCACTTTTTCTTTACCTACTTCGTAATATTCATTACAAACGTCGGTAGTAATGGTAAACCCAGGAGGAACAGGTACGCCGATCAAGTTCATTTCGGCCAAGTTAGCACCTTTACCACCCAACAAGTTTCTCATGTCTGCTTTACCTTCGGCTTGTCCGTTACCAAAGGTGTAAACGCGTTTTTTGTTGTCCATAGTAAATTTAAAATATAATGTTTATAGTGTTTCTTTAACTGTCGATTGTTGCTTGTTGCTTGTCGATTGTCATTAATACTAGCGACGAGTGACCAGTGACTAGCAACATTCTGGTTATTAAGGACGCAAATTTAACGATTATTTTACATAAAAAGAAACGTTTGCCTTATATTTTTAAGACAAACGTTTATAAAATAACTTTCCTACAGATAAGTTGGTTATTTGTAATGATTTTGATACATGCGCTCACCAAAAATACCGCTGCCCACACGTATCAAAGTGGCTCCCTCTTCAATGGCAATCGGATAGTCGTGCGTCATGCCCATCGAGATGTGTTTAAAGTGGGGCGAATCGGCAAAAAAATGAACTTTAAAATGCGCAAAAAGCAAGGCTATTTGACGAAAATCCTGACGCACACGAGCCTCATCTTCTACGTTCGATGCCATACCCATCACACCATCGATTCTAATATTGCGAAGATTAAAAAATTCATCAGAAGACAACATCGCTTCGCACTCCTCTTTAGTAAAGCCAGACTTGGTTTCTTCCATCGCTACATGAAACTGCAGCAAACAAGGAATTACACGCCCTATTTTTTCAGCTTGCTTGTTGATTTCTTTCATCAATTTGAGCGAATCCACCGACTCGATGCACGCCACGTAAGGGGCAATGTATTTCACCTTGTTGGTTTGCAAATGACCGATAAAATGCCACTTGATATCAGCAGGCAATTGCTGTGCTTTGGGCACCAATTCTTGCGCCTGACTTTCGCCAAAAAGACGTTGTCCTGCATCGTAAGCCTCTTGTAAAGCATCCACAGGATTAAATTTCGACACTGCCACCAACTGCACCGAAGCAGGAAGCGACTGTTTCAGCTGCCTAATAGACGAACTAATGCTCATAATTTATCGAAATACTATATCATTAACCACCTCACTACCCACTTCGTGGTTGATGAGTTTGACAATCTGTTCGCGCCTCATCATCAACTCACTGCGCAATGGAGCCGATGTCAACGACACGTACAATACATGATTTTTAATGCTCACTTCACGGGTTCTACGCACAATGGGATCGCCCATCACTTTGTTCCAGCTCATCACTGCCAATCCCTCTAAAACACCCTCTTTTAAGCCGTATTTTTCAAAATACGCCTCCATCAACGAGCCTACTTTCGACGGTGCATTTCGTTTCATACAATTGCACCATTTTGGATGGTAAACAAACGTTTTTCGCCTTCCACTTCGCTCAACAACCTATCCAAATGCTCACGATTGGTATCGGTAATAAAAATCTGTCCAAAGCGGTCGGTTGCCACCAACTTAACGATGCGTCCTACCCTTTCGGCATCCAACTTGTCGAAAATATCGTCCAACAGCAGAATGGGGAATTTACCACACGCCTGACGCATAAACTCAAACTGTGCCAATTTTAGCGCCACCAAAAAGCTTTTGGTTTGTCCTTGCGATGCGATACGTTTGAGCTGATATTCACCCAAATAGAAAGCCAATTCATCCTTATGAATACCCACCGTTGTATAGCCTATAGCCTCGTCTTTGAAACGACTTTGTTGCAGCTGTTGTAACAAATCACCTTGCTGCAAATGCGATTCGTAGCGAATCGACACTTGCTCGGCATCGCCCGCAATTTGCTGGTAATATTCCGCAAAAATGGGAATAAATTTCTCCAAAAACTCTTTGCGTTTGGGATAAATATACGCCGCCTTTTCTGCCATGATACTTTCGCAAACACCCAACAAATCATCATCCAAAACACGTGCACGCAGCAGCGTATTGCGTTGCAACAACGCCTTGTTGTACGCCAACAGGCGATGCAAATATTCTTTGTCGTACTGCGAAATAATACCGTCTATCAGCTTACGACGTTCGCTACTCCCCTCTATAATCAGTTCCAAATCGTAAGGCGAAACAATCACCAAAGGTACCAAACCAATGTGATCTGCCAAACGATCGTATTCTTTCTTATTGCGTTTAACCACCTTTTTCTGCCCACGCTGTAGGCTAATCGAAACCGTATCCATCGCGCCCGACGCACTGACCAATTCGGCATTGAGCATAAAGTATGGCTCACCATGGCGAATCACTTGCGTATCCGCGTGACAGGTACGACTCTTGCCAAAAGCAACGTAGTAAATGGCATCCAACAGGTTGGTTTTACCCATCCCGTTGTTACCAATAAAGCAATTTACCCCTTGGCAAAACTGCACCTCAATGTCAATGAGGTTCTTATAGTTGGTAGCAGATAAGGTTTGTAAAAACATTACTTAATTGTCAAAAATGGCAGTTGAGTGCCGCTAAAATATTCGGGCAATTTACCATCCCATTTGTTGATGGCCATTTCTTGCAATACCATGGGCGAAAGCGAAGCTTGTTTTACCTTTTGCGCTTCGGCTTCCAACTTCATGCGTTCCAAGGTAAATTTAGCGGTAAGCGCACCTTGTTCGGCAATTTTTTTATCTTCAATGGCCTTGTTAAAGTCGTCGCTAAAGTCATGATTAGTAATAAGTAAGCTTTTTACCAAAATTCCACTTCCTGCCACTTGTTCGGCAAAAGCCAAATTGATACGGCTCGAAATTTCGGCACGTTTTTCTACAAAAGTTTCGATGGGATATTCGGCAATCACCGCATTGATTTTTTCCGACAAGGTAGGACGAATCAAGGTTTGTTCGATGTTCATACCGTACGTTTGAAACACCTTACCTACTTCGGCAGGAGCCAATGAATACACCAAGCTAACTTCTACAGCAATGGTCTGAATATCGCTCGACGAAACCTCAGTCTTAATGGTCAAATTATTGTCACGAATCGACATTATTTTTACGTCATCCATCACAGGTACACGGAAATTCAAGCCTTCACCCACAACATTGACCAACTTACCAAAACGAAGCACTACGCCACGTTCGCCCGTATCGATGGTATAAAAACACGACGATACCGCAAAAAGCACTGCCACCAACAGCACACCCCATACAATACCTTTAAACGAAAGTTGATTTACTGGTTTTTGATTCATAATGCTAAACTTTTAAATTCTACGCAAATATACGAAAAATATCCGCTCTCCACTCTCAACTCTCCTTTATTTTTATTAACTTTGCACCTTATTATATTAAAGCATGTCATTATGAAAAAATGTACCCTTTTTGCTGCATTAATGGCTCTTTTAGCCTGCGTAAGTTGCACCAACAACAAACCTATGCCCAACCTACCTGAAGCTCCTTTGGAAGTGGTTAGCGGCACCGTTTATCGCACCAAATTGTACAACACCAACTTTGGCGACAGCCTTACCGTTGATATCTGGACACCAGCAGGGTACAATACCGCCCAAACCTACCCCGTTTTGTACATGCACGACGGCCAAAATCTATTTGACCCCAACAGCACTTGGAACCACCAAGCTTGGAACATCGACGATGCCATTACCAACTTGGTAGCCGAAGGCAAAATTGATGCACCCATCGTGGTAGGCGTACACAGCATTGGCGAAAGCCGCATTGGCGACTTGATGCCCGTAAAAGTACAAGGCCTTATCAAAGACTCTACCGTATGGGCTTACATGGATGCCATGTGCCGTGGTCAATACCGTGGCGATGCCTACGTAGACTTCCTTGTCAATACCGTTAAACCATTTGTAGACAGCGTATTTAGCACCAAACCCGAAGTCGAAAACACCGCTGTAATGGGTTCGAGCATGGGTGGTTTGATGTCATTCTATACCCTTTGTGAAGCACCTCACGTGTTTAGCAAAGCAGGTTGCGTTTCAACACACATTGGCCGAGATGCCAACAATGGCGCATTGGCATACGCCCTTATGGATTACTTGGAACAAGCGCTTCCACAAGACAGTACCCACTACATTTACATGGACTGTGGCGACCAAAACATTGATGAGCCATATGCACCTTTCTACCCTGCTTTGGTCGAAAAAGTAGCAGAATTGGGTTACAAAGATCGTATGCTACATGGTTTCTACCCTGGCGCAGGTCATACTGAAACCGACTGGGCCGCTCGCGTTCACGTAGCGTTAGAGTACTTTTTTAAGAAATGAGAAGTTACCCCGTAGGGGGTTACCTTTGTTGTAACCCTGTGTTAAGGAAGCTTGCGACCGCAACGCAGGGATAATAAAAGAATAGAAAAAATGGAATTAGCGATTCGTTGGGAAAAGATACGTAAAGCCATGGAGCAAGTAGGCGCAGATGCATGCCTGCTAACCACCCCCGTTAATGTGTACTATACCTGTGGCCACATCATTATCGGCTACGTTTACATCCCCATGCAAGGCGATCCTACCTTTATGGTACGTCGTCCTAACAACATTGTGGGCGAACACTTTCATTTGGTTCGAAAATTAGAAGACCTACCTGCGCTTTTGGCAGCAAAAGGCCAATCACTCCCCAATACCCTACTCGTAGAGGGCGATGATATTTCGTACGGCGATTGGATGCGCATCGAAAAATGCACGGGTGCCAAACTCATCAATGGTTCTAAGGTAATCCGCTACGTAAAGAGCATAAAAACCGCTTTCGAGCAAGAACAATTGCGCCTATCGGGCAAAAAGCACACCGAAGTAATGGAAAAAGTGCCTAGCCTATACCGCGCAGGCATGACCGACCACGAATTTAGCGTAGAAGTAGAACGCCTTTTCCGCTTGAACGGTTGTTTGGGATTGTTCCGCATTTACGGCAGCACCATGGAATCGCACATGGGATCTGTCCTTTCGGGCGATAATGCAGGAACTCCATCACCCTACGACTTTGCATTAGGCGGTGGCGGCATGCACTCGTCATTGCCATTGGGCGCCAATAACAGCGTTATCAAAGAAGGACAAACCGTTATGGTCGATATCAATGGCAACTTTACTGGCTACGTTACAGACCAAAGCCGCACGTATAGTGTAGGCAAATTACCACAACTTGCCTACGATGCACACAACGTATCAATCGAGATTCAAGCAGCCATTGCCCAAGCAGGTGTACCAGGTGCAACTTGCGAACAAATGTGGCAGCTGTCGCTCGACATCGTAAAAAAATACCAGCTGGAAGCCTACTACATGGGCATCAGCCAACAAGCCAAATTTGTAGGACACGGCATTGGTATGGAAATCAATGAATTACCTGTGCTATGCGGCCGTAATCCACAGCCTTTGGAAGTGGGCAATACCATTGCACTGGAACCTAAATTTGTTATCCCAGGCGTAGGAGCTGTAGGAACCGAAAACAGCTACATCGTGACCGAAAACGGCATGGAAAAAATCACCTTTGCAAAAGAAGAGATAATAGACCTTACCCATAGTTAGGACTTGCCCTTCGACAAGCTCAGCAACCGGAAAAGTTACCCCGCAGGGGTTTACCTAATTTGTAACCCTGTGTTAAGGTCGCTACAGCGACCGCAACGCAGGGAATAAATAGAATACATAACGCATCAATAAATCAACAACATAATATGGAATACAATTTTAAAAACATCGAACAAAAATGGCAAACCTACTGGAAAGAAAATGCCATTTACAAAGTAGAGGCAGACGCATCGCGTCCTAAGTATTATGTATTGGACATGTTCCCCTATCCATCGGGAGCAGGCTTGCACGTAGGTCACCCACTGGGCTACATTGCATCCGATATTTACAGCCGCTACAAACGCCTACAAGGATTTAACGTATTACACCCCATGGGCTACGATGCCTACGGTTTGCCCGCAGAGCAATATGCCATCCAAACAGGCCAACACCCCGAAGTTACTACCGTTAAAAACATTGCTCGCTACCGCGAACAATTGGACAAAATAGGTTTCTGCTACGACTGGGATCGAGAAGTACGTACCTGCGAACCAGGCTACTACAAATGGACCCAATGGGCATTTATTCAAATGTTCAACTCATGGTACAACAAAGATGCCGACAAAGCATGCCCCATAACCGATTTGGTAGCCATTTTTGAAAAAGAAGGCAACCAAAACGTAAATGCAGCAGCCGAAGCACCTGCTTTTACTGCCGAAGAATGGAACAGCTGGAGCCTCAACGAGCAACAAAACATGCTCATGAACTACCGCATCGCCTACTTGGCAGACCTAAAAGTAAACTGGTGTCCTAAATTGGGCACTGTACTTGCCAACGACGAAGTAAGCGAAGGTCTTTCGGTTCGTGGTGGTTACCCTGTAGAACAAAAAGTGATGCGCCAATGGAGTTTGCGTGTTTCTGCTTATGCACAACGCTTGTTGGACGGATTGGATAAATTGGATTGGACCGATTCGCTAAAAGAAACCCAACGCAACTGGATTGGTCGTAGCGAGGGTGCCGAAATGGACTTTGCCATTGCAGGTAGCGACATCAACATGACCGTATTTACCACCCGTGCCGATACTACTTTTGGTGTTACCTTTATGGTATTGGCTCCCGAAAGCCCCTACGTAGCACAAATTACCACTCCAGAACAAAAAGCAGAAGTGGATGCTTATCTTGATATGGTAAAACGCCGTACCGAACGCGAACGTATTGCTGACCGCCGCGTAACAGGTGTTTTCTCGGGCGCATACGCTGTAAATCCATTCACTGGCGAAAACATCCCTGTATGGATTTCTGACTACGTATTAGCAGGTTATGGTACAGGTGCTATCATGGCAGTGCCTGCACACGACAGCCGAGACTACGCATTTGCTAAACACTTTAACTTGCCTATCATTCCCGTTATCGAAGGATGTGACGTTAGCGAAGAAAGCTTCGATGCCAAAGACGGTATCATGTGTAACTCTGGCTTCCTAAACGGCTTGCAAGTAAAAGAAGCCATTGCTACTGCCAAAAAATACATTGCCGAAAAAGGCATCGGCAAAGTAAAAGTAAACTATCGTTTGCGCGATGCTATTTTCAGCCGTCAACGCTACTGGGGCGAACCATTCCCTGTGTACTACAAAGACGGACAACCTTATACCCTTAGCGAAGACCAATTGCCACTACAATTGCCAGAAATCAGCACATACTTGCCAACCGAAACTGGCGAACCTCCATTGGGACGTGCCGAAAACTGGCAAACTGCAGATGGCTATCCATTGGAACTCAATACCATGCCCGGTTTTGCAGGTTCGTCGGCTTACTACTTGCGCTACATGGACCCACACAACAACGATGCATTGGTAAGTGCCGAAGCCAACAACTACTGGCAAAACGTTGACCTTTACATCGGTGGTACCGAACACGCAACTGGTCACCTTATCTACAGCCGTTTCTGGAACAAATTCTTGTTCGACTTGGGCATTATTTGCAAAGATGAACCTTTCCAAAAACTCATCAACCAAGGTATGATTCAAGGTCGTTCGAACTTTGTATATCGTGTAGTAGGTACCAATAAATTTGTATCGTTGGGCTTAAAAGATCAATACGAAACCCAAGAAATCCACGTGGACGTAAACATCGTTAGCAACGACATTTTGGATACCGAACGTTTCAAAGCTTGGATGCCCGATTTCGCCAATGCCGAATTTATTTTGGAAGACGGCAAATACATTTGCGGTTGGGCAGTAGAAAAAATGTCTAAATCGATGTTCAACGTAGTCAACCCAGACGACATCGTTGAAAACTATGGCGCAGACACCTTGCGTCTATACGAAATGTTCCTTGGACCTTTGGAACAATCAAAACCATGGGATACCAACGGCATCGATGGAGTACACCGTTTCTTGAAACGTCTTTGGGGCTTGTTCTTCAGTGGCGACGACGTATGCGTAACCAACGACGAACCTACCAAAGAAGAGCTAAAATCACTACACAAAACCATCAAAAAAGTAAGCTACGACATCGAACAATTCTCGTTCAACACCTCTGTAGCAGCCTTTATGATTTGTGTAAACGAGCTTAATCAGCTAAAATGCCACAAAAAAGCCATTCTGGAACCATTGACCATTTTGTTGGCACCTTTTGCACCTCACATTGCAGAAGAATTGTTCCACATCTTGGGCAACGAAGGTACTGTTTGCGACGCTCAATTCCCTGCCTTTGACGAAAGTTACTTGGTAGAAAACAGCGTTAAATACCCTATCTCGTTCAATGGTAAAGTACGCTTCACGTTAGAAATGCCAGCTTCACTCTCTGCTAAAGAAGTAGAAGAAGCAGCGCTCGCCAACGAGCAAACCCAGAAATTTATGGAGGGCAAAACTGTTCGTAAAATCATCGTTGTTCCTGGAAAGATTGTGAATATCGTACTTGGATAAAGTTAGGAGTGAGGAATTACCCGATTCGTCATTCGTAAAGCGAATACATGAGTGACCTAAAAAATAAGATGTTGGGTGCACTAACGTGGAGCAGTATAGACCGCGTAGCACAGCAGGGCGTACAATTCGTTATTGGAATTGTACTTGCCCGTTTGCTATCGCCCACCGACTATGGTTTGATGGGCATGGTTATGATTTTTGCAGGGCTATCGTATGTATTGGTCGAAAGTGGCTTTAATTTTGCCCTGATACGTACCAAAAATCTCACATCAGCGCACACCAACACCATTTTCTACACCAATTTAGGCATTTCGGTCATCCTTTACCTTCTGCTGTTTTTTACAGCACCCTACATTGCGCAATTTTTTGGCCAACCCGAACTCACTGCCATTGCTCGGGTAACTTTTTTGGCAATTCTGTTCAATGCCTGCTATTTAGTGCCATACGCACTGATCAACAAAGCATTAGACTACAAATCCTTGGCAAAAATCAACCTCTTTGCCACCCTAATCGGCGGAGGCATCGGTGTTGCCATGGCATTTAACAACTACGGTGTTTGGGCACTGGTAACGCAGCAAACCTCTTACCATTTTTTCCGCATTTTCGGATTCTACTACCATACCCATTGGAAACCTGCGCTCGAATTTAAATGGCAAGTCATTAAAGAGTACTACCAATTTAGCGCGCACATCATGGCAAGTTCGCTGCTCACCATTCTATTCAACAACATTTATACCCTAATATTGGGTAAGTTATACCCTGTCAAGTTAGTGGGTTACTACACGCAAGCCTACAAGGTAAGCGAAACCGCCAACTTCACTTTCACTGCCATTTTTAACACCACCTACCACTTGTTTGCCCAAATTCACGATGAACGTGAACGTTTGGTACACCTGCTCAACAGCCTGCTACAACGCACTGCTTTGGTGGTGGTTCCGATTACTGTTTTGCTAATTGCCGTAGCAGAACCCCTATTCTTTACTCTCTTTGGCGAAAAATGGATGTCGTCTGTCCCCTATTTCCAGCTGATTTGCTTGGCCAATATCCTCGTACCGCTCTTTCAGATCAACATCCACTCGCTCAACGCCATTGGCAAATCCAACATCAGCTTCCGCACAGAGGTAGTCAAACGCATCCTCATCGTGCTTTCTATCTTTATCGGACTAAGGTGGAACATTTTGGGATTACTCTTGGGCTATGCTGTATCATGCTGGCTGGCATGGTTCATCAGCTGCTATGAAGTAAAAAGCAACCTGCAAGTAGCCATCTGGAAACAAGTTAGACACATCCTGCCTGCGTTGGGATTGTCAATAGTATTGGCAATGTTGAGCAGATGGATCATAACCTACACACCCAACCTATACCTACAACTAGTAGTAGGCATCAGTGTATTTGGAATATCCTATGCCATCATCACACGCCTGCTCTACCCCTACTTCTGGCAACAAATCTTCGATTTTCTGCGCCAATCCTTGGGTAAGAAACGTGCTTAGCTTCCTTTTATTGAATCAATTGAACAAGTTGTTGAGCAATTTGCCAACGTGAGTAGGTTTGGTATGCCTTACTTGTAAGCGTAGTATCAGTTTGCTGTAGCTGTTGCACGATGTAGTTCGCCAAGGCTTCAGCTTGTTCTTTCTCAAAGCAAGCGCCTGCATCACAAGCACTTACAATAGCAGCAGCATCTCCATCAGCCGGTCCTAATAACAAAATAGGACGACGCGCTGCCAGATATTCAAATAGTTTTCCAGTAAGGATGCCTTTGTTATCGGCTATGGCAGGGATGGTTAAGAGCAACAAATCGGTAGCGCACATATAACTGACAGCCTGCACATGAGGCACATAATCAATGTACTGCTGTTGCAAAGGCAATTGCGCCAATTTTGCTTTGGCTTCTGGGCATACCTTACCCACAAAACGCAGTAACAAACCGTCCTGCACATCCTTTGGCAATTGTTGCATGGCACTACAGAACACTTCTATATCGTGCTGTGGGCTCAACACGCCCACAAACGAAATCACCCTACGTCCCCTATTATCTATAGGCTGCAATTGTTCAAAATCAGCAGCGTCAAATCCATTGGGCAAGACAACTATGGGTTGTTGGGTAGCTGTTTTTGAGGCAAATAGGCGCGCACAATCGGCACTTACAGTTAGCACCAAATCAGCTTGCTGCAGCACACGTCTTTCGTAACGGGCATTGATAGTACGCGCCAAAGCTGTTTGGTATAAGTCTTTGTTGTAGTAAATATCGGTCCATGGATCGCGCAAATCTGCCACCCAAGTTATATGTGGGTATTTTTTCTTCAGTTTCAGACCCACCAATTGAGTAGAATGTGGGGGCGAAGTCGTAATAACGGTATCGATCCCTTCCGCCTCAATGAGCAGACAAGCCTGACGAAATGCAAATCGATTCCAACCACGACGAGGATCTGGCAAAAAGAAGTTACCACGCACAAAACGTGCCATCTTCTGGAAGAAATTAGGACGTGCCTCGTTAGCAAAGCCTCCATACGGTATTTCCTTGTCGGGCGACAAGCGTTTGTAGGCAGCCAACACCTCACAGGTTGGCGTTTTGTATAAATGCAAATCAGGTGCCACATCGTTCAGCAATGATGCATCCATTTGTGGGTAGGATGCTTGCTGCTCGTCCACCGTAATTACATAAGGCAATACCTCCAACTGAGGCAAGTACTTCAGCATCTTTAGCCAGCGCTGCACCCCTGCTCCACCGCAAGGAGGAAAGTAGTATGTTATGAGCAGTATCTTTTTCACTGTTATTGCCTTTGTCTTGACAAAAATACCGAAAAAAAATAAGGTGCGCAACACGTGCGCACCTTATCAAGTATTATCGGTTAAACTAAATTATTTAACGCTGATCAATTGGTTACCCAATTCAGATTTAACAATATAGATACCATACAAAGCACCGTTTTGTGCAGTAACATCAACACCAGCAAGGTTGTAGATAGCAATTTCGGCATCAGCATAAATTGTACCTTCGTTTGCATAGATGTTCAAGCTTTCTGCTTCATCAACAGCGGTAGGTTCTTCTGGTTCTGGGTTGTAGATTGCTAACCAAGAAGCAACAACGTCTGGATTGCCAGCTTCGGTTCTGTTAGCAATTTCTTCACCATTAGCATCTTTTTCTACGTATGCCCAATCTGGACCACTGCAATATTTCCATGCAGTACCATTAAGAACATCGGTAGTAGTGGTAATAGTAAATAGGTTGTCACCCGCTTTTTCCATTTTCAAGAATTCACCAGTATTCCATAGATCAGCACCAGTTACGTAGCATTCTACAGTACCTTCGGGTACTTGAACGGTAAAGGTGATAGCTTCTGGTTCTTCTGGATCTGGAACTACAGGAGTGTCAGGATCTTCTGGATCAACTGGAGTATCGGGATCTTCTGGATCAACTGGGGTATCAGGATCTTCAGGATCTACTGGTTGATCGGGATCTACTGGTTGGTCTGGATCATCAGCAGGAGTTAAACCAATCCACATGGTTTCGGTATCCAATTTGAAGTAGATATCGTATTTACCAGCTGCCAACACAATGTTATCTGTACCTGTTTGAGTAATTTCAGGATTTTCTTCTACTGCTCCAACACCGTACCAAGTAATGTTTACATTTTCATCAACGTAGATTACTTTAAATTCGCTGCCTTCTGCAACATCAAGACCTTTGATAAAATACTCTGTTCCTTCTGCATTAGCAGTCAATTTAATATCATCTGCCATATCCCAGCTAACTAAACCACGGATTGCATAGTATGGTTCGATTGGTTCTGCATCAGGTTCGTACAACAATGCCCATTTTGCAACAACGTCTGGATTACCAGCTTCGGTTCTGTCAGTAATTTCATTACCGTTAGCATCTTTTTCTACGTAAGACCAAGATGCACCGCTGCTATATTTCCAAGCTGTGCCATCTAATTCGGTAGTTGTAAGAGTAAATAGGTTTTCTTCGCCTTCTACTTTTTCCATTTGTACGAAACTCCACGATGGATTACCAGCTACGTAACATTCAATAGTTCCTGCTGGAACTTGAACAGTAAAGGTAATACCGGCTGGTTCTTCTGGTTGATCAGGGTCAACTGGTTGATCAGGGTCAACTGGTTGATCGGGATCTACTGGTTGGTCAGGATCTACTGGTTGATCAGGATCTACTGGTTGGTCAGGATCTACTGGTTGATCTGGG
>JAZQZN010000028.1:0-20337 GCA_045634045.1 Candidatus Enterocola sp. | reverse complement strand
AAATGCAAATCTTAATCAAGATATTGAAATAAGTTGGCGTTTGAATGCAGATGGAGCATCTATCAAAAGTGGTAAAATCAAATTAAAAGATATACCAAGGAAATAATATTTTGCATTGTTTTACACCTACTAGTAGGGATTTCGAACTGAGGTGGAGCAATAGCGGGAGATTACGTTTGGAGCATTTCTTTAATGCGAAGATATATAGCCATTTAGAAAAGAAACTCATTTTCTGGTGGCATCGTTCGTGGAGTTGATATCCACCCTGCTACCTTTCTTCAGCCTTGTAAAAGAAAAGGAGTCCCAAGCGCGCTGGAACTCCTAACATCCTTTTTAAAGTGCAGATATAGAGACTATGCCTATACGGGCACTATGTTTTCTGCAAAAGTAGGAATTTTATTTAGAAATAGCAAATCAATCTGTTATTTTAGTGCAATTTTTAACAATCTCATTTGTTTTTACATCTTTTATGCTTTGCATTAAGTTAGAGATGTCATTTTCAAGTTCATTTCTTCGATTGATAGATATAGCTCCCAATAAATATTTTATAACGTAAATAGCACCATTAATATTATGTCTGCTATCTTCAGGAATCTGAGCTGGTTTAATAGCAATGCCTTTGGCTATATCAATATTGTAGATACAGTTGCCGTGAGCGCATTTGTTTCTTATCACTCGTATAGTTTCAAGATAGTTAATAAAAATTCGTATACTGCAACCGTAGTGCTGGGCAACCATACGTTTAATATTAGCATCTTTTAGTGATCTGTAAAGCGAGGTTAGGTTGCCTAATGTCATAAACTCTATTGTTTTCCAAGCGGGAGCATATTTGTCGTTTATGTATTTATCATGATGTCTCTTGATGACAGGATTATCGCGAAGGGTTTTATAAACTTTCTCTTCGAAGGTGTTTACAAAGTCAGCTTGCATGATATTGCTATCAGCAAACCAGGTGGGAGACTTTATATAATAATTAGAAACAATATAGGTAATTTGTGTACGTATGTTTACCTCAATCCTATCAAGTGCATTAAGTAATATTCTTCGCAGTTTGGTATCGAAGTCGTATAATTCGTAGATGCTTTTAAATGTAGTACCATCTTTTACTTCGTGTGTTCTATCTTCTAATTTTGGGAATGATTTCTCGAAAGGGAAAGAGTAGAATCCCATTCGATAATAGCCCACATCTAAAAGAATCTCTTTGGCCTTTTCTTCGTTATCAAAGATAATTCCATAGCTTCTTAAGCGATTAATCTGCTCTTCTATACTAAATGCAATTTTCATTTAATTTCTTTTTTATAATAAAAATACTTTAACGCACTTTAGCGTGCGAACATACGGCAAACCATGGGTAGAACAAAATAAAAATATCACTCTTTCACCCCATAATATTCATTCCACTCTTTGAGGACGTCTTCCCAGTTTTCGGTTTGGCCGTCGGCAATGGCTTCGGCTTGTTGGAGGATGGTTTCGTGCTGTTTTTTCTCGGCATGGCGCAGCTTCATGGCTTCAATGGTGGCATCGTCTAAAATGAGGATGCGCTTGCGTTGGATGCATTCGTCGAGGTCGGCAGGGCCAAATGCCTTGCCTTGTATGTTGAAGTCGGAAATATTAAATTCAAATACGGTGCGTAAGGTATGGCGCACCATTTTTTGTTGCCCCCTGTTGCCAGCCATTTTTTGTCCCAATAGCTTGCGAATGATTTTAATCTCTTTTTGCGAAAATTTGTGGCGTCCCATGCGTGTTTCTTATTTGCGGTTACAAAGGTAGCAAAAAATTGCGCTTTACAATTCTTTGAGTATTTGTTTGTTGGCATTATCGATGGCAGATTTGTCGAGCGATGTGAGGTAGATGCGGGTGGTTTTTTCGCTGTCGTGCCCCATGCTCTCGCTGATAATGGATAACGGAATATGCTTGCTTCTGGCGATGCTTGCCCAAGAGTGGCGCGCCACGTAGAGGGTTAGCGTCGTGCTGATGTTGGCAAACCTGGCTGCATGGCGTAGGTGTTGGTTGATAACGTTCTGCATGTATTTGCACTGCTGTTGTGGCTGATTGCTTTCCCTCATAATTGGCAGTAGGTATCCGTCGGTACATTGGTGCTGGTATTTATCGACAATGGCTTGCATGCAAGGTTCCCATTTGATGTGGAGTACTTGCCCTGTTTTGCGTCGTCGGTAGATAATGTAGCCTTTTGATAGGTTGCTGCGTTTGAGGTTGACCATATCCACGTACGACATGCCACGGGTGTAGAACGAAAACAGGAACATATCGCGCGCAAAGTCAGCCTTGGGATCATGGCTCAAATCCAAGTCTTTTAGTCGTCTGATGGCAGTCATGCTAATGGCTCGTTTGATGGTTTTGTCAACGCCCGTATAAACGTGTTTAAAAGGGTTACTTTGCCCAATGAGATTTTGATCAATCGCCCTATTGTACACTGCGCGTAGGATGCGCATATAAAAGGAGGAGCTGTTTTTGCTAACGCCACGGTGCCAGAGATACACCTCGTATTGTTGTATCATCAAATCGTTGATATCCCGAAAAAGTATGTCTTTATCCTCATTAAATTTTCTAAAACTACTCAATGCCGATTGGTAGGCCTCTGCTGTTCGTACGCGTTCGTTGGTTCTGAGTTGGCGAATTACCTCTACCATAAAACCAATGAATGATGCGTTGTTGGTCGTGGTGATGGGTGGTGTGTTGGGTGTATAAGATGGTCGTGGTTGTTGTTGTAGCTGTTCGATGCGGTCTATCAGCAATTCTAAGCGATCAATTTGCTCTCCTACACGTTGTTCTAACTCTATCAGCGATCTGGCAGTGGTAATGGCTCGGAACATATTACCAACCTGATTCATAAAACTCGTTTTCATGCTTACATACTCTTAGGTGGATAATAAACCACAAGATAGCAAAAAAAGGACGACCACCGTTGGGTAGTCGCCCTCCTAATAGGATATGCGTAGGCTTACAAGTTTTTGATGTATGCTCTACGACGTTTATAGAATTCGTGTTCCAAGTATTGGAAGTTGGCTTGATTTTTGGTATTGGTTTCCAAAACAGCCGTTACACGCGCTTCTTTTACGCCATATTTGTTGTAGCGTGGAATTTGGTCAATGAATAGCAACGAGTTGAGACCTTTGTTTTGGTAGTCGGGTCTAACAGCAATAAGTAGCAAGTCCAACGCATACATTTTTTTCGCTTTTAGGGCTTTTAGCAAGTGGTACCAACCAAATGGGAACAATTTGCCTTTTGCTTTTTGTAGGGCTGGGGTTAGGTTGGGCATGGTTACACCAACTGCCACAATCTCGTCTTTTTCGTTTGCCACTATGGTAACAAAGTCGAAGTTAAGCAAGGGGAAATACATCTTGCTGTAGTATTCTTTTTGACGTTCAGTAAGTGGCGAATAGTTGTACAAAGGTTTGTAAGCCTCGTCAATTACGTCGAAGAAAGTATAGCCGTAGCGTTTGAGCAATTCCTTGCTATTTTTAATAGGAACGATTTTAACGTTGTACCTGTCTTGGATGACTTCGCCAACGCGCGCCATTTTTGCAGGAGGAGTTTCGGGTACGACGCAGCGGATTTCAATCCAGTCAGCTTCTTTGGTCAAACCGTAAGCATCGAAGTGTTCGGTGTAGTAGGGATAGTTGTACAACGCAGCCATAGGCGATTCGTATTCGTAGCCTTCCAAAAGCAAACCTTGGTGGTCCATATCTGTAAAGCCTACAGGTCCGTTGAGGGTTTCCATGCCTTTAGAGCGTCCCCAAGCGGCAACGGCATCTAGCAATGCTTTGGAAACTTCTTTGTCGTCCACAAAATCGAACCAACCGAAACGGGTCTTTTTTACGTTCCATGATTGGTTGGCTTGGTGGTTGATGATGCCGGCAATACGGCCTACCACTTTACCGTCACGGTACGCCAAAAAGTAGATTGATTCGCATACTTCAAACGCAGGGTTTTTGGTGCGATCCAAGGTGTTTAGTTCGTCAAAGACAAGGGGAGGGCAAAAGTATTGGTTGCCTTCGTACAAATCGATGCCAAATTGCACAAATTTTTTCATCTCTTTGCGGGTAACCGCTTCGCGAATTTCTAAAGCCATAATCGTTATAAATTTAAAGGTTATTATGGATGGACGATGCCGAGCCTACCTATTCGGTACTTTCTGCCACAAAACCAGTGTTTTGTTTTAGTTCGTTAATAAGCTCAGATTCGTCAATTTTTAGCTGATTTTCTCGGTAAAAGTCAATGTACTTCAACATAGATTCTTTGTCGAATATCGAGCGGAAATTGTCGTTCGATATAACAAATGCTTTGTACGAAACATCTTGCAAGGTAGTGCGCACAAATGCATCGTTCATCAGGTTGTTTTGGTACCAAATGGCTTCGTCCAAGTTGGTAAGTCCCGACACGGCAACGGCATGCAAGCTGTCGTTAAGCTGGCGTATGTTGAGGTCAAAGTCTTTGAGCAAGAAACGTGTAAAGTTAAAGGTGGCGATGGCGTAAAGCACTTCGTTTTTGGTCGAATCGTTACCTGCAACGGCACATATAAACATGTGTTCGCTGTCGGGTTCGTAGGTAAATCCTGCTTTTTGCAAGTTTTCGGCAAATTCATCTTGCGATACCACTTTTGCTCTTTCTTCTTCTAAACCAGATACGGTTGCTGCCGACTGGATTTCCTTGCCTTGACCTATGAGGGCTACCATGTTTTTAGCCATAGACGCGACATCGGTGTTGGGGTATTTTTCGATGATGGCAGACAAGTTTTCTTTGAACTTATCTTTGCCATCTTGCTTGCCAGTGCTCAATGCTTCTAAGAACAAGAACTTAGGCATCATGCTACATTCAGGATACAAGGCTTTGGCTTGTGCAGTTTGCTGTACCACTGTTGTAAAGTCGCCTTTGCGGAATGATGCATAGGTTTCGCGGTACAAAGTTTCTGCTTGAGCTTCGGCGCTTTGATCCTCCACTTCAAGGTTTTGTACTAGTAAAGCATATTTGCTACCCGCGTGTTGGGTAAGGATTTCTTCTTTGATGCGTGCTGCCTCGGTTGCATTTTCGGCGCGTTCGTAAGATTTGAACAAACGATACCTAATTTCGCCCAATGCGGCGTGTTCAGGGAAACGACGTTTAATTTCTTCATATACCTCGATGGCTTTGTCGTGTTGACCCATTTTTTCGTTGTACAACACAAACAATTCCGACAAGGCATTTTGTATCGCAAGGTTCGATGCAGCTGTTTTTTCGGGGGTTGTGGGCAGTAAGCGCAGGTGGTACGCCACGTCGTAGGGTGTTAGGGATGCGGCTGGGGTAGCAGCGCTATCGCCGTCTGCCAACATTTCATCGTCTTCTTCCTCTGCTTCGGCAAAGAATGATGCAGATTTGTTGCTACGACGCCAATGGTCTTCCAATACACGTTTGCCCCATTGTTTTTGGAATTCGACCCTACCACGAGTAAGCAGGGTAGGATTGTAGAAATACCATGATTTATCGGCAATTTCACCCAACGAGAGTCCCGCACCAGCCAACACGCTGTTTTGGTCGCGCAAGCTTTGTTGACGAGCAGCTTCTTCCAAACGTTTTTGCTCTTCGGCATCGGCAATTTTTTTCGCTTCGATAACCTTTTCGATGATGGCAATTTGTTCTGCTTCTGTAAGTTGTGCCAACACTTGCAAACTATCTTCCAACACCACAATTTGCTCATTTCTTGCAATGTCGTTGAGTAGGTAAGTACGTTTTTCGATGGTGGTGTAGTTGGGGTAATCGTCAGGGATGAGGGGCAAAGCCTCGTTGTACAAAGGTTGTGCTGCTACGTATTTTTCTTCTTCGTAGCGGATGTCAGCCAATGCCAGTAGGGCTTTGGCTTTATCGATGCCGTTTCTGACGCTGTTATCAATTGCTTTTTGGTAAAATTCTTCGGCTTTTTCCATGTCGCCATCGCGGTGATACAGCAAGGCAATGGTGTAGTAGATTTGGTCCAAATACTCTTGGTTACTTTGTTTTTTGATGAGTTTTTGGATGTCTTCCAAAATGGGGTTGCTGTCTGAACCTTGGTAGCAGCGTGCTTGGCTCAACAGAGCATTAAATTCCATCTCGTGCAGCGGATGACGATTCAAGGTTTCGTTGTACCAGTTGGAAGCTTCTTTGTAGTTGCCAATGGTTTCGTACACCTGTGCCAAAATGTAGCACAAACGTGTTTTTTCTTCTCCTTTGGCGGTGTTAATGGCTGTTTCCAAGAATGGGATAGCCTCGTTGTATTGCTTCTCTTTGAGCAGCAAGTCGGCCATTACCAATACGTATAGCTGACTAGTGGTAGGGCTGAATGATTTCTCATCCATGCGTTTTAGCTGGTCTTCTGCCTCGTAGAACCAACCCATTTCTGCATAGCTGCGAGCGCTCCATAGCTGTGCCTCTACCATTACATCCTTGTTGTCTTCAAAGTGATGGATGATGTACGAAAAGGTGGCATTGGCAGCCACAAAATCGAGCTGATAGAATTGTGCCTTACCCATCAATAACCAGGCTTCTTGTACCATAGGGTTGTATTCCTCTTTCTGCATAAAAGCCTTATAGGAAGCATCATTGGCGCGCGATGCTTTGCGTTTAGGCTTCTTTACAATCGAGTGGAGTTTGATGGCCTTTTGGCATTTTTCGACAGTTCTTTCCATGTCACCTTTGGCAATGGATGCATTGTCGTGGTGGCTGATAGGATAGATAGGGAGTATCTCAGAATAGTTGTCAATATGTTTTTCTTCAATGGCTTGTTCGCCTTTTGCAAAGGCTTCTTTGCCATTAAATAATACATTGTATCGTGCCGTAACGTAATGGTACGAACGAGTAGCCCAGTTGTTCTTCTTGGTCGAACATTGGGTAAATAGTCCTAAAACGACTATTGCATATAGTAGATAACGAAGATTTTTACTTTTCATAGGAAAAACGCAGGACAAAGTTACACTTTTTTGAGAAAAAAGACTATTTTTGCATAATCAATATTGAATTACTTAACTATTTAAAAGAATATTTTATGTCTAAAGTAACCGTAGTAGGCGCAGGAAACGTAGGTGCTACCTGTGCTAATGTATTGGCAGTAAATGAAGTAGCAAATGAAGTGGTATTGATCGACATCAAAGAAGGCTTGGCTGAAGGCAAAGCCATGGATATCATGCAAACTGCTCAGTTAATGGGTTTTGATACCGTAGTAACTGGTGTTACCAACGATTACTCAAAAACTGCTAACTCTGATGTAGTAGTAATCACATCAGGTCTTCCTCGTAAACCAGGTATGACTCGCGAAGAGCTAATCGGTGTAAATGCAGGCATCGTTAAATCGGTTGCAAAAAACATCCTAGAATACTCTCCTAATACTATTTTGGTAGTAGTTTCTAACCCAATGGACCCTATGGCATACTTGGCACTTAAGAGCTTGGGCTTGCCTAAAAACCGCGTAATCGGTATGGGTGGTGCATTGGATAGCAGCCGCTTCAAATATTTCTTGAGCCAAGCTTTGGGTTGCAATGCTAACGAAGTTGACGGCATGGTAATTGGCGGTCACGGCGATACCACCATGATTCCTCTTACTCGTTTCGCTTCTTACAAAGGTGTACCTGTAAGCCAATTCTTGAACACCGAACAATTGGAAGAAATTGCTAAAGCTACCATGGTAGGTGGTGCTACTCTTACTGGTTTGTTGGGTACTTCTGCTTGGATGGCTCCAGGTGCTGCAGCATCGTTCTTGGTAGAATCAATCATCAAAGACCAAAAGAAAATGATCCCTTGCGCTGCTAGCTTGGAAGGTGAATACGGCATGGACGACATCATGATTGGTGTTCCTGTAATCATCGGTAAAAACGGTATCGAAAAAGTAGTTGAATTGGAATTGAACGACGACGAAAAAGCCCTTTTGGCTGCAAGCGAAGCTGCTGTTCGCAAAACCAACGCTATCCTTACCGAAATGAACTTGATCTAATCAACGTTTCACATACAAACCAAAAAGCGACCTCATGGGTCGCTTTTTGGTTTGTAGGACGATTTAAATGGTAAACCATTACGGCACAAAGATAAGTTTATGCTTCTACCGAGTTCTTGTACTGCGAGGGCGATTTGCCTGTGGCTTGTTTAAAGAAGCGGGTAAAGTGGTTGGGGTAGTTAAAACCTAACTTGGATGCCACTTCGTTGATGGGTAGCTGTTCGTCTTCCAACAGCAGGATGGCTTTTTTTATGATTTTGTTCTTGATAAACTCCTTGGCGGTGATGCCCAATTCGTGCTTTACTACGTCGCCAAAATAGTTGGCCGATAGGTGAAATTGGCTGCTGCACCATGCTACTTGTGGTGGCCCTAACCTACGAGGTAATTCGCTACCGTCCGATAGGTAGGCATCCAAAATGGATTCAAATTTTCGAATAATTTCGGAGGCACGCTCTTTTTGCGTGTCAAACTGCCTGTCGTAAAAGCGGCGGCAATAGCTGAGCAGCTGACCTATGCCCAAACGTACCATGTGTCCTGTAAACTCATCGTCGGGTGCACGCAATTCCGATAAAATGGTATTAAAACAGTTGAGCATGATGTGGCGTTCTCCCTCGTACAGATTGAGGGCATCGCATACCTCGTAATCGAAAAAGTTGAACATGTAAAAATCGCGCCCCAAACCAGTGTTAACCGTTAGCTCTGGCTTAAAAGCCAACATCCAACCCTTGGGACGGGCGTTGGCACGCAAATTCATGCTTACCACCTGTCCAGGTTTCATGGTAAAGATATTTCCCGCTTGGTAGCGCATACTGGCACCACGCAAGATGAGTTCCCCAAATTCGGCATCCATCAGCACCACGCAGTACATGCCAAAATCGGTGGGTTCAAACAGCGATAGCTGCGCATCCGCCAAATTGGCAACGCTTACTAAAGGGTGGTGGGTAGTCTGATTAAAGAAGCGGTTAAATTGCTCAATATTTTCTATCTTCCTGTGCATATGTGTCGGTAATAATGGTACAAAAATAGCATATTATTGGCTAATATCTGTAATTTTGGTATGTAATAATGGTATCTTTTTGTGGCAAAACGTAAAAATGGTATTTTTTTCCGTAAAATGCGTATGTTTTCAATAGGAGTTTTGCCTTACTTTTGCCGCATCAAATTGAATTAAATAACTAAAACATAAACCATTATGGCAGTAAAATTTTATCAATCGGAAAACCAAGTACCCTTGGAAATGCACAAAGTGCGCGTAATACAAAAGCTATCGCTACTTCCTGTAGAAGAACGTCTAAAAAAAATTCAACAAGCAGGTAACAACACTTTCTTGCTTGAAAACGAAGACATCTATTTGGATATGCTTACCGACTCGGGTGTAAATGCCATGAGCGATTTGCAAATGGCTGCTTCGATGCAAGCAGACGACTCTTACGCAGGTTCGGCTACCTTTAAACGCGTAAAAGCAGCGATTAAAGAAGTATTTGGCACCGACAATGTATTGCCAGCCCACCAAGGTCGTGCTTGCGAAAACATTTTGGCATCGGCATTGGTAAAACCTGGTCAAACAGCCCTTATGAACTTCCACTTTACCACCACCAAAGCGCACGTTACCCGCATGGGTGGCACCGTAGAAGAGTTGGTGGCAGAAAAAGGCCTAAAACCTCAATCGGATGATCCATTCAAAGGCGACTTTGACCTTAAAAAACTAAAAGCTACCATCAAAGAAAAAGGTGCCGAAAACATTGCTTTTGTACGTGTAGAAGCAGGTACCAACTTGATTGGTGGTCAACCTGTGTCGCTCGAAAACATGTTGGCTGTAACCGATATTTGCCACGACAACGGCATTGTTAGCGTATTGGATGCTTCGCTTTTGCAAGACAACATCTACTTCATGAAAACGCGCGAGGCACGTTGCAAATACATGGACATCAAGGCCATCTACCACTTGTTGGCTGACCACTTTGACATCATCTACTTCTCGGCACGTAAGTTGAGTTTCTCTAAAGGTGGTATCATTACCAGCAAGGACCCTAAATACACCAAAATGATGATGGAGTACATTCCACTATACGAAGGCTTCTTGACTTACGGTGGTATCGATGTACGCACCATGGAATCGATGGCACAAGGTTTGTACGAAAGTTTGGACATGGAATACATCAACCAAGGCCCCGAATTTATCAACTACTTGGCAAAAGAATTGCACGACTACGGTGTGCCTGTAATTTTGCCTGCAGGCGGTTTGGGTTGCCACTTGAACGCAGGTGCTTTTGTGCCTAATGTTCCTCACAACCAATATCCTGCCGCAGCTGTTGCCACTGCCTTGTACATTGCGGGTGGTATCAGGGGTATGGAACGTGGTACGTTGTCGGAACAACGTAACCCCGACGGTACAGAACCTTACTCGGAATTGGAATTGATGCGTTTGGCAGTTCCCCGTCGTGTATATACCCTATCGCAACTTAAATACGTTGCCGACCGTGTTAAATGGGTATGGGACAACCGCGAGCTAATTGGTGGTTTGGAATGGGTCGAAGAACCTTCTGTATTGCGCTTCTTCTTTGGTCGATTGAAAGAAATTGGCTACTGGCAAGAGCAATTAGCAGAGAAATTTAGAAAAGATTTTGGCGATAGCTTATAAATTCATACTACAACGAAAAAATAACGGTTCATGCATTTGAATCGTTATTTTTTTATTACTTTTACCTGTGATATTACTAACTACCTTAAAGAACAGGAACCATGGATCGTAAGGAACTTATTCATGTAGTTGCTCCCGCTATTTTGCGATTCGAGAACAGACCCTTTAACCATAAGCAGTTGGCGGCAGTGGCTGGCATTACCAAAGCCGGCGACAAGGCAAAATTGCCACACATTATGGCGTATTTTGTACAGCAAGGCATCGTGCAAGAAGTGGAAAGAGGTCGATACAAAGCCATTGTGTTGAACAAGTATGTTGACGGTGTCATTGATCGCAACAACAACGGAAAAACTCACTTGGTTCCTGACGATGGCGGTGAAAAGATTTTTATTGCCGATCGTAATTTGGGGCGTGCCATGAAAAACGACAGGGTGCGGGTGTTGGTGTATGCAAAACGCAGTGGCAGACAAACCGAAGGTGAGGTGGTGGAAATCTTGGAACGCAACCGCACTACCTTTGTGGGCGTGATGAACATTGTAGGGGGTGTTGCCTTTGTGGTGGTCGATAACCGTCTGTTGAGCAACGATATTTACATCCCAAACAGCAAACTAAATGGCGCCAAAGATGGTCAAAAAGTGTTTGTACGCATGACCGATTGGCCCGAAAAAGCCAAAAATCCTTTTGGCGAAGTAATTGATGTGCTGGGCGAAGTGGGCGAAAATAATACCGAGATGCACGCCATCTTGGCCGAATACGGTTTGCCTTATTCGTACCCCGAAGAGCTAACCGCCCTTGCTGAACAAATTGATACCACCATTACTGACGATGAAATTAAGCGTCGCGAAGACTGCAGAAGCATTACCACCTTTACCATCGACCCTGTGGATGCCAAAGACTTCGATGATGCGCTATCGTTCAAAAAATTAGACAATGGTAACGTAGAAATTGGTGTACACATTGCCGATGTTAGCCATTACGTAACCCCACATAGCCCTATCGACAAAGAGGCTTTCGACCGTGCAACTTCGGTGTATTTGGTTGATAGAACCATTCCGATGTTGCCCGAAAAATTGTGTAACATGGTGTGCTCGTTGCGTCCCAACGAAGACAAGCTCACCTATTCGATGTTGTTTGAAATGAACGACAATGCCGAGGTGGTGAATTATCGTATCCGCAAGGCCGTGATTTGTTCAGACCGCCGCTTTACCTACGAAGAAGCACAGCAAGTTATTGAAACGGGCGAGGGGGATATGAAGGAAGAATTGCTTTACATGAATCAGTTGGCGCAAAAATTACGTGCCAACCGATTCAAGGCAGGAGCGATTTCGTTCGAACGTTCCGAAGTACGTTTCCAAATTGATGAGCAGGGCAAGCCACTTAGCGTGTATTTCAAGGAAGCCAAAGAGGCCAATAAATTGGTCGAGGAGTTTATGCTATTGGCGAACAGAACTGTAGCAGAACACATTGGTAAGGTGAAAAAAGGCGATAAGGCCAAAACCTTTGTATACCGTATCCACGATGAACCTAACCAAGAAAAGTTGAGTAATTTTTCGCAGTTCATTAGCCGATTCGGCTACAAGTTAAAAACATCGGGCAAGAAAAATGAAATTTCGAGTGCCATCAACCGTTTGTTAGACAATGTTGCGGGCAAGCGTGAGCAAAACTTGGTAGAAACCTTGGCGGTGCGATCCATGGCAAAAGCCATTTATACCACCGATAACATTGGTCACTACGGCTTGGCATTTGATTACTATACCCACTTTACCTCACCCATCAGGCGTTATCCAGACGTGTTGGTGCATCGCTTGCTATTCAGCTACCTACAGGGTGGTGGCAGCGTAAAAGAGGAAACCTACGAAAAGATGTGCGAACATTGTTCCGACCGCGAGCAAGTGGCAGCATCGGCAGAGAGAGCCTCTATCAAGTACAAGCAAGTTGAGTTCATGGCCGACAAAAAAGGTCAGGTATTTGATGGAGTTATTTCGGGGGTTACCGAATGGGGAATCTATGTAGAAATTACTTCGAACAAATGCGAAGGCATGGTAGCGCTTCGCGATATGGACGACGATTTTTATACCTACGACGAAAAGAACTACTGCATCATTGGCAGACAAACACGCCGCAAGTACCAGCTGGGAGATGAGGTACAGATTATGGTATCGCGCGCCAACTTGGAAAAGAAACAGCTGGATTTTGTGTTGGTATAATTACTCTGAGATGCGTAGGCTCTTTTTAGGAGTAATGCCTAAGTCTTTGAATTTCTCTACGCGGGTAAGTACGTTCCCTTTGCCTTCACTCAACTGGCCTTTGGCATTCTCAAAGGTTGCAGAAAGTGTTTGTATTTGTGCGCCAATTTTGTCGAACGAATCTTGGAACAGGGCTACCTTGTCGTAAAGTCCCGATGCACTTTGCACAATTTTTTCGACATTTTTTGTTTGCTTGTCGTACTGCCAAAGGTTATAGGCGAGTTGCAAGGTCATCAGCAAGTTACTGGGCGAAATAATGATAATCTTCTTTTTATAGGCATCCTGTGCCAATTGAGGACGGGCTTTAAGCGCAGCGCTGTATGCAGCCTCGTTGGGGATAAATAGCAGCACATAGCCAATGGCATTTTCTACCAAGTCATCGTATTTTTTAGCAGCCAATTCGTCAATGTGTTTGACGACACTTTGTACGTGCGATGCCATGCGTTGTGCACGCAGTTCCTCTGCTTCGGCTGCCATGGCATCGGCATAGGCTGTTAGCGACACTTTGGAGTCAATCACTACCGATCTTCCTTCGGGAAATTTTACGATTACATCGGGGCGGAAATTATTGCCATTCTCATCTTTTACGTTTTCTTGTACAAAGTAGTTTTCACCCTTTACCAGGCCACTGTTCTCTAAAATGGTTTCGAGTACCATTTCGCCCCAGTCGCCTTGTATCTTACTGTCACCTTTGAGCGCTTTGGTAAGGTTGGCTGCATCCGACCCAATTTTCTCGGTTTGTTCTTTGATGCTGTTTACCGCTTGGTTTTGTTGTTGTTCAAATAGTTTTAGCATGCTCTCGAAGCTCTTTTTTAGGTCTTCTTTTTGCACAGCATTTTGGGTCTTGCTTTCGTTGACCGATTTTTCAAACTCGGCAAATTTTTCGCGGATGGGTTGGAGTAGCTCACCCATCTGATTACGGTTCTGATCTTGCAAGGCATCCTGCTTTTTGGTGAGTTGCTCAATGGTGATGCGGCTAATTTCGCTTTTTAAAGCTTCCAACTTTTTGTTCCATTGCTCATCAGCTTCACGGCGCAAGGTTTCGGCATGTGCGCGTTCCTCTTGCAGGCGCTTGGTCGCTATTTCGCGCTCATCTTGCAAGCGTTTTTCGGTTTCCTCTTGCCATAGTTGCTTGTCGGCCAATGCCTGTTTCTGACCTTCTTGGAGTTGTTGCTTGGTATATTCTGCCTCCTGTTTAGCCAGTTGGGCTTGGGTTTGCAAGCCAAATTGTTGTTGGCGCAAAATCACATAAACCACCAAGGCACCTACCAAGATGCCCACTGCCGCTGCAAGAATTAAATAGAGTATCATGTTAGTCGATTAGTTAAGTAAGTAAAAGCAAAGATACATTTTTTCGAGGAAATAACTATCTTTGCAAGTGTGTTAAGTGAACGAAGATGATGAACAAAACAATTTTACTGACAGGTGGTAGTGCTGGCATTGGTAAGGCTACTGCTTTGTGTTTGATGAAAAACGGTTATACCGTATATGCACTTTCGCGTAGCGGATGTGAGGAGCAAAAAGACGAAAAATCAGGAGGGAGTATTCTTTCTGTATGCGCCGATGTAACCCAACCAGCTACCTTGCAGCAAGCAGTAGCAAAAATTGTAGAGGAGCAGGGTGGCTTGTATGCTGTAATTTGCAATGCAGGCAATGGCATCGCAGGAGCAGTAGAAGATACTTCTTTGAGCGATCTTAACTACCAATTGGCTACCAACTATTATGGTGTAGTAAACACCGTGCAGGCTTGTTTGCCCCAGCTACGTAGTCAGGGATTTGGTAGAATTATTACGGTGTCGTCAATGGCAGCAGTAGCACCCATCCCTTTCCAAACGTTCTATTCGTCTGTAAAGGCAGGTATTTTGGCGTTTACAGAAGCCCTGAGTTTGGAGGTAAAACCATTCGGAATTCAGTGCGCTTGCGTGCTGCCAGGTGATGTAAAAACCAATTTTACCAATGCACGAAAATATACGGCAGCTTCGAAATCGGAAGAATCGGTATATACCAAAGCCATGCTAAAAGCTGTGCAAACCATGGAGAAAGACGAACAAAACGGCATGTCGCCCGATGCGATTGCTGCAACCATGCTTCGACTGTTGCGTAAAAAACGTATGCCGATGCGTGTGATACCTGGTTTTATCTACAAAGCGCTGTCCTTTATCATAGACTGCGCGCCAGCTTCCTTTAAAATGTGGGTCATTGGTAAGATGTACTAACATAAAAGTCGGTGGTTGAGACCACCGACTTTTTGTTTTATAGGGAATTCTTATTCGATTACTGAATAGACATCGGATAGGTTACGACCTTGATGGTTGTAGTCCAGTCCGTATCCTACAATAAAATCATCAGGAATAGAGAACCCAGAAATATAGGGTGAAATGTTGCTTTTGTTGAGTTGAGGTTTATAGAAAAGGGCAATTACCGAAATGCTTTTGGGGTTCTTTTCTTGCAATTTTTCTACGAACGATTGCATGGTAAGTCCTGTCTCGATGATGTCTTCCAATACAATTACGGTGCGTCCTGTTAGGTCAATATCACCCAAACCCAACTCTTCTTTCAGGCTCCCGCAACTTTGAGTTCCTTGATAGGAAGAACATTTTACGAACTGAATTTCTGCTGGTTTTTCATAGGCGCGCAAAAAGTCGGCTACAAACACAAAACTTCCCGATAGCATGCCTACAAAAAGCGGATTTTCTACATCCTTGAGGTGATGGCGCAGGGTAGTAGCCATTTCCTTTACACGTGTAGCAATTTGCTTGGCGCTGAGGTATAGCTGGAACTTTCTGTCAGACACTTGAATGGTTTTCATAAGTCGAAAATTAAATTTGACGTAAAGTTAGTCAGAATTTAATAAAAAACACTAACTTTGCGCTGTGTAAAATTAGTGGATAAATTTGATTGCTTGCAACCACAGAAAAAAATGCTAAAAAAGACCCTCTTCTACGGCTGCTTTTAACACTGTCTTATTTATCCCGCTTGTTTAATGGTAAAATTCTGATACCTATGGGATATTTATTTTCTTCTGAATCGGTGTCTGCAGGACACCCCGACAAAGTAGCCGATCAAATATCGGATGCCCTTTTGGATAACTTTTTGGTACAAGACCCTTATTCTAAGGTTGCTTGCGAAACGTTGGTGACTACTGGTCAGGTAGTGTTGGCGGGTGAAGTAAAATCAAAAGCCATTGTGGATGTACAATCGGTGGCACGTCGAGTAATCAAGAAAATTGGTTACACCAAAAGTGAGTACATGTTCGAATACAAATCGTGCGGTGTACTTTCAGCGATTCACGAGCAATCACCCGACATCAACCGTGGTGTGGAACGTGAAAATCCCTACGATCAGGGTGCTGGTGACCAAGGCATGATGTTTGGTTATGCATGCAACGAAACCGCTAATCTGATGCCTATCTCGCTTGACCTTTCACACGCATTGTTGCGTGAGTTGGCAGCCATTCGCAAAGAGGGCGTTCAAATGACCTATTTGCGTCCTGATGCCAAGTCGCAAGTAACCATCGAATACAACGACAATAACCAACCTGTTCGCATTGATACCATTGTTGTTTCTACCCAGCACGACGAGTTCTTGAACGACGACGATGCTATGTTGGCTCAAATTAAAAACGATGTAGCAACCATTTTGTTGCCACGTGTTTTTGCCTTGGATGCTCGCTACGAACAGCTAAATAAAGGTGACTTTACCTTGTATGTAAATCCAACAGGCAAGTTTGTGATTGGCGGTCCTCATGGAGATACAGGTCTTACAGGTCGTAAAATCATTGTAGATACCTATGGTGGCAAAGGAGCCCACGGCGGTGGTGCTTTTTCGGGCAAAGACCCCTCAAAGGTTGACCGTTCGGCAGCATATGCGGCACGTCACATTGCCAAAAACATGGTGGCAGCAGGGTTGGCTGATGAAGTGTTGGTGCAAGTAGCTTATGCTATTGGCGTAGCAAAACCTACCAATATTTACATCAACACCTACGGTACATCCAACGTAAATATGACCGACGGACAAATTGCAGAAAAGATTCAGGCCATCTTCGATATGCGTCCTAAAGCCATCGAAGAACGCCTTAAATTGCGTCAACCTATGTACGAAGAAACTGCTTCGTACGGACACGTAGGTCGTACTTCTGAAGTGGTTACCAAAACCTTTAAAACAGCGTCGGGTGGTGAATTTACCAAAGAAGTAGAACTGTTCACCTGGGAAAAAACCGATTACGTAGATGCCATTAAACAAGCATTTGCGTTAGCGTAGGTAATCCCACGTTTCCTCCACATCCCAGTTGGCACGAATCTGGATTTTGTTGGGGAATTTAAAGGCCTGTTCTGGCTGTATGTGTTGTAGTAAATTGCCAGTATCCCATTTCTTGTTGTTATTGGCATCGATGTATAAGCGCAGGGTATAAGATCCAGGCGCAACATCTTCAAAATAAGCTTCCCCGTTGATTATGGGGGAGCTTCCTTTTATTTTACCCCCGTCGTTTAATAATTCCACGATGCCATTTTCGGGCACGTTGGGGAATTGTATGTACAAGTTGCCGTATTCTTCCAACGATCTAATGGAAAATGGTTTGTTGAAGGACTGGTTCGTAGTGCCGTAGTGACTTACAAATGCCGCAGAATCGATGCGTAGCTGGTAGTTACTGCCAAATTCCTTGCGGAAAGGAATGTAGGCCTTGCGTGCGCACAAGCTATCGTTGAACAATACTAGAAAATCCACAGGCACTTCCAAGCTGTCGATGCGTTGGAATAGATGGATGCTATCTTTGCAGAAACTTTTGATGGGTTCGTTAAAAGATAGTTGTAGGGTATCGTAAACTTCCAATGCTTTGCTGAGGTTGTGCGTAATGGCCAATACAGGTGCTTTGTCCTCGTTCTTTTTATGGCGCGATGCACCTTTTTTACGTTCAATGAGTCGAAGCGTATCGGTGGTATGCTCCAGCTGCATGATGGAATCGTGTCGTTGGTAGTCAATCAGTACCAATAGCGTGTCTTTTTGGTAAAGAGCCGAGTCGGTTATCCAATAAATCAAGGAGTCAGGGCGTTGCATGGGCTCTTGCAGCAACCTGCTAGAAGTGGGTAGGCTGTCGCCTGCTAATCGATAGGTAGGCATTTCGTCGATAGGACAGTTCATGACCACTTGAAATGATTTGTCGCTAAGTCGATTGTACTTTTTGAGCAGCTGTTTGCAGTCGGGATTTTCAATAAAGGTTTTGAGCAGGTACTGCTGTTGGTCTTCTGCCGTTGGGCTAATGATTGAATCATGAAAGGCAATTTCAGCCCCAGTAGGCATGTAATAGTAAGTGTTGGAGAGGTCGTTTAGTGCATACAGACGGTATTGTCCGCTAGCCACGTTGGTAATGGTAAATTGTCCCTCTTTGTTGGTCTTTGCGATGCGGTCGAAAGGCTGTTGAATAAATGCCGAATCGGCAAGGTCGCTGTAAATACCAACCATAATTTTTTCTTTGGGATCCAGGGTACGTGCATCCACCACCTTCCCGCTGATGGTAAGGGTGTCGATGCTATTGCCCGTCGAAAAAGTATAGATGTACCCTTTGAGCGGGTTGCTTTCATTGTTATCGACAATGGACGAACCAAAGTCAATGGTATAGGTGGTATTGGCGCGTAAACTATCTTCAAAAGTAACACGAATCTTTTTGCCGACAGTTTTGAAGTTTGGAAATTGTTTTTGTGGGGGCGAAATGGTGATGTTGTTGATGGGGTTTTGTACTATAACAAACTCGTCAAATTCTATTTCTATGATTTTGGAGGTCACGCCAGTAGCACCGTTAGCAGGGTTGCATTGGGTAACAATGGGTGGCAACGTGTCTTTAGGCCCACCTTGTGGACCCGATCCGCGGTTGGCGCAGTTTGCCAATAGGAGTAAACTACAACAGATTGCTACCTTACCAACCAGGTGACCTAAAAAATGACGAATGTTCATAAACTGAGCTTGTGCCGACAAAACTACAAAAAATAAATAAATCGACCTCATGTGGAGGCCGATTTATCCGTATGCTGTGTTAAAACAGGCTTATTTTACAATTTCTTTAAACAAGTTTTTCATGCTTACGCTGGCATCGATGATGTTGCGCAAATCTGCAATGGCAACGCGTTCTTGTTGCATGGTGTCGCGGTGACGAATGGTAACCATGTTGTCTTCCAAAGTTTGGTGGTCAACGGTGATACAGAAAGGAGTACCTACTGCATCTTGGCGACGATAACGTTTACCAATAGAGTCTTTTTCATCGTATGCACATTTGAAATCGAATTTCAATTCGTTCATAATTTCGCGTGCTTTTTCAGGTAGGCCGTCTTTTTTCACCAAAGGCATGATGCAAGCTTTTACAGGAGCCAATACAGCAGGTAGTTTTAGCACCACGCGGCTGTCGCCACCTTCCAATGCTTCTTCTTGGTAGGCTGCCGACATAATCGACAAGAACATACGGTCAACGCCGATAGAGGTTTCGATAACGTATGGAGTGTACGATTGGTTCAATTCTGGGTCGAAATATTTGATGTTTTTGCCCGAGTATTGTTCGTGTTGGCTCAAGTCGAAGTCAGTACGGCTGTGGATACCTTCTACTTCTTTGAAACCAAAAGGCATTTCAAATTCGATGTCGGTAGCAGCGTTGGCGTAGTGTGCCAATTTATCGTGGTCGTGGTAGCGGTATTTGTGATCGCCCAAACCAAGCGCTTTGTGCCATTTTAGACGGAATGATTTCCAGTGTTCAAACCATTTCATTTCTTCGCCAGGACGAACAAAGAATTGCATTTCCATTTGTTCGAATTCGCGCATACGGAAAATGAATTGGCGAGCTACGATTTCGTTGCGGAATGCTTTACCAATTTGTGCAATACCGAAAGGAATTTTCATACGGCCAGTTTTTTGCACGTTGAGGTAGTTAACGAAAATACCTTGAGCGGTTTCTGGACGAAGGTATATTTTCATAGCACCATCGGCAGTCGAACCCATTTCGGTCGAGAACATCAAGTTGAATTGACGTACGTCGGTCCAGTTTTTGGTGCCGCTAATAGGACAAACAATTTCGTAATCTAAAATGATTTGTTTTAATTCTTCTAAGTTATTGTCGTTTAGTGCATTAGCAAAACGAGTGTGCAACTCAGTGCGTTTTTGTACGTATTCTTGAACACGACCATTGGTTTGGATAAACATTTCTTTATCAAAGCTTTCGCCAAAACGTTTAGCCGCTTTTTCGCATTCTTTTTCAATTTTTTCGTCGTATTTAGCCAATTGTTCTTCAATCAATACGTCGGCACGGTAACGTTTTTTGCTATCGCGGTTATCAATCAATGGGTCGTTGAAAGCATCAACGTGTCCAGAGGCCTTCCAAGTAGTAGGGTGCATAAAGATAGCTGCGTCGATACCAACAATGTTTTCGTGCAACAAAATCATGCTGTCCCACCAATATTTTTTGATGTTATTTTTTAGTTCAACACCGTTTTGACCATAATCGTATACAGCCC
>JAZQZN010000027.1:0-28317 GCA_045634045.1 Candidatus Enterocola sp. | reverse complement strand
GAGTTATCCCAATATTTGTACAACGATACGTCTTCGTATTTCTTTTGCGAGGCAATAAGTTTTACCATTTCTTCGTCAAACAAGCCTAAACCTTGGTATATGTAGTTTGGATTGTCTACTAGTTCCCATTGACGACGTGCGTATTTGTACGACCAGCCGTTTCCTTCGCGGGGGAAGTCGATCCATTCTGGGTGACCAAATTCGTTGCCCATAAAGTTTAGGTAACCACCGTTAATGGTACTTGCAGTAAGCAAACGAATCATTTTGTGCAATGCAATACCGCGGTCTACCATATAGGTAGCATCACCTTTTTGCATGTGCCAGTACATATCAGCATCGATAAGGCGGAAAATAATGGTCTTATCACCCACCAATGCTTGGTCGTGGCTTTCTGCATAGCTAATGGTTTTTTCGTCACGACGACGATTGGTTAGTTCCCAGAACAAGTGACCGGGTTTCCAGTTTTCGTCGGTATATTCTTTGATGTATTTGATCCACAAATCAGGAATACCCATCGCCATGCGGTAATCGAAGCCCATACCACCGTCTTCAAATTTACTTGCCAAACCAGGCATACCACTCATTTCTTCAGCAATGGTAATTGCTCCTGGTTTTACTTGGTGAATCAATTTGTTCGCCAAGGTCAAGTAGCAAATGGCATCGCCATCTTGGTTTAGGTTGTAGTAATCGGCGTAACCGCTAAATGCTTCGCCCAAACCATGGCTACGATACAACATGGAAGTAACGCCATCGAAACGGAATCCATCAAATTGGAATTCGTCCAACCAATATTTACAGTTCGATAGCAAGAAGTGCAACACTTCATTTTTACCGTAGTCGAAGCAAAGCGAATCCCAAGCTGGGTGCTCGCGTCTGCCGCCTTCGTGGAAATATTGGTAAGGTGTACCATCAAAACGACCCAAACCTTCTACCTCGTTTTTCACAGCATGCGAGTGAACAATGTCCATAATAACGGCAATGCCCATGCCATGCGCTTTATCGATCAACTCTTTCAATTCTTCGGGTGTACCAAAACGCGACGAAGCAGCAAAAAAGCTAGAAACGTGGTAGCCAAACGAACCGTAGTAAGGGTGTTCTTGGATGGCCATGATTTGAATACAATTGTAACCTGCTTTTTTTACACGAGGCAATACATCACGGGTAAATTCAGCGTATGTACCTACCTTTTCTTGATTGGTCGCCATACCAATGTGGCATTCATAAATCAACAAAGGATCGGTGTTGGGTTTAAATTTCTTTGTTTTGAAAACATAAGGTTTTTTAGGATCCCAAACCTGTGCGCTAAAGATTTTGGTATTTTCATCTTGTACCACACGGCGGCACCAAGCAGGAACACGTTCGCCACAGCTACCATTCCAACAAATCACCAATTTGTACAACTGACCGTGTTTCATGGCATCTTCTGGGAACACACCTTCAAACACGCCATTGTCTTTGCGTTTTAGGCGGTATTTGTCTTCGCGTTGCCAATTATTGAAATCACCTACCAAGAAAATTTCGGTAGCATTGGGAGCCCATTCACGGAAAATCCAACCATCTGCAGTTTTGTGCAAGCCAAAGAATAGGTAGCCGGAAGCAAAATCAGATAGCGTTTGTTTACCTTGCGTAAGTTCTTTTTCACGTTGAATAGCATAGTTGTATCGTCCTTCGATAGCCTGACGATAAGGTTCCAACCAACTGTCGTTTTGAATAAGTTTCAATTCCATGAGTTAGGTATTTTGATGTTCGTGACGTAATAAATCGTTGATATTTTTAACTGGATTAAAGGTTTTAACAGGCACTTCGACCAAAATGGTATTCCAGTTGGCCATACCTCCGTTCCACAATCCAGGTTGTTCCAAATGTTTCACATCGTTGCCATCGATTTCTTTCGACAAAATCATGTAGGCTTGCCTGTCGGCATATTGCATAAAATCGAAGCGTTTGCCTTTGTAATCGTTGACATAGCAAACCATATCAACAGGATTAAAGTGCGAACTTTGATCGAACAAGCGGCATTTGTCGGCATCCTTGTTGATTTGGTAGTATTCCACCATTTGCAGCGATACCGTTCCATCACTAGCAGCCACCCAACAAGGTGCACCGCCCTGCTCTTCTTCGTTTTTCACCACACCGCACACACGCAAAGGTCTGTTCATCTTTTCTTTTAGGTAGGCTATTTGTTCCTCGCGTGGCATGCGTAAAATATTAGCACGTTTTACGTTGAGCCAGTTTTCGACAAAGTGGATAATTTCAATCAATTGATCATCTGGAATATCCTCTTTTTCGAGCATACGCATAAAGCGGTTGATGCGTTTTTGGGTATTGACCATCACCCCTGCCAACATTTTTTTGTAGCGTACGCTCAATTTCTTCAAAGGATCAGGAGTGGCATTATCGATGTTCTTTAAGAAGATTACATTGCCTTTTAGGGCATTGAATGCTTCCAACAAAGTTCCGTGTCCTGCAGGGTGGAATATTAGGTTGCCTCTTTTATCGCGACAAGGTTCACCATCTGCTTGTAGCACAATACTATCCGTGGTTACTTCTTGCACAGGCAAGGTAACATTGATGGTTACCCCCATTTTCTTTTCAATCGGCAATTTAAAATCGCGCAAGAACGTTCTTATTTCGTCGCGATATTCGGGACGCACCGAATACGACACATTGATCGTACCTCCTTTTACACCCGACACCATGGCACTTTCGTACATAGTTTCTTGCAGCGGAGTACGAATATCTTCAAACGAACTATAGTAAGAGGCCAGTTTTTTAGGCAAGAATTTTTGCAATCGATGCGATTGGTCGGTATGAAATTTGAACAACGCTGTAGGCAACGCTTGGTAGTTCAAACCCGATTCGGTAAGCATCAATCGAACGATGGTTTTGTAATCACCACCCGATAGCAAAGCATCAATGTCTTTGCCTGTTACTTCTACACAGCATTTATTCAATTCGGTATAGAAAGCAAAGCTGGGCAAATGTTTGAAAAAGTTTTTCTCAAAATTGGTTTGAGGTTCCTTTCGATCGGCACGTAAAAAAATGTACAAATCGCGAAAAAAACGATTAGCATGACCAGAGGCGGGAATAAAATGGGTTACATCTCGCTTGGCTCGATGCAAATAAGCATCCCAAACTGCTACATACGCATCAATTTCTTTCTCATCAAGTAGTAAAATACCATCGCCCAACGATGCGGTACGTACCAACGAAGGCACAGGCGCAGGGTTAGACAAGAGCTCTATTTGATGTTCAATCACCTCACTATCAATACCTTTTAAGCGAAGTAGTTCTAAATCCTTATCAGATAGGGTCATGATTCGATTATTTTAACAGAACAAATATAACAAAGATTATTGATACAAACTAACTTTTGCCCATAAATTTTCAGTGAACCTTTGCAGTTCTTTCACTATCTTTGCCACCATGAACCCAACACCTTACTATACCTACCCACAATTTATGCGCCGTGTTTTTGACCAACGTGTTCAAAAAATCTCGGTCAATGCAGGCTTTTCCTGCCCCAATAGGGACGGAAAAATCAGCACAGGAGGTTGCACTTTCTGCAACAACCATTCGTTTTCGCCCGATTATTGCTTGCAAGGCGACAGCATCACCCAGCAAATTAAGAATGGATTACAATTCTTTGCACATAAAACTGAATACAAGCAATTTATCGTATATTTCCAATCGTTCAGTAACACCTATGCTCCTGTCGAAAAACTGGAGCAGTACTACCGCGAAGCATTATCGGTAGAGGGCGTTGTCGGCCTTGCTATTGGCACCCGTCCCGACTGCCTGTCGGACGAAATTTTACAGCTGCTATCAGACCTCAGTAAAACACATTTTATTTTGCTGGAATTAGGAGTCGAAAGTACACACGACGACACCCTGCAACGCATCAACCGAGGTCACGATTTTGCCTGCAGCGTCGATACCATCGAAAAAGCACACAGCAAAGGCATCCTCACTGCTGCACACCTCATTTTAGGACTCCCTGGCGAGGATCGCAACCGCATACTACAAAGTGCCGATCGCATGGCAAAACTGCCCATAGATATGCTCAAACTGCATCAGCTACAGATCATCAAAAACACCGCATTGGCACAACAATACCTACAGAATCCCGACAGTGTACCCCTGTTTTCGTGCAACGAATACATCGACCTATGCATCGATTTTATGGAACGTTTGCGTCCCGACATTTGCATCGAACGATTCGTTTCCCAATCGCCCGAAAATTGGCGCATTGCCCCCAACTGGCAGCTAAAAAATTACGAATTTGTACACCGCCTAGAGGCACGTATTAAAGAAAGACAAGCATTTCAGGGAAGATTGTTTCAAATTTGATTTTTTTTGCTTAATTTTGTGCCTAATTTGTATTTAATAGATCGATTTTATGCCTAAAACATCGCTACGTGGTCAACAAATGCCACAATCGCCCATTCGAAAGTTGGTTCCTTTGGCAGACCAAGCCAAAGAACGTGGGGTAAAAGTGTACCATCTTAACATTGGTCAACCCGACTTGAAAACTCCAGAAGTGGCGCTTCGAGCGATTCGCAACATCGATCGCACCATTTTGGAATACAGCCCCAGCAACGGCTACAAATCGTTGCGCCTAAAATTGGCCGAATACTACAAACGTTTCAACATTGATGTAGATGAAAGCGACATCATTGTTACCACTGGTGGTTCGGAGGCTGTAAACTTCGCCTTTATGGCATGCTTGGATCCCGGCGACGAAATCATCGTTCCAGAACCTGCATACGCCAACTACACTGCCTTTGCCATTAGTGCGGGTGCTGTTATCAAACCCATCGTATCGAGCATCGAAGATGGTTTTGCTTTGCCTCCTATCGAAAAATTTGAGGAACTAATTACGCCTAAAACCAAAGGGATTTTGATTTGTAACCCCAACAACCCAACGGGTTACCTCTACACGAAAGAGGAGATGAACAAGATCCGTGACTTGGTAAAAAAATACGACCTGTACTTATTCTCCGACGAAGTGTACCGCGAATTCTGCTACACAGGCGCACCTTACATTTCGGCTTTCCACCTAAAAGGCATCGAAGAAAATGTAGTGCTATTTGACTCTGTATCGAAACGTTACAGCGAATGTGGCATCCGCATCGGTGCGTTGGTTTGCAAAAACAAAGACGTAAAGGAAAGCGTGATGAAATTCTGCCAAGCACGTTTGAGTCCTCCATTGGTAGGTCAAATTGCAGCAGAAGCATCGATCGATACCGAAGAAGAATACATGCTAGAAATGTATAACGAATACGTAGAACGTCGTAAATATTTGATCGACGGACTTAACCGTATTCCTGGCGTGTACTCTCCCATTCCTATGGGTGCCTTCTATACCGTTGCACGCCTCCCTATTGACGACAGCGACAAATTCTGCGCATGGCTATTGAGCGACTTTGAATACGAAGGACAAACCGTAATGATGGCGCCAGCATCGGGCTTCTACACCATGAACAACGTGGGTAGAAACGAAGTTCGCTTGGCGTATGTGCTCAACAAAGAAGATTTAGCGAAAGCCCTTGTTGTGTTGCGCAAAGCATTAGAGGTTTATCCTGGCAGAACTACTGTATAAAATGAGTTTAGCGCATTTTATAGCACGTCGGATTCATTTTCAACCTTCAGAAAACAACCGAAAGAGCGTATCACGACCCGCTGTACGCATTGCCACCATAGGCATTGCCTTGGGCATGAGCATCATGCTCATTGCATTGGCGGTAGTTACGGGTTTTCAGAACGAAGTAAGCCGCAAGGTTTTTGGCTTTGGTTCGCACATACAAGTGTCGGCCCTTACCAACAACCAAACCTATGAAATGCCACCCATTGCTGCCAACGACAGCACCCTGCAACTTTTCGCTGCCATCGACAACATCAACGATGTACAACGTTTTTGCGTCAAACCTGCCATTCTAAAAACAGCCACCGATTTTGAGGGAGTTGTACTAAAAGGGGTTGACGAACACTACAATTGGGATTTCTTCACCGAAAGTTTAACGCAAGGCAGGCTGCCGCAGCTAAACGACAGCGTTTGCAGCAACGAAATCATCATCTCCGAACAAGTAGCACGCAATTTACAGCTATCGACGGGCGATGCCATTTTAGCCTACTTTATTCAAAACAACGTACGCGTACGCAAATTTACCATTACAGGTATCTACAATACGGGGCTATTGGAGTTTGACAAGCTGTTTATCATTGGTGATTTACGCCACATTCAACAGCTCAACCAATGGACAGAGGAACAAGTTAGCGGCATCGAAATTAAGGTCAACGACATTGACAGAACCCACCAAACCGCCTACCACATTTTCCAACAAACAGCACACACCTACGGCGAAGGTTACGACAACCCCTACTACACCCGCACCATGATGGAGCTACAGCCCCAAATTTTCAACTGGTTAAGCCTTTTGGACATGAACATGGTGGTTATTCTTACCCTGATGATGGCGGTAGCTGGGTTTACCATGATTTCAGGACTACTGATCCTTATCTTAGACAAGACCCACCTTATCGGCACGCTCAAAGCGCTGGGTGCTAACAACTGGACCATCCGCAAAGTCTTCCTTTACCAAGCAGCCTACCTCATCGGCAAAGGCATGCTGTGGGGCAACCTAATCGGCATCGGACTGTGCTTACTACAACACCAATTTGGCATCGTGCACTTGGATCCGTCTATCTACTTCGTGAGCACCGTACCCGTAGAACTACAGCTACTCCCCTTGTGTATCCTTAACTTGGGAGTGGGTATTACTACCTTGCTGATGCTTCTATTGCCCTCGCACTTGATTGCAAAAATCAGCCCTGCCAAAGCCATTCGATTCGATTAAGTTTTTTTGCGTATCCCTCAAAAAACAGGTAATTTTTGTAAAAAAAGTATTACCTTTGCGCAATTTTTTAAGAAACGTTAAGTTATTAGCAAATTGTTATGAAGAAATTTGTGTTTCAACCTACAATTTTCAAATGCCTCAAAGGATACAACGGCAAGCAATTTAGCACCGACCTTATGGCAGGTATTATTGTAGGTATTGTAGCCATTCCATTGGCAATTGCCTTTGGTATTGCATCGGGTGTAGGTCCCACAGAGGGGTTAGTTACAGCCATTATTGCTGGTTTTTTGATTTCACTATTGGGTGGAACCAAAGTACAAATTGGCGGTCCAACAGGTGCATTTATCGTCATTATCTACGGCATCATTGCACAACACGGACTGTCTGGTTTGATGATTGCCACCATCATGGCTGGTATTATGCTGGTACTGATGGGTGCTCTGCGATTGGGCAGCATCATTAAATTTGTACCCTACCCTGTTATCGTGGGTTTTACAGGTGGTATCGCACTGACCATCTTCTCGACCCAAATGAACGACTTCTTTGGTTTAGGACTAACCAATGTTCCTGCTGACTTTTTGCACAAATGGTGGTGCTATTTCCAACACACAGGCGACATTAACTGGTGGTCATTTGCCATTGCTTTGGGCAGCTTGCTCATCATTATTTTTACGCCTAAAATTTCTTCAAAAATACCAGGATCGTTGGTAGCTATCATTGTAGCAACATTGGCTGTATGGTTGTTAGACACCTTTACCGATATTGAAGGTATCAAAAGCATCAGCACCATTGGCGACTTGTACACCTTGCCCGAGGGCATGCCATTGCCATCGCTTCCTGCACTTAACCTAAATGAGGGCGAAACCATTTTGAGCGTGGTTCAATCGTTGTTCCCTGCTGCCTTTACCATCGCTATTTTGGGTGCTATTGAATCGTTACTTTCTGCCATGGTGGTGGACGGTGTTATTGGCGACAAACACGATTCTAATACCGAACTTATTGGTCAAGGTGTTGCCAACATTGTAGTTCCATTCTTTGGCGGTATTCCTGCTACTGGTGCCATTGCTCGTACCATGACCAATATCAACAACGGCGGTCGCACACCTATTGCTGGCATCGTACACGCAGTAGTATTGCTATTGGTATTGCTATTCTTGGGTAAGTTGGTAGGTTTAATTCCAATGCCTTGTTTGGCTGCTGTATTGGTAATGGTAGCCTACAACATGAGTGGATGGCGCACCTTTGTTTCGTTGGCTAAGAATCCAAAATCAGACTTTGCGGTATTGATGACCACCTTTGTGCTTACCGTAGTATTCGACCTTACCATTGCCATCGAAGTTGGTTTGCTATTGGCTGTATTCTTGTTCTTGAAACGTACCAGCGAAGCTACATCTATTCGTCACTTCCAAAAAGAAATTGACCCAAATACCGAAACCGACGTTGAATTGCACGAAGAAAAACTCAACATTCCAGATGGCGTTGAAGTGTACGAAATTGACGGTCCTTACTTCTTTGGCATCGCCAATAAGTTCGACGATTTGATGCACGGATTGGGCGATAAATCGAAAGTACGTATCATTCGTATGCGTAAAGTTCCTTTCATCGACTCAACAGGTATCCATAACCTCGAAACTTTGTGCTTACAAAGCAAACGCGAAGGCATTCAGGTAGTACTTTCGGGCGTAAAAGACAACGTGAAAAAAACCCTCAAAAAAGCGGGCTTCCACAAAATCTTGAGCGACGATTTTATATGTTCGAACATCAACGAAGCACTTAAAAAAGCTGCAGAGTTGAATGCATAATAAATTATAGTAGTGTAATTTCGCGAAATTACACTACTAACTTTATATACACTGCTAAGTATGCAACTTGAGATCGCCATTCAGACCACAGCCGACGGCAGCAGTACGCTATACAGACCCGACATGGACGAGCACTACCACTCCACCAACGGATCGGTTACTGAAGCCATGCACGTGTACATCGCCACTGGATTGCACGCTTGCACCAAAACGCCACGCTCGGTATTGGAAATTGGATTTGGCACAGGATTAAATGCCATTTTAACCTATTTAGAAGCAGAAAAAAGCCAGCTACCCACCCACTACACCACTTGCGAACTCTACCCACTGCCATTGGACACCATCCAACAGCTAAACTTTGGTCTCAACGAAAAGGCATCCAAAGTATTGCAAGAGCTACATAGCTGTACCTGGAATACGGATTATAAAGTATCGCCATTTTTCACTCTCCACAAACGACAAACAGACCTCACACAACTCAACATTGAGGGAAATTACGACGTCATCTATTTTGATGCCTTTGGCCCCGACAAACAACCAGAAATGTGGACCGAAGCCATCTTCCAACATCTTTATAAAATAACAAACCCCGGCGGCATACTGGTAACGTATTGCGCCAAGGGTGCTGTTAGAAGATTATTACAAAGCGTCGGCTACACGACCGAGCGCCTACCGGGTCCTCCTGGGAAACGCGAAATGCTACGCGCTACAAAAGCCACTGTATAATCGTTCATTTAAAGGAGAGATTTTGAGGACGAGTATAACGCAAAAATCACCCTTTTAATTAGCGATTATCTATTTTTTCGGGATGCATATCATGGTTTTGCAAGCGATACATCGCCATGATTTCGTATTTAGTACCCTCTTTACCATAGTTGCAGTAAGGGTCGATGCTGATACCACCACGTGGCATAAATTTTCCCCAAACTTCGATGTATTTTGGATCCATCAACTTGATTAGGTCCTTCATGATAATGTTGACGCAATCTTCGTGAAAATCGCCACGATTTCTGAAGCTAAACAAATACAATTTTAGCGATTTACTTTCCACCATTTTCTTATCAGGAATGTAGCTGATGTATATAGTAGCAAAATCGGGCTGTCCAGTAATGGGACACAAGCTGGTAAATTCAGGACAGTTGAATTTTACAAAATAATCGTTTTCTGGATGCTTGTTCTCGAAAAATTCCAACACCTCTGGGCTATAATCGGTTGGGTATTGAGTGTTTTTATTTCCTAATTGTGTAAGTGACATATTTTTCTAATCCATTTTTACGAAGGGTACATGCAGGGCAATGACCACAGCCATCGCCTATTACCCCATTGTAGCAAGTTAATGTTTTGGTTCTTATATAATCAAGCTGACCCATTTCGTCGGCCAATTGCCAAGTTTGGGCTTTATCGAGCCACATGAGCGGCGTATGGATAACGTATTGGTAATCCATCGACAAATTGAGCGTAACATTCAGCGATTGAATAAACACGTTTCTACAATCAGGATAGCCACTGAAATCGGTTTCGCAAACACCTGTTACCAAATGCCGAACACCTTTGGTTTTGGCCAAAATAGCTGCAAAAGTCAAGAAAAGCATGTTTCTGCCTTCCACCAAGCTATTGGGGGCGGTTTTACCATCAGGAATAGACTCATCCACTGGAATGTCGGAACGAGTCAACGAATTAGGAGCCAATTGGTTGAGCAGCGCCATATCCAACACATGGTGCTCTACCCCCAATTCTGCGGCAATGCTACGAGCACATTCAATTTCGGCAATGTGTCGTTGCCCGTAGTCGAAGGTAACAGCAATCACCTCCTTGAAACGTTGTAGTGCCCAAAACAGGCAAGTGGTCGAATCTTGTCCACCACTAAAAATTACTACTGCAGCTTCGTCTTTTAGCATAGCTTATTCAAATGCTCCCATTTTAAGGGCGTTAATTTCGGCTTCGGTCAAGAAACGCCATCTGCCACGAGGCAAATTGTATTTGGTAAGGCCAGCAAAATATACACGGTCCAATTTTTCGACCTGGTAGCCCAAGTGTTCAAACATACGACGCACAATGCGGTTACGACCCGAATGAATTTCGATGCCCACTTCCATGCGTTTGCTGTCTTTTACGTATTCCAACTCATCCGCTTGAATAAATCCATCCTCCAAATGGATACCTTCCAACAATCTATCAAAGTCTTCTACTGCCAAAGGTTTATCCAAGAATACTTGGTAAATTTTCTTTTTCTCAAAACGAGGATGGGTAAGTTTTTCGGTCATTTCGCCATCGTTGGTCAACAACAAAACGCCCGTTGTATTGCGGTCCAAACGACCCACAGGATAAACTCGTTCTACCCCTGCCCCACGAATCAAATCAATTACGGTCATACGACCACGAGGGTCAGATACAGTGGTAACGGTGTTTTTAGGTTTATTGAGTAGAATGTAAACTTTCTTTTCAGATTGAATCAATTGGTTGTGGAACATCACCTTATCGGTATGTTTTACACGTGTTCCCAATTCGGTAACCACTTTACCATTTACGGTCACTACGCCTGCCTGAATGTAAGTATCGGCTTCACGACGCGAGCAAATGCCTGCATTGGCCAAACAACGGTTCAAACGAATGGTTCCGTCGTTTTCTTCTTTCTTGACAGGTTTTGGTTTGGGTTTATTAAAAGGTTTGGGTGATGATGCTTTTTGAAACGATTTTTTGGGGGTGGCATCATCACGACGGCTGTTTTTTCCTTTTGCAAAGGAATCATTGTTTTTGCGCATCATTTCTTAATTCTTTTTCTAATTCAATAATTTTATTGTAAAGTTTTTCTTTGTCTTGTTTTAGCTTATTGATGGCTTCTTCCATTTGTTGTACCAATGGATTGCCGTTTTTCGATTTCGACGACAAGAACGAAATATTGTTTTCGCGAGTAGCAATCTCTTGCTTAATTTTGTCGTACTTGCGCATCAATTTATCGTGTTCTGCACGCAACGACAAGGATGCTTTGGCTTCCTTATAAGCTGCTTTGCGTTCTTGTTTTTGTTGTTTGGCAGCTGCTTTTTTGGCTTCAAAGAAGGCATCGCAAGCACTTACAAAGCGTTTCCATACAGCATCCGACATTTTATGAGGTACAGCGCCAATGGTTTTCCATTGCTTTTGCAAATCCACCAATTTTTGGGTGGTTGCATTCCAATCGGTACTATCTTTTAGCGTTTCAGCCAAGGCACACAATTCACGTTTTTTGGCCAAATTGGCTGCCAAATATTCTTTATTTTGCTTGTAGAAATTGCTTTTTGCTTCAAACAACGCATCACAGGCCTTTCTAAAACGTTCGTAAATGGAAGTGTTCGATTTTTTAGGAGCGAAACCAATTTTCTTCCAATCTTCTTGCCATTGCAATACTTGTTCGGTCACTTCATCCCAGTTTTTATAGGTACGTTGTTGCGCCAAATCAATGCTTTCTACTTTTTCGCACAAAGCAGTTTTTTTCAACAAGTTATCTTCTTCTTGTTGCTTGCGATCTTGGTAGTATGCTGCATGTTTTTTATTGATGGCATCCGATGCTGCTTTGAATCGATTCCACAAGGTTTCGCGCACTTCACGCATCACAGGACCCAATTCACGCCATTCGTTGTGCAAGTGTTGTAGCTGCTGAAAAGCAACATTGAGCTGTTTTTCATCCAACAATTTTTCGGCCGCCTCGCACAAACGTTCTTTGGCTTCGTAGTTCTTTTTAAAGTCGTAGTCACGCAACTCATTGCTAATTTTTACCAAATCATAAAACTGCTCGTTGTAAGCCTGATAGGTTTTTACCAAACTTGCATAGTTACTTTGCGACACCTCACCAGCTTCGCGCCATGCCTGTTGTAGCTGTTTTACTTGAGCAAAACTTTGTTCTACGCCATTTTCTTCAGCTTGCTCTACCATTTTACGCAACTGTTCCAACAAATCTTTTTTTCGCTCGTAGGCCTTTTCTTGCTCTTCGGCTTTTTGTTGGATTTCGTCAGCACGCTTGTTCTTTGCTACCTCCAACAATTCTTTCAAAGCAGCTTCTTCTGGCACTTCGCCAACAAACTCTTCCGCAGCATTACCAGCCTCTATCCAAGCGGCACGTGCAGGTTCTAATACTTGTTCTTTTGTCTTGTAAAACAAGTTTTTAAGACGATTTACTTCCAAACGAGCATTAGCACCGTTTACTTCGGCATTCAATTGCTCCAAAATTTGTGTTAACGTAAGCGTAGTTGCTGCTTCCATGGCTATTGATTTTTTAGTTGCGAATTGCAAATATACAAATTTTTATTGGACTTTCCAAAATACAAATTTTATCAACAAAAACGGCTGATTTTTTCGCTATTCCATAAAAAATGCGTAATATTGTGCTCATTTTGCAATAGTGCATTCGATTAAACTTGTAACAAAACCATGAAAGTATTGAAATTCGGCGGAACATCCGTAGGTTCCGTAGAAAACATTCTGCGTGTGAAAGAAATTGTGTCGGCCATTTCAGAACCGACAGTAGTTGTTGTATCGGCCGTAGGGGGCATCACAGACAAGCTAATTGCCACTACCCAACAAGCTGTAGCAGGTACAACCACCTACACCACTCTATTCGAAGACATTGCCAATAGACATCAACAAATCATAAACGGCGTAGTACCTGCAGACCAACAAGCCACAGTAAGCGAAAAGGTACAAACTTTGTTGGATGAAGTAAAAACCATTTTAACTAGCCTAGAAGGTATCGAAACCATTTCATCAAAAGACATGGACTTGGTGGTAAGTTACGGCGAACGTATGTCGTCTATCATCATCGCATCGGTGCTTGGCGCTAAATGGTTCAACAGCTTGGAGCTAATCAAAACCCAACAAGGTCAACACAAAAACGTACTCAACCAAGCAGCCACCTATGCATTGATTCAAGAAAAAATGGTCAACCTACCTGCTGTGAGCGTCATGGGTGGATTTATTTCGACCGACAACGAAACAGGCGAAATCAGCAACTTGGGTCGTGGCGGTTCTGACTATACCGCTGCCATTGTAGCGGCAGCATTAGGTGCTGAAGTATTGGAAATTTGGACGGACGTTGACGGCTTTTTGACCGCCGATCCTCGTTTGGTTAAAAATGCATACACCATCGACGAACTTTCTTACATCGAAGCTGTGGAACTTTCGAACTTCGGTGCTAAAGTGATTTATCCACCTACCATCTATCCTGTTTACGAAAAGAATATTCCGATTATGATTAAGAATACGTGCAATCCTACTTTTAAAGGAACAAAAATATCGCATCAACACAATGCTGCAGGCAAAGCCATCAAAGGTATTTCGTCTATCAACGACACTTGCTTGATTACCTTGCAAGGTATGGGTATGGTAGGTGTATCGGGCATTAGTTCGCGTACCTTTAAAGCATTGGCAGACGAAGGCATCAGCGTATTCTTGATTTCGCAAGCATCATCGGAAAACTCGACTACCTTTGCCATCAAAAACACCGAAGCCGATGCTGCGGTTGCAGCTTTGAACAAAGCCTTTAAAAACGAATTGGAACGTGGCGACATTGCCTCGATTACTCCTCAAAAAGACTTGGCTACAGTTGCTATCGTAGGCGAAAACATGCGTTCGCATACTGGCTTGGCAGGCAAACTGTTTGACACCTTGGGCAGAAGCGGCATCAACATCATTGCCTGCGCACAAGGCGCTAGCGAAACCAACATTTCGTTTGTTATCAAGCAAGAAAGCCTCACCAAAGCATTGAACGTATTGCACGATTCTTTCTTCTTAGCAGACTATCAAGTACTTAATATTTTCTTAGTAGGTACCGGTACCGTAGGTGGCAGCTTGTTGGAACAAATTGCACACCAACAAGAAAAAATCATGAAACAAAACAGCGTGAAATTGAACGTTGTGGGCATTACTGATATCAATGGTTCTGTATTTGACGAAGAAGGCATCGACCTTACCAACTACCAAGCCATCATCAAAGAAAAAGGACAACCTACTACTCCCGAAGAAATCAAGAACAAGATTATTTCGATGAATTTGTTCAATTCGGTATTTGTAGATTGTACCGCCAGCGCTGCTATTGCAACCTTGTACGCAGACCTACTTAAAAACAATGTATCGGTAGTAGCTGCTAACAAAATTGCGGCTTCTGGTCCTTATCCTTTGTACGAAGAACTTAAAAATACAGCACGCAAAAAAGGCATCAAATACCTATTTGAAACCAACGTAGGTGCTGGTTTGCCCATTATCAACACCATGAACAGCTTGATCAACAGTGGCGACCGTATCCTAAAAATCGAAGCTGTACTTTCGGGTACATTGAACTACATTTTCAATACCATCAGCGCTGAAATCCCATTCTCGAAAACCATTGAGATGGCCAAAGAAGCTCGTTTTGCAGAACCTGATCCACGTATTGACTTGAGCGGAACAGACGTTATCCGCAAATTGGTGATTTTGGCACGCGAAGCTGGCTACAAAGTAGAACAAGCCGACGTCAAGAAAAACCTATTTGTACCTAATAAATACTTTGAAGGTTCGTTGGAAGATTTCTGGAAAACCATTTCGGAAATGGACGACGAATTTGAATCCAAACGCCAACAATTGGCAGCAGAAAACAAGAAATACCGTTTTGTAGCTACCATGAAAGAAGGTGTTTGCGAAGTAGGCTTGCAAGCCGTTGACAGCTCGCATCCATTCTACGATTTGGAAGGCAGCAACAACATCGTTACCATCCAAACCGAACGTTACTTTAATGATCCTATGATTATTAAAGGATACGGTGCTGGTGCCAGCGTAACTGCTGCAGGTGTATTTGGCGACATTATGAGCATCGCTAACATTCGTTAAACTGAACAACATGATAAAATACCTTACCCTGCTTTGTTTGGCACTGGCAACCATTGCTTGCGTGCGCAAAGCACCCCAGCTCCCTGCCAACAAAGTGGAGCAAACAGAGCCAGGGCAAGATTTGTTGCAGTTCAACAAAGCCTGCCTACAAGCAGAGCAGGCAGAAATTGAGCAGTTTATTGACAGCCATCCTCAGTTTGTATTGACTGAAGCGGGTTGGTGGTTGAACGTAATTACACCCGGCAAGGGCGCAGCTATTCAGCCCAATCAAACCGTCAACATCAGCTACAGCATCGAACGATTGGATGGAACTGTTTGCTACTCATCGGCTACTGATGGCGACAAAACCATTGAAGTGGGCAAACGCCAATGGTTACAAGGCATCGACCTACTACTCCCCACCCTGGCTATGGGCAGCAAAGTGGAAGTGATCTTCCCCTCCCGCATGGCCTATGGATTGAGAGGCAGTGCCCCCTGCATCGGCAGCTATTGCCCTTTGCTGTGCCGTTTATTGATAAAAGACAATGAATATGCTAAAAATTAAATACCTGATTCCACTTGTTGCTATGCTGCTGGCCTTGGTCGGTTGCGAGACCAACTCGTATGCCGAAAAGCGCCAAAAAGAGCAAAAACGATGGAACACCTACAAGGAGGCCAACAACCTCATTCTTTCTACCGACTCGTTGCAGCTGTTTGGTGGCAAGGGTGTGTCGCCCATAACAGGAAACGACACCATTTACCAACCCATGCCTTGCCCATGGCCCGAAAATTTGTATTTCCAGACATACAGGGGTGCATACGTTCGTTTGATTAAAGACGATCCTAACAAGCGTAGAGCAAGAGACGCCGATTTGGTGGTATTGCGTTTTATTTCTTACGACTTGGATGGCAACGAGCAAGTTGACAACCACGATCATACCATTTACCGCGAAGGTTTTGCGTTTGTATATACACCAGGTAGCGAAGATCCGTTGGTAGGTCCAGCCTTTTTCGATGCCGTTGGATGTATTCACCACGACAGCCAATTTGAAATGATCATTGACTCCAAGTTAGGACCTAGTGAGCAAATGGAGGCTGTTGTCACTCTTCGTGTTGTAATTGACGAAACCAGCATTAACAATCAATAATCATAGCATGACACTCATTAAATCAATTTCTGGCATTCGTGGCACCATTGGTGGTAACGTAGGCGAAGGACTTTCGCCTGTTGATGTCGTAAAATTTACGGCCGCATACGCCACACTGATTCGTAAAACAACCAACGTTGATACCAACAAAATTGTAGTCGGCAGGGATGCACGTATGTCGGGTGCTATGGTAGAAAAATTGGTAGTAGGTACCTTGATGGGCATGGGATTTGATGTTGTAAACATCGGTTTGGCATCAACCCCTACCACCGAATTGGCAGTTACCATGGAAAATGCTTGTGGGGGCATCATCCTTACCGCCAGCCACAACCCCAAACAATGGAACGCCCTTAAACTATTGAATGAGAAAGGCGAGTTCTTGAACAAAGAAGAAGGCGAAGAAGTGCTTCGTTTGGCAGAAAATGACGCCTATAGTTTTGCAGAAGTTGACAATTTGGGCAAAGAAACCCAAGTGGATTATACCCAAAAACACATCGATGCGGTATTGAACCTTAAATTGGTGGACGTTGAAGCCATTAAAAAAGCGAATTTCTCGGTAGCGCTTGATTGCGTCAACTCGGTAGGTGGTATTGTTCTTCCCAAGCTATTGGAACAGTTAGGCATCCAACAAACTACCGTATTGTATGGTGAACCTACTGGCAACTTCCAACACAACCCAGAACCTCTCGAAAAGAACTTGAGCGACATCATGGGGTTGATGCGCGAAGGCAAGCACGACGTAGCATTTGTGGTTGACCCTGACGTTGACCGCTTGGCCATGATTTGCGAAAACGGCGATATGTACGGTGAAGAATACACATTGGTAACCGTAGCAGACTATGTTTTGTCGCACACTCCAGGCAACACTGTATCGAACTTGAGTTCGACACGTGCTTTGCGCGATGTAACCCGCATGCACGGTGGCAGCTACCAAGCTGCGGCTGTAGGCGAAGTAAACGTAGTAACCAAAATGAAAGAAACTGGCGCCGTGATTGGTGGCGAAGGCAATGGTGGTGTTATCTATCCAGAAAGCCACTATGGCCGCGATGCATTGGTAGGCATTGCTTTGTTCTTGAGCCACTTGGCACACAAGAACATCAAAGTATCGGAGCTACGCGCTACCTATCCTCCCTACTTTATTTCTAAACAACGCATCGACCTTACTCCCGACATTGATGTGGATGCTATTTTGGAACGTGTTAAGGAAAAATTTGCCAACGAAGAGATCAACGACATCGACGGTGTAAAAATTGACTTCCCTACCAAATGGGTACACCTACGCAAATCCAACACCGAACCCATTATCCGCATCTACTCAGAAGCCGCTACCATGCAAGAAGCAGATGCATTGGGACAAGAAATTATTGACATTATCAAAGCAATGATTGCTTAAAGCATAAGATTTTGCTAACTTTGTAAACATGTAAATAAAAATAAAACGCTATGGCAGTTATCAAACCATTTAAGGGCATTCGCCCTCCACAAGCGCTTGTAGAACAAGTTGCTTCTCGTCCATACGACGTACTTAACTCGGAAGAAGCACGTGCAGAAGCCGAAGGTAACGAAAAATCGTTGTACCACATCATTAAACCAGAGATTGATTTCCCTATTGGTACCGACGAACACGATCCTGCTGTTTACACCAAAGCCGCTGAAAATTTCCAAAAATTCCAAGACAACGGCTGGTTGTTGCAAGACGAAAAAGAAAACTACTACGTGTATGCACAAACCATGAACGGACGTACACAATACGGTTTGGTAGTTTGTGCTGCGGTAGAAGATTACATGACTGGCAACATCAAAAAACACGAGCTTACTCGTCGCGACAAAGAAGAAGACCGCATGAAACACGTGCGTGTTAACAACGCTAACGTTGAGCCAGTGTTCTTTGCCTATCCTCATCAAGACGAAATTGATGCCATTGTTGCAGAAGTAACTGCCAAAACTCCTGAATACGATTTTGTTGCTCCTGACGGCTTTGGTCACCATTTCTGGATCATCGACAACGAAGCAACCATTGCTCGCATCACCGAACTATTTGCAGCTATTCCTTCTATGTACATTGCTGACGGTCACCACCGTAGTGCAGCAGCTGCTTTGGTTGGCGACGAAAAACGCCGTCAAAACCCTAACCACCAAGGTGATGAAGAATACAACTATTTCTTGGCTGTATGCTTTCCAGACAACCAATTGAACATCATTGACTACAACCGCGTAGTAAAAGACCTTAATGGTTTGTCGGACGAAGAATTCCTTGCTGCCCTTGCTGCCAACTTTGAAGTAAAAGACATGGGCGAAGAAATCTACAAACCCAATGCATTGCACAATTTCTCACTATACCTTTCGGGTCGTTGGTATTCACTAACTGCAAAAGAAGGTACCTATAACGACAACGACCCTATTGGCGTGTTGGACGTAACCATTTCGTCGAACCTAATTTTGGACGAAATTTTGGGCATCAAAGACTTGCGTAGCGACAAACGCATCGACTTCGTAGGCGGTATCCGTGGTTTGGGCGAGTTGAAAAAACGCGTTGACAGTGGCGAAATGAAAGTGGCTTTGGCACTTTATCCAGTATCAATGAAACAACTTATCGACATTGCCGACACTGGCAATATCATGCCTCCTAAAACCACTTGGTTCGAACCTAAATTGCGTTCAGGTTTGATTATCCACAAATTGGTATAATAATTTTATGCGATGCCAAACTGGCATCGCATCTTTTTGAAAAGACACGTATAACCTCATAAGCACCAATTACTATGAAAAGCAATGGTTTAGTATCCATTACAGATTACAGCAAAGAAGACATTTTGCGAATCTTGGATGTGGCAGCACAATTTGAAAGCAATCCCAACACCAAGTTGTTGGAAGGAAAATTGGTAGCCACCTTGTTTTTTGAGCCCTCAACCCGCACCCGCCTTAGCTTCGAAACTGCAGTAAACCGTTTGGGTGGTCGTGTTATTGGTTTTTCGGATGCAGCTACATCCAGCTCATCGAAAGGAGAGAGCCTCAAAGATACCATTAAAATGGTGAGCAATTACGTTGACTTAATCATCATGCGACACCCCGTTGAAGGTGCTGCCCGTTACGCATCGGAAGTGGCCAGTGTACCTGTTATCAATGCCGGTGACGGTGCCAACCAACACCCCACTCAAACCATGCTGGACTTGTATTCGATTAAGAAAACACAAGGCACGCTCAACGACCTTACCATTAGCATGGTGGGCGACTTAAAATACGGTCGTACCGTACACTCGCTGCTCATGGCTATGCGCTACTTTAACCCACGCTACAATTTTGTATCGCCACCTGAGTTGCGTATTCCTGATCAATACAAAACCTTCTGCAAAGAAAACGGCATCGAGTACCACGAATACGAAGACATGAACCGTATTCTAAAAGAATCGGACATTTTGTACATGACACGTGTACAACAAGAACGTTTTACCGATCCTGTTGAATACGAAAAAGTACGCAATACCTACTCGTTGCACAATAGCATGTTGGAAGGCACAAAAGACAATTTGCGCATTTTGCATCCACTTCCACGTCTTACCGAAATTGCCGAAGACGTAGACAACAACCCCAAAGCATACTATTTTGAGCAAGCTAAAAACGGTGTTTATGCTCGTCAAGCCGTTATTTGCTCCATCTTAGGATTAGTCTAAATAGTTAGGAGTTTAATCATTATTATATGAAAGCAAGTAAAACAGAATTAGTAGTACGTGCCTTGGAAAACGGCACCGTAATCGACCATATTCCCGCCAACAGGCTGTTTAAGGTAGTAAGTTTGTTGCATTTAGACGAAACCGAAGACAAAATTACCATTGGCAACAACCTACGCAGCGAAAAATTAGGCAGCAAAGGCGTATTGAAAATTGCCGACAGGTATTTGGATGCAGAAGAGCTCAACAAGTTGGCCATTATTGCTCCCAATGCCCACATCAACATCATTAAGGATTACCAAGTGGTAGACAAAATCCGTTTGGCCATCCCAGAAGATATTGTAGACGTATTGCAATGCGTTAATCCAATGTGCGTTACCAACAAAGAGCACGTTCCTACTCACTTCCATTTATTGGATGCAGAAAAAGGCACCGTTAAATGCCACTATTGCGAACGAGTTATTAACCGCGAAGACTGCATTCTAAAATGAGCAAAGTAAACTGGAAACCAGGCACGTTGATTTATCCATTGCCTGCCCTTATGGTTAGCTGTGGCGAAAAGCCCGAAGACTACAACATCATTACCGTAAGTTGGACAGGTACCATCTGTTCGGACCCTGCTATGTGCTACATTTCGGTACGCAAATCGCGCCACTCGTATGATTTGATTAAAAACAGCGGCTGTTTTGTACTCAACTTGACAACAGAAGCCCTTGCCTATGCCACCGACTGGTGCGGCGTAAAATCGGGGAAAGACGTAAACAAGTTTGAGGCCATGAAATTGACTGCAGCACCTGCACAATGCGTTAAAGCACCCATTATTGTAGAATCACCACTCAACATTGAGTGTGAAGTAGTCGAAATAAAGGAATTAGGTACGCACGATATGTTTATTGCCAAAGTGGTAAACGTACAAGCCGATACCCAATACATTGACCCCGAAACCGATGCTTTTGACCTGCAAGCCGCTAAACTTTTGGCCTATAGCCACGGTCAATACTATCAGTTAGGAAACAGAATCGGCAAATTTGGATGGTCGGTTCAAAAAAAGAAATAGCATGAAAAAACTACTGATTAGTCTTGTTTGCCTGTTGCAAACCCTATTGGTAATGGCTACGGTCGATGCCACCGCCATTGAACTATTGGACAAAACCTCGTCGATTTACAAACAATCTACTGGCACCGAGTTGAGCCTACGCATCAGCATTGATGATGCCCAAAGCGGACAAAAACAATCGGTTGAAGGAACCCTAAAAACACGCGACAAACGTTTCGTGCTTTCAACATCGTTTGCTACCATGAATTTTGATGGTACCACGCTGTACATCTACCAACCCGATGTAAACGAAATCACCATTAGCAAACCAGCCGAAAGCGAAATCAGCGACATGGATCCAACACAAATCATGAGCAACTACAACGAAGGATTTCAAATTCCTAAGCCTGAATTTACCACCCGCAATGGTAAAGAGGTTGCCATCATCAACTTGTATCCAGAAGACAGAAGCGAAGACTATTTTAAGCTATCGCTCACCATTGACGCCAAAACCTATATGCCGATTCAGATTAGCACCCATGGCAAAAATGGCATGGTCAACACCATTGATATTTTAAAAATTGAGGTCAATAAAAATTACAGCGACAAAGAGCTGTATTTTGACCTAAAAAAATACCCCAAAGCACAAATTATAGACATCAGATAACTATGGAACAACAAAATGTTTTAAACTGCCTTATATTGGGTTCGGGTCCAGCAGGACTTACCGCTGCCATCTACGCATCGCGCGCTGGATTAAATCCAGTGGTGTACGAAGGCATCCAACCTGGCGGACAATTGACCACTACCACCGAAATTGAAAACTTTCCTGGCTATCCACAAGGTACCACTGGCGTGCAAATGATGGACGATTTGCGCCAACAAGCCTTACGCTTTGGTGCGGACATTCGTTGGGGCATTGCTACCGAAGTTAACTTTTCAGAAAAACCTTACAAGGTTACCATCGACGGCAGTACCACCCTATTGGCGCATACCGTTATTATTGCTACAGGTGCATCAGCCAAGTACTTAGGATTGGCAGACGAAGCAAAATATGCAGGCTCTGGCGTTTCGGCTTGTGCAACTTGCGACGGGTTCTTCTACAGAAAGAAAGTAGTGGCAGTCGTAGGTGGTGGCGATACCGCTTGTGAAGAAGCCATGTACCTTGCATCGCTTTGTAAACACGTTTATTTGATTGTACGCCGCGACGTATTACGTGCATCTCAAGTAATGCAAGACCGCGTTAAAAACAAAGAAAACATTACCATTTTGTACAAGCACCAAACCCTTGGATTGACCGGTGACGGCGTAGTAGAAGGTGCAGACCTTGTGAAGAACAAAGGCGAAGAAGGGGAAGAAAACGTACACATTGACATTGACGGTTTCTTCTTGGCCATCGGTCACCAACCCAACTCAAAAATCTTCAAACCCTACATTGATATGGACGAAGTAGGTTACATTAAAACAGAAGGTTCATCGCCCAAAACCAACATCGAAGGTATCTATGCTGCAGGCGACGTTGCTGACCCAATTTACCGCCAAGCCATTACCTCAGCTGGCAGTGGTTGCAAAGCCGCCATCGAAGCCGAACGCTACCTCATGGAAATGGGATTGAAGTAAAGATTTAACTAACCGATAATGTACAAAAAAAATCGAGAGGATCCTCTCGATTTTTTTGTATCTGAACTTACTCTATGGCATAACAGGGCTAATCATTGCATTTTACAACAATTGGATGCCAGCGGCTTTGCAGGCTTGACGCATGTCTTCGGGCCAGATGCTCGATTGGATTTCACCCAAGTGTGCTTTGCGAAGCATGAACATGCACAAACGAGACTGACCAATACCACCGCCCAAGGTAAGTGGCAAAGAACCTTCGTCTAAGCGTTTGTGGTAGTAGTATTGCATGCGGTCTTGCTGACCAGTCATTTCCAGCTGACGTGCCAATGCGGTTTTGTCAACACGGATACCCATCGACGACAATTCCAATGCTTGACCCAACAACTCATCCCATACCAAAAGGTCACCGTTTAAGCCCATAAAACCATCTTCGTTAGGAGTGGTCCAGTCGTCATAGTCGGGAGCACGGCCGTCGTGTTTTTCGCCATTCGAAAGTTTACCTCCAATGCCCATAATAAACACAGCACCGTATTCTTTGGTAATCAAGTTTTCACGTTCTTTGGCTGTTTTATCGGGATAGCGTTGCAACAATTCTTCTGCATGGATAAAGAAAATATCAGCAGGCAAAATAGGAGTAATAGAAGGGAACATTTCGTACAACGCATATTCTGTACGCACCATAACGGCATACAAACGACGCACCACATCTTTTAGGAATGCAACGGTGCGTTGGCTTTCGTCAATCACCAACTCCCAGTCCCATTGGTCAACGTATAACGAGTGGATGTTATCCAATTCTTCGTCGGCACGAATGGCATTCATATCGGTGTACAAACCATACCCTTTTTCGATGCCGTAGTCAGCAAGGGTGATGCGTTTCCATTTCGCCAACGAATGTACCACTTCAGCTTGCGCTTCGTTTAGGTCTTTGATGTGAAAGGTTACAGGACGTTCAATGCCATTTAAATCGTCATTGATTCCCATTCCTTTTAGCACAAACAAAGGTGCAGTTACACGACGCAAACGCAATTCGGCAGACAAGTTGCTTTGAAAGAAATCTTTAACACACTTGATCGCCAATTCGGTTTGACGCAAGTCCAATGGAGACTTATAATTTTTAGGCAAAATGAGTTGCGACATAATGATTCTATTTTACGGATGCAAAAATACAAATTAAATTGATTTCTGCCACAGCGCATAACGGTATTTACAGAAAAAAAGTATTATTTTTGCACTCCACAAACCCTTGGAGCCGTAGTTCAATGGATAGAATAAAAGATTCCGGTTCTTTCGATTGGGGTTCGACTCCCCACGGCTTCACTTTTTAACCACCCAACTACCCTACCTACCGCCGTTTATACGACTTCGGCAACGGTAAAGTTACTACCCCCTACAAAAATAACATCGGTTGATGCAGCATCGTTTTTAGCGGCTTGCAATGCCTCTTGTACGCTGGCATAGGTGTTTCCGTGTAAACCATACGATGCTGCTTTTGCCTGCAAGGCATCGGCCGACAAGGCACGTGGAATTTGTGCATTGGTGAAATAGTAGATGGCATTGCGCGGCAAGAGCGAGAGCATGGCCGACACGTCTTTGTCGTTGACCACTCCAATTACCATGCGCAAGTTGGTATAGGTAAGCGTTTGCAACTGCTGGGCAATGAGTCGAATGCCCGCTTCGTTATGACCCGTATCGGCTATGATGCGTGGATTTTCGCCCAAGGTTTGCCATCGTCCTAACAATCCTGTCATTTCAACCACTTTCAGTAGGCCTGTAGCCACGGCATCGTCCGAAATGGGCATAACATTGCGCAACAATGCTACGGCCGACAAAATCGTTTTCTTGTTGAATCGTTGGCACTCACCTTTTAGTGCAAAAGGAAGCGAACTTACTGGCGTATCTTCGGCAAATACTACAGGTGAACCTTTACTGGTATAAATACTACGAAGCGATTGAGGTGCCTCACCTACAACAGCAGGCACGCCAGGCTTGATGATACCTGCCTTTTCGTAGGCAATTTTTTCCAAGGTATCGCCTAGCAACGACACGTGGTCAAAACTTACATTGGTAATGATACTAAGTATCGGTGTAATGATGTTGGTACTATCCAAGCGACCACCCAACCCCACTTCAATCACAGCCACATCAACAGCTTGCTCTTTGAAGTACGAAAACGCCATCATGGTGGTAATTTCAAAGAACGATGGATTCAACTGTTCGATGATACTTGACGATTTTTCGACAAAATCGACGACGTATTCAGGCGAAATGGGCTGACCATTGACACGAATACGCTCCGAGAAATCGCGCAAATGCGGAGAAGTGTACAAACCCACCTTGTAACCTTGCGCTTGCAGTATGGCGGCCAAAGTATGCGACACAGAGCCCTTGCCATTTGTACCTGCCACATGAATGGTTTTATAGGCACGATATGGATGTTCATAGGCATCAGCCAAAGCGACAACATTGTCTAATCCTGGTTTATAGGCAGACTGTCCCACTTGCTGAAAAGCAGGCGTTTTTACGTATAGGTATTGAAGGGTTTGTTGGTAATCCATATGTTCATAAAAAAATCATACAAAAGTACAGAAATCTGCTTTTTTTTGCTAAATTTACAAACACAAACTTTAAAAATCATGACTATGGGAGCGAAAAAGAATTTTGTTCTGGATACCAATGTTATTTTACATGATTACAAATGTATCTACAACTTTCAGGAAAACGATGTTTACATACCCATTGTGGTATTGGAAGAGTTGGATAAATTCAAAAAGGGCAACGAAGAAATCAACTACAATGCGCGTCAGTTTGCCCGTGAGATGGATAGCATCGTGATCAGCAACGATTTTTTTGAGAAAGGAGCACAAATTGGAGAAGGATTGGGCAGGTTGTACGTTGTATTGACCAAAGAAATGTCTGCCAACATTGCCAATGCCTTTATGGAGCGCACTCCAGACCACCGCATTTTGGCTACCACAGAAGCTGTACAAGAAGCACATCCCAATCAAAAAACCATTTTGGTAACCAAAGACATCAACCTACGCATGAAAGCACGTGCTGTTGGATTGTTGGCGGAAGACTACTTTAATGACAAAATTACTAGCAAAGATATTTTTGATAAAGAACAAGAGACCTTCGAAGGAATCGACGGCGAGTTGATTGACCGCATGTATAGTACAGCTGCAGGCGTATCTGCCGATAGTCTTCCTTTCAAAAAAGATTTGCTCCCCAACCAATATTTCATCCTAAAAAGTGAACGCAACAGCATCATGGCACGCTACGACCATGAGTTAGATTGCGTAGTAAAAGTACAGAAAGAACGCACATACGGCATCGAGCCACGCAATGCAGAACAAACCTTTGCCCTCAATGCCCTACTCAACGATGACATTAAACTGGTGTGCATCACAGGCAAGGCAGGTACAGGCAAAACCCTCTTGGCTTTGGCTGCAGCCCTCGAAAAATCAACTACCTACAAACAAATCCTATTGGCACGACCTATTGTGGCATTGGCAAACAAAGATTTGGGTTTTTTGCCTGGTACTGAAAAGGACAAAGTTGCTCCCTACATGCAACCCCTGTTCGACAACCTGAACGTAATTAAGCATCAATTCAGTGCCGAAAGTCGCGAAATCAACGCCATTAACGAAATGCAACACAGCGGACAACTGGTCATTGAAGCGTTGGCATTTATTAGAGGTAGAAGCCTTTCGGATGCTTACATCATTGTTGACGAGGCACAAAACTTAACGCCCCACGAAATCAAAACCATCATCACCCGTGCAGGGGAAAATACCAAGGTGGTATTTACGGGCGATGTACAACAAATTGACCATCCTTACTTGGATATGCTATCGAATGGCTTGGTATATACCATCGACAAGATGAAAGGCCAAGACCTATTTGCCCACGTCAACTTGATTAAAGGCGAAAGAAGTTACCTATCTGAATTGGCAAGCAATTTGCTATAAAAACAAAAATATGCTATCTTCGCACTGCATTTTATGATGGTATGAAGAAATTATTGCTCACACTAATGATACTATTGGGAAGTTGGAGTTGCCTACAAGCTACCACGTTTATAGGCAAACCCATCAACCCTGATAGTACCCAAATATCGCTACTCACCTGCTCACCTGGAGAATTGATTTATGAACTCTTTGGGCATACAGGCATCCGTATTTGCGATCCTTCTAATGGGATTGATTGGGTGGTTAACTACGGCCTATTCGATTTTGAACAACCTAACTTTATTTCGCGCTTTGTAAGAGGCAAAACCGATTACATGGTAGGCATTACGCATACCACATCGTTTTTGTACGCCTACTCAGCGAGGGGATCGGCGGTTACACAAAGTACGCTCAACCTAACTACGCAAGAAAAAGCAGCAATTTTGTCGCGTTTGGACGAAAACCTGCTGCCCGAAAACCGAGAATATCGCTACAATTTCATTTATAACAACTGCGCAACCAAAGTGCGCGATATTGTAGAAATGTCGGTCAACAGCAAAATGACTTACCCCACCCACGTGGATTCGTACAGTTTTAGGGAATCATTGATGCTCTACACCGAAAATGCACCTTGGTCGCAATTGGGCTTTGACTTGTGTTTGGGTAGCGATGCCGACAAAACCGCATCGCAACGTGAAATGCTTTTCTTGCCCGAAATGCTGGGCAATACCTATGCTTCCTCCAAGCTACAAGATAGCACGCAATTAAGACCGCTATGCAGTGCCACTTTCCGATTGGTACCACAAACACGTGAAGATAGCTTTACCTGGTTCTCACCTACGCTATGCGCCTACCTATTGCTATTTTTTGCGCTGTTTGCCTCGTTCTTTTTGCGCCAACACACCGTTTACTTAGAAATCTTTGATACGGTACTATTTACCATCAATGCTTTGGGCGGTGTACTCATTTCGTTTCTATTGTTCTTTTCGCAACATCCATTTACAGGCGAAAACTACAATGTTTTGTGGATGAATCCCTTGTCATTCTTTCCACTCATTGCTTGTATTTTCCCCTTCCTAAAGAAAATAAATGGGCTGTTCTATTTGAGTGCGACCTTTATGTTCTTGGCATTTATCATCCTGATGCCAATACTGCCACAGCACTTTAATTTGGCTGTTTTGCCATGGGTATTGACCCTACTATTGCGTTCATACCTACGCTTCAACGACATCAGGCAACGCCACAAAAACCGCATCCCCATGTAATACAAAAAAGCACCCAGTTTGATGTGACCCCCAAAAGTTGGACGGTTAACATTATCAAGAGGCAACTCTAGATTGGTATAAAGCTCGGTATTTTACCGGGCTTTTTCCATTTAGCCTCAACTTAATTCTATCGTTATTATAATATCTTATATACTTAA